>JBBTYT010000010.1:0-22427 GCA_038061695.1 Patescibacteria group bacterium
TAACAGCAAAAGAACTTCTTTCAGAAGAAAATCCTTCCATTATTAGATTTATGATGCTCTCTGCTCATTACCGATCACCGATAGATTATTCTGAAAAACTTAAAGAACAGGCAAAGAATACATTGGAAAAAATCTCTACTTTTGCGCAAAGAATTAGAAATCATAAATCTAATAAAGATACCGACGACTTAAAAGTTCAAAAATTTATCAAAGAATTTTTTAAACATATGGATGATGACTTTAATTCTCCAAGAGCGATCGCCTCTTTGTTTGAGCTTATCAACTATACAAACGCTAAAATTGACTCTTACAGCATCTCAAATATGGACAAAAAAAATATCGCGCAATTTCTTAAAAATTTTGAAAAGATATTTGGAATAAAAATATTAATCGCGAAGAAAGAGCTTATTCCGGAAGATTTAATTAATCTAGCAAAAGAGAGAGATGAGCTCAGAAAAAATAAACAGTGGAAAGAGGGAGATGAAAGACGAGATGCGATAGAAAAAAGAGGTTATAAAATAGAAGATACTCCTGAAGGACCAAAACTCAAAAAAATATAAACAGCTTATTAACATATTATCAAAAACCCTCTAAAATAAAGGACTCTTTTGTAAAATATTATTATTTTTGACTTGCGCTTTCTTTCAAGTTATTATAAAAACATTATGGCGCAAGAAAATAAACAAACAATTTCAAATGATAGAATTCCGCCTCACAGCATTGAGGCTGAGCAATCTGTATTGGGCTCAATCCTGCTTGATAAAGAGTCAATGATTAAAATAGCAGATGTTGTAACTCCTAAAGATTTTTATAAAAAATCACACAAACTCATATATGAAGCGATGCTTGACTTATATCATGATCAAGAGCCTATTGATGTTTTAACTGTTAAAAACAGATTGAAAGATAAGAAACAGCTAGATGAGATTGGCGGGGCAAGCTATTTATCAAGCTTAGTAAACTCCATTGCCACACCCGCTCATGTTGTTTCATACGCAAAAACTGTTTACAAAAAAAGAGTTTTGAGAGATTTGATCTCTGTGTCTTACAGTATATCATCGCTTGGATACAGAGAAGATGAAGATATAGATATGCTCCTTGATGAGGCTGAAAGAAATATTTTTGGCATTACTCAAAACTCGCTTTCTCAATCATTTTCTCATGTAAAAAACACATTGGATGCCGCTTTTGAGAGAATAGAAAAACTACACCAAAATGACCACACAATGAGAGGTGTGCCAACAGGATTTAAAAAAATAGATAATCTTCTATCTGGACTCCAAAATTCAGACTTAGTGATTCTAGCCGCAAGACCCTCCTTAGGTAAAACATCTTTAGCTTTAAATATTGCCTTAAATGTGGCAAAAAATAATATTCCAGTTGGCATATTCTCTCTTGAAATGTCCAGCGAACAATTAGTAGATAGACTTATAGCAACTGAAGCTAGAGTTGATTTGTGGAAGCTGAGAACCGGTAATTTATCAATGGATGGAGAATATAATGACTTTACTCGTATAAGTGATGCTTTAGGAACACTCTCCAACGCGCCAATATTTTTTGAAGAATCTTCCACTCCAAATATATTACAGATGAGAACAATGGCAAGAAGACTTCAAGCAGAACATGGATTAGGACTTCTCGTTATTGATTATCTTCAACTTATCCAACCAAGAAATCCAAATGATTCACCGGTGCAAGCAATCAGCGAAATATCAAGAGCACTCAAAGGACTTGCCAGAGAACTTAATATTCCAGTACTTGCGCTTTCCCAGCTTTCTCGCGCAGTAGAACAGAGAACAGCAAGAATACCTAAATTATCCGATTTACGAGATTCAGGATCAATAGAACAAGATGCTGATGTTGTTATGTTTATATACAGAGAAGATAAGGATAGAGAAAATACAGAAAGAAAAAATGAAGCTGATATTATCATTGCAAAACATAGAAACGGCCCCTTAGGCATAGCTTCACTTTACTTTGATCAAGATAGAGCAACCTTTGAAAATCTATCATCAGATGACTATCAAGGATCATCTAAAGAATTATCAAGTGAAAACCTGCCAAAAGATGTATTCTAAATCAATTCAAAACTTAATAGATTCTCTTGCTAAACTCCCTTCTATTGGACCAAGACAAGCCTCAAGAATCGCATTTTATCTCCTCAAAAAACCTAATGATATAACAAATACACTTGCGAGAAATCTTCTTTTATTAAAAAAAAATGTAAAACTTTGCCAAAAATGCTTTTTAAGCTACGAGAGAGAAAACGAAAAGAATCAATGTGATATCTGTTTAAATACAAGCCGAAAACAATCACAAATATGCATCATTCAAAAAGAGATTGAAATAAAGAGCATTGAAAATATAGGCGTATTTTTAGGTATGTATCATATAGTTGGAGAAGATATAGATATATTGAAAAAAGATGAGATGCCAAAAAGCATAGAAAAACTAATTGACAGAATAAGAAATTTAAAAAAAGATGGTATAGAAAATATTGAAATTATATTAGCGACTAATCCAACAACTGAAGGAAACGCTCTCTCTTTATATTTAGAAAAGGAACTAAAAAAGCTTGAAATTAAAATAACATCTTTAGGAAGAGGTCTATCCTCTGGTGATGAGCTTGAATATGCCGATCAAAGCACTCTCTCGCATGCATTTGAAAATAGAAAGTAAGTCTTAAAACAAAAACCTCGAGATCATCGAGGTTTTTGTTTTAAGTTTTATTCAATCTCTGTAATTTTAATCTCTGTATGAGGTTGCTTATGTCCCCTTTTCACTCTTACTCCTTTTTTAGGTTTATATCTTAAAGATATCTTTTTCTTATCTCTTCCTTGATTGATTATCTCTCCTGAAACTTTAGCTCCACTTATGTAAGGCTCACCTATTTTTGTCTCATTGTTATCTGATGACATAAGCAAAACCTTATCAAAAATAATCTTTGAACCCTCTTCACCCTCAAGATATTCAACTTTTATTCTATTGCCAACTGATACCTTATATTGCTTTCCGCCAGTTTCTATTATACTGAACATATTTTTAGGATAATTTTAATACGTTTGAGTATAGCAGATATTTTTTACTTTGTAAATACCAAAAAAATAAAGTAAAATTATCTACTTGAAATATACACGATTTTATCATAAAATATAAAATTATATAAAAACATATTAATAGAGATAATGTATTTTTAATAATATGATAAATTTAAAAGAAAAAGCTAAAAAATTCCCAAAATCCTCAGGTGTATATTTTTTCAAAGATAAAAATGAAAAGATAATTTATGTTGGAAAAGCATCTATTTTAAAAAACAGAGTATCGCAATATTTTCAAAAAAATACCAAACAATCACTTAAAACAAAAAATCTGATTGATAATACATTTGATATAGATGTTTTAGTATGCGAATCTGAGATAGATGCATTAATACAAGAGGCATATTATATTAAAAAATATAATCCGAAATATAATGTCTTAATGCGTGATGATAAAAATTACTTTTTTGTCGGTATAACAAAAGAAGAATACCCGAGAATATTCATAACACACCAACCTCTAAAACCTATAACCAATAACCTGAAAACTCAATATATCGGACCATTTACTGATGGATTTGCCATAAAAGAAACTCTTAAATTGCTTAGAAAGATATTTCCGTATAGGCACTGCATAAAACTGCCAAAAAAAGCTTGTCTTCAATATCATCTTGGAAGATGCCCTGCTCCCTGTTTGTTCAAGAGTGAAGCGATTGATTACAAACAGCAGTCCTTTAGGGCTCCCTGTTTGTTCAAGAGTGAAGCGATTGATTACAAACAGCAGTCCTTTAGGACCCCGTGTATTTATCCTGAAATAAAAACAATAGTAAGGAAAAATATAAAATATATTAAAGAAATTTTAAAAGGAGAAAAAAAATCACTGCTAAAAAACCTTGAAAAAGAGATGATTAAATATGCAAAAAAAGAGATGTTTGAAAAGGCAGGCAAAGTAAAAAAGCAGATAGAAAATATAAAAAAAATATTTGAACATAAATATACACTCTCAGAATTTAAAAATATGAGAAGAGCTGATATAGATTGGCAAAAAGCGGAAAAGTTTATTCAAAATCTCTTAAATACGAAGAAAATAATTTCAAGAGTTGAGGCATACGATATTTCTAATATATCCGGAAAGTATGCTGTAGGATCTATGGTTGTATTTACAAATGGGATACCAGACAAAAGAGAGTATCGGAAATTTAAGATAAAATTTTCCGGAGATGAGCCAAACGACCCAAAAATGATGAAAGAGGTTTTAATGAGGCGATTAAAAAGAAAAGATTGGCCAAAATCAGACTTAATAATTCTAGATGGAGGAATAACTCAGCTTAATGCTGTAAAAAGCATAGCGAACAAAAAAGATCTCATAATTTCACTGGCAAAAAGAAATGAAGAAATACATATCCCAAATATATCAATACCTAAACCGACAAAAGAGATGCCTGAAGAAATTAAATTTTTCTTTCAACAAATAAGAGATGAAGCTCATAGATTTGCAATCACATTTCATAAAAAATTAAGAGGGGAAGGATTTTTAAAAGAATAAAAAATAGCCTGGCGGAGATAATACACCGCCAAGCCTTATAATTTTTCATTCTACTTCTTCCTGTTTGTTTTGTTGGTGATATAAACAGGATAGAAGACTTCATTCAGAAGTCTCACGAACCGCATAGCATTCTTTCTATATCTATTCGGAAAATAATGCGATATTTTCCCAAATATCGCATTCCCGATGGTCACGTGCCATTCATGACTGTCCTCCTTCAGGAAATCAAAAACTCCTGAAAAATCCATTGGCTTGATCAAAAAGATATTTCGATCATTATCCGCTCGAAACACTTCAAATAAAACTTCTCCGGACTCTCGAACAACCCTTCTATTTTTCCTATAGAATTTCTTTTCTGGCACAAACACCTTACATATGCCAGTCCTACTCTTCACAACACCCAACACATCAATTACTTCTTCTGCGTGTTTCTCCCATTCTTGTCTTTCAAAGCCTTTTTCAAAGCCTTCAAGAATGGCGTTTGTAAAGACTTCACTGACATCTTGAGCATGAGGTGAAATTTTAACTTGAATATCACCAACATTACCCAATGCCTTTGACATTGTTTGAATTTTCACAAATAATCTCCTTTTTTAAAAAGAAAAATTAAAATTTCAAGGTTCATCTACTATCACAATTTATTATTGTAGTAACTATACTTAAATATGTCAATGGATAAATAGCAATAGACAATATACTCTCATATTTGTATTTATATAAGATTACTTGATTTTATAACTTAATTGTGATATATTTATTAGCAATGAAATTTATTATCTTAATAATTGGAAATGCGTTAGCCTTATTTCTAGCCTCTTCTTATATAAGTGGTTTTTCATTGAGTGGCGGATATAAAGAACTTATTATAGCGGCTATCGTCATTGCCTTAGTTAACTTATTTTTAAAGCCTGGACTTAAATTGGTATTAGGACCATTTATTATTTTAAGCTTAGGACTTTTTATCATTTTTATAAATATGGGCATATTGTGGTTAGCCGATAAATTGCTTCCGCAAGTTGAATTCTTAACTATATCTTCTCTAATTTTAACAACACTGCTTATAGGATTCATAAATTTCATAATTTCAATAGGATTTAAAAAAAAAATAAATTAGAAGAATAGTATGTTTAATATAGCCTTAATAATAATATCAATCTTACTCATCATCGTAGTATTACTTCAGCAAAAAAATGCTGGCGGAGGTGGTTCTATGATGGGTGGAAGCGGTGGATCAGAAAATATATACCAAACAAGAAGAGGAGCTGATAAATTCTTATTTATTGCTACGATAGTTTTCGCCGCTTTATTTATAGGAGTAACTTTTGTAAGACTATTAATTTAAAGTTTTCAAAATAAAATAAAGGAATTCTTAATTCCCTTATTTTATTTTTATAACTTTTAAATTTAATTTCTACTCAACCAAAAAAAATCATATGGCCATCATGGCCTCAATGGCAAAAACTCTCAAAGATAATGTCTTCTAAAGAGAAGTATTCTGTGTTTACACTTCTAGCCTTATCTTTATTTTTTGGAATTGCATCGTTGTGGAATATATATATAGCAAAAACAGATAAAATACCGTCTTACGGAAATACATACTCTGAAGCATTGATTGGCGGACCACAATTCATAAATCCAATCTTAATGATATCAAATGATGTTGATAGGGATATTTCTGAGTTAATATACTCTGGGATTATGGAATATGCTCCCAATGGAGATATCGTTCCTGGACTTGCAAAATCTTACGCAATATCAGAAAATGGCAAGGAATATACATTTTACTTAAAGGATAACATCCTATGGCATGACGGCAAAAAATTCACTTCAGATGATGTGGTATTTACCATCTCTGCCATCATAAATCCAGCTTATTTAAGCCCGCTAAGACCATCATGGCAAGGTATAAAAGTGGAAAAAATTGATGATTACACTGTTAAATTTACATTAAATAACACTTACGCTCCATTTTTAGAAAAGACAACTTTAGGTATAATCCCAAAACACATTTGGGATCCTGTGGATCCAAAAAATATAATATTAGCAAACGCAAATTTAAACCCTATAGGCACAGGTCCATATAAGACAAAGAAGATTGTGAAAAATAAGGAAGGACAAATTAAATCTTTTTATCTTGAAGCAAATGGCAATTATTACAAAAAAAGACCATACATAGATAAAGTGATATTTTATTTTTATGATGATGAAGAGCAAGCAATTAACGCATACCAAAAAGGTGATGTTCTCGGTGTTGCTAGCGCATCACCAAAAAATAAATATTTAATATTTAATGATTCAACTAAAATACATAATTTTAAAATACCAAAATATTTTTCTATTTTCTTTAATCAAAATCAAAGTATTGTCCTATCAGATCAGAAAGTTAGACAGGCTCTAGCGCATGCAATTGATAAAGAAGCTTTAAATAAGGGTATATTTCTAGGGGAAACTACTATAATAGATTCACCGATACTTCCAAATCTACGTGAGTATAATGATGAACTTAAAAAGTATGAATACAACATAGAAAAAGCAAAGGAGCTTCTCGCGTCATCTGGCTGGAAAGATACGGACAATAATGGTATTCTTGAAAAAATAGTTGAAAAAGGAAAAGATCCTATTGATCTTGAAATTACTATAGCAACATCAGATTTTATAGATCTTGTAAAAACATCTGAAATGATAAAAGAGCAATGGACTAAAATTGGAGTAAAGGTAATTGTTGAGAATTATGGCATTGAAGATCTTAAGCAGAATGTAATAAAAACAAGAAAATACGACTCTTTAATATTCGGGGAAGTACTGTCTCACTACCCTGATCCATTTGCGTTTTGGCATTCATCGCAGAAAAAAGACCCAGGACTTAACTTAGCCCTATATTCTAATAAAGATGTTGATAAGCTCCTTGAAGAAGCTCGCCAAAGTCTAGACGAAAAAACAAGAATTGAAAAACTTAAAAAATTTCAAGAAATAATATCAGATGAGCTACCAGCAATATTTTTATATTCCCCACACTACCTCTATCCTGTAAATAAAAAAGTAAATGGGATTACAGCAGAAAATATCATACTGCCATCTAAAAGATTCATTGGAATAGAAAATTGGTATATAAATACTCAAAGGGTATCCAAAAGTAAATAAAAAATTAACATAGATTTTTATGAATATAAAAAATATAAATCAAATATTTAAAGCATACGACATAAGAGGAATCTATAAAGATGAATTTGATGAAGAAATCGCAGAAAAGACAGCAAAAGCAACTGCTAATTTTTTGGAAGCAAAGACAATTTTAGTTGCAATGGACGCAAGAGAATCCTCTTTATCTTTAAAAAATTCTATTGTGAAAGGACTTATTGACTCAGGAGTTAATGTTGTTTATATTGGTATGACTACCACGCCGATGTTTTATTGGGCAGTAAATAAAGAAAATACTGACGGAGGAATAATGATAACCGCCTCTCATAACCCATCAAAATACAACGGTCTAAAAATAACAAAAAAATATGCTGCTCCAGTTGGAGAAAATTCAGGACTTCTTGATATTAAAAATTCAGTAATGCTGGATAATTTTAAGTCATCGGAAAAAAAAGGCGACTTAATAGAGAAAGATCTTACATCTTTATATATTGAATTCCTATCACATGATATACCTGATTTAAATATTAAAATAGCTATGGATTTTTCATGCGGAGCTTCAAGTATCATCGTGGAAAAGTTAGCAAAAAAGCTAAATTTAAAAATCACACCATTATGCTCCGTTGGAGAAAAAGAGAGCCATGAAGGCAACCCATTAAAAGATGAGAATGTCTCTGATTTAATTAAAAAACTAAAAGAAGAAAAGTATGATTTAGGAATTGCGTTTGATACAGATGCTGATAGAGTATTTTTCTTTACATCTGAAGGAGAAAAAATTGATTCTTCTGTTATAGCTTCCCTACTCTCCAATGAATACCTGCTAAACAACAAAAAAAGTAAATTTATTGGCTCTGTTAATATTAGTAAAGTATTTAAAGAAACTGTTTTGGAAAATAACGGTCAATATATAGAAAACAGGGTCGGACATGTATTTATGAAACAAGCAATGCGTGAAAATGATGCTATTTTTGGCGCTGAACTTTCGGGACACTTTTACTTTAGGGAATTTTTTTACGCAGATTCTGGAATTTTCACAATGATAAAGATATTGAATATTATTAAAAAATCAGGTAAAAATATATCCGAACTTATAAAGCCATATAAAAAATATTTTAGATCAGGAGAGATAAATTTTAAAGTAACCGACAAAGAAAAATCTTTAAAAGATATAGAAAAAATATTTTCAGATGGAAAAATATCTTATGAGGATGGTGTAACAATACGATTTTCAAATTTCTGGCTAAATATACGAGGATCAAATACAGAGCCACTATTGAGAGTTAATCTGGAAGCAGATTCAGAAGAACTTCTCAAAGAAAAACTCAACAAGATAAAAAGCATACTAAATTAAAAGAGTCTGGGCATATACTATACTGCCCAGACTCAAAAATAAAAGAGTATTACGAGTTTATTATTATTATTTTCACCAACTCGACGACACTAACCACCCAAAGTGTCGTCAGGATAACCCTGACGACACCCGCAATCTCGTCACGCCTTTCGGGCACCACAACACCCCCTCTCTTTGTGTTGACACCATACCATTTCTGTACCAAATCAAAATTACTCATATAATCTCCTTTTTAATGAACTATTCTTAAATATAGAATACACTATAATCTAAATAATGTCAATACTTTCAAAAATTCTTTTAAAATGCTACTATTTTCATGTGTATTTTAAGATTATTAACTCTTAGGCAGATTCAGAAGAACTTCTCAAAGAAAAACTAGATGAAATAAAAAGCATATTAAATTAAAAGAGTCTGGGCATATACTATACTGCCCAGACTCAGAAATTCTCGCTCATAAAACCATAATAACCAACATAGCTGCTACTATGGATCCAAGTGTCAAGAGCCATCTAGCTCTTGCATAGATAACAACCATTCTATGCCTTTCTTCCTCTATTTTCCACCTTCCTAGATATAGATAGGAATACGTAAAAATTCCACCTATTGATAATATCATTATTATTATAACAAACATAAGACCGAACAGTGTATGCCCGGTTTGATGTATTAACGCTATAAATAGCGTTTCTAACAACAAAACCATCGTCATCAAAATAACAAAGATTTGCATCATAACACAATCTCCTTTTAAATTAACTATCCTAGAATATTAAGAATAAACTATATACACAATAATGTCAATACTTTCAAAAATTCTTTTAAAATGCTACTATTTTTATGTATATTTTATAGATTATTAACTCTTATAAGAGTTACGCGCTTAAGCATCATTTAAATCTTCCATATGTCTTTTTCAATCGGTATCGTTGGACTACCAAATGTCGGGAAATCTACCTTGTTTAAAGCTTTAACTAAAAAACCGGTAGATATTCAAAATTATCCATTCTGCACTATAGACCCTAATGTCGGCGTTGTTACTGTGCCTGATAAAAGACTTGCGGTTTTATCTAAGATATCTGGATCTAAAAAAGAAATCCCGACTATAATTGAATTTGTAGATATCGCAGGACTTGTCCGAGGCGCCAGCAAAGGCGAAGGACTAGGCAATAAATTTCTATCACACATCCGAGAAGTAAAAGCAATTACTGAAGTTGTCAGAATATTTGATGATGAGAATATTGTCCATGTAGATAAAAAGATTGACCCTCTCTCTGATATCCAAACTATAAATATGGAGTTAATCTTTGCAGATATGGCAACAATAACAGCGCGAATGGAAAAAGTTTCAAGAGATTCAAGAAGCGGAAATAAAGAAGCTCTGCTTCAAATGGAAGGACTTAATAAATTCAAAAATCATATAGAACAAGAGAAAATGTTAAACTCTTTGCCTCTTGAAGAGAATGAAGCAAAAATAATAAAAGAGCTTAATCTTTTAACATCCAAACCTATTTTATATGTTTTAAACAAGAAATTTGGCGGTAATAATCTTGATGAGATGAATGATGAGCGATATCAAAAGCTTATGAGATACTTTGAAGATAATAATTTAAAATACGTTGTGTTAGATGCGGCGATTGAATCTGAAATGAATTCGTTTTCTGAAGAAGAAAAAATAGAATATAAAAAAGAATTCGGCATCAGTGAAGAATCAGGATTAGATAATTTAATAAAAGAAAGTTATGAGATTTTAGGACTAATGACGTATCTTACAACCGGTGAAAAAGAAACCAGAGCGTGGACTGTCAAAAAAGGTTCAACAGCTCCAGTTGCCGCGGCGGAAATTCATACTGATTTTGAAAAGAAATTCATAAAAGCAGAGGTTATAAAATATACCGACCTTGTTAATTCAGGATCTGAGAGTCAAGCTAAGGAAAAGGGGCTAGTTCAGACAAAAGGCAAAGATTATATAGTACAAGATGGCGATGTTATAGAATTTAAGATTGGGGCTTGATATTTTTTAGGTTTTGTAGTAGTATGGTTCACATATAAGCAAAGATTAAATAAATTTAAATGTCAGATAAAAATACAAAATTATACGAGTTAGCATACTTTTTATCATCATCCATATCAGAGGATGAGGTCTCTTCGTATCTTAAGAAACTACAAGAGCTCATGAAAAAACATAGCGGTGAGATAGTAAAAGATGAGCTTCCACAAATTAAAAATTTAGCATACGAAATAAAGCATGAAAATCAAGGATATTTTGGCTATATGCATTTTAAAATATCTCCGAAAGATATAAGTGAATTAACGACCTCAATAAATCTAACCGCTGGCTATGTATTAAGATTTTTAATTACAGAGGTTTCAAAAAAACAACTAGAGCAGATGTCCGGTAGAAGTATTTATATTCCTGCAAGACAACAGAGAGAAGCGGAAGAGGCTGTGGAATCCGTGATGAAAGAAGGAGTAAAAAGCAATGTGGAAGAGCAAAAAGCTTCTCTCGGAGAGCTTGATAAAAAATTGAATGAAATTTTAAACAAGTAAATGAATTTTGAATAAAGAGTTATGGATTAAGTATAAATTTATATACTTCATTTATAATTAATAATTCCTAATTCCTGTTTATGAATCTAAATAAAGTAATGCTTATAGGCAATTTAACCCGCGATCCTGAATCAAAATCCACAACAACTGGAAAAACCGTAACAACATTTTCAATAGCGACAAACAGAGTGTGGAATGATCAAGCGGGGCAAAAACAGCAAAAAGCCGAATTTCATAATATAGTAGCTTGGGGTAAACTTGGAGATATCTGTGCTCAATATCTTAAAAAAGGAGGAATTGTCTATGCGGAAGGAAGATTAGAGACAAGATCATGGGATGGTCAAGACGGTGTAAAAAGATATAAAACTGAGATTGTTTTAGAAAATATGCAAATGGGACCAAGGGCTGGCAGTGCACAAACATTCCAAAAAAACAATACTAACCAAAACGAAAATATATCGGCAGAGCAAAACGCAGACGATGATGATATAAAAATAGAGGATATACCATTTTAAAAAAATATAAATTAAATAAATATGAATAAAAGTAATAGACCTTGTCATTTTTGTGTATCAAATACAAAATGGATAGATTATAAAAATCCTGAAACTTTAAAAAAGTTCACATCATTACAAGCAAAATTCATACCGCCAAAGAGAACAGGTATATGTGCAAAGCATCAGAGAGAGCTTGCTAAAGCGATAAAAAGAGCTAGATTTATGTCATTGTTGCAATATACAGTTATACACAGATAAAATATCTCTAATAAAAACAATAAAATCATCATATTAATGATGATTTTATTGTTCTTATTTATAAATCTTGAATTAAAAAATCAGATTTACTATTCCTCACTCTCTTTTGTTTTAATAGCATCTTTCACAGCAAGTAAGATTTTTTCGGATAACGCTTTATCTTGTTTTATAAGTTTTCTTGCATTATCCATTCCTTGTCCGAGTTTTTCATTTTCATATATAAGCCATGCACCACTCTTCTTAACTATTCCATAATTTGTAGCTAAGTTTAAAAGATCACTCTCATAAGAAATACCCTCATTATACATAATATCAAACTCTGCTGTCTTAAAAGGAGCGGCTACTTTGTTTTTTACTATTTTTACCTTAACCCTATTTCCTATCACATCCTCACCTTTCTTTATTTGAGCAGCTCTCCTTATATCTATTCTTACAGACGCATAAAATTTCAAAGCCTTACCACCAGGAGTAGTTTCTGGATTACCAAACATAACACCTATCTGCATTCTAATTTGATTTATAAAAATCACTATGGTGTTGTGTTTGGATACTATTGAAGTTAACTTTCTTAGAGCGTGTGACATCAAGCGAGCTTGCAATCCCATATGTTGCTGACCCATCTCGCCTTCTATCTCCGCTCTTGGCGTTAAAGCGGCCACTGAATCAATAACTATGAGATCCACAGCTCCTGATTTAACTAAATCTTCAACTATACCAAGAGCTTGTTCACCTGTATCCGGTTGAGATATTAAAAGGTCCTTTACATTCACACCTATATTTTTTGCGTAAACTGGATCAAGCGCATGTTCGGCATCAACAAAGGCGGCTATACCTCCCTGCTTTTGAGTCTCTGACGCTATATGCAAAGCAAGCGTTGTCTTACCTGATGATTCAGGACCAAATATTTCTATTATCCTTCCTCTTGGCACGCCGTTAACGCCTAAAGCCATATCTAAAGATATCGAACCTGTTGGAATAGCGGCAACATCAACATGCTTTATATCTCCGAGCTTCATTATTGAGCCCTCACCAAACTTACTTCTTATTCCCTCCAAAGCAGCTTCAAGCTGAACTGAACCTTTGCTCTCCTCTAACCCACCGATAACCTTAATTGCTTTTTTTTCTTTTGCCATAAATTTTTATTCTTCTAATATGATTCTTCTAATTATTATATAATCTTTATTAAGTCTATTTGTCGCCTTTATATTTATCGTATTAATTCCTAATTGCAAAGGTATAGTCTCATTAAAAAACCCTCTACTATCTACGAATATATCATTCTCATTTATAGATACCTTATTTTCAGATTGAGTAAATCCTGATATCTCTATCTCTTTTAATCTTGTTATTATATCATTTTTTGGGCTAACTGCAATCAATTTTGGACTTCCTAAAAGATAATTTAATTGAAATATAAAATAAGCTATCAATATACAAACAAATATTAAGAAAGAACTCTTTGCTATTGTTTTAGGTGTTATGATAAAAGATTTTTTTATCATCTTTTTTGCATCACTATACTTTTCATTTATCTTAGATGAAACTTCATATTCATATATATCAAGAAATATTCTCTCATCCTCAAAAAAGGCATAAGCGCACTTTGAAAGAAAATCTCTTATGTAAATTGGTGCTGGCAATTGATCCCAATCCCCAGATTCAATCTTCTCTAAATTCCTTAATGAAATACCTGTACGCTGAGATAAGACTTTCATCGTCATTCTTTTTTCTTCCCTCTTTTGTCTAAAAAAATCACTCAGAGAAAGTCTGACTTTCTCCTTAGAACAACCATTTAAATTTATATCCCTACTCCTTTCCATATCCTTCCTCTTTTGTTATATATACCTCTCTCGCCTTTGCGCCATCTGCTGGACCTACTATCCCATCATCCTCTAACATATCTATCAATCTAGCCGCTCTTGAATATCCTATTTTTAATCTTCTTTGTAAAAATGATGTGGAAGCTTTTTGAGAATCAATTACTATTTGTCTTGCATCTTCAAAGAGCTCATCATCATTAGATGAGGATGTAAATGAATCTAAATCTATATTCATATCAATCGTGCTGTTCTTCCTTTCAAGAGCATTCTTCAAATCATTAGAATCTATATTATTCTCTTCATCCAAACTATCACTTTGTCTTGCTTCATTTTTTAAATAATCTGTAACTCTTTTAACCTCTTTTTCTGTTATGAAAGCATTTTGAATCCTCCTTGGTTTTGAAGCGTCTTGGGGTAAATAAAGCATATCTCCACTACCTAGAAGCTTCTCGGCGCCAGACATATCAAGTATAGTCCTTGAATCAACCAACGATGTCACTTGAAGAGCAATCCTGCAAGGCATATTTGCCTTTATAAGCCCTGTTATAACATCAACTGATGGTCTTTGAGTGGAAATAATAAGATGAATACCGACTGCTCTAGACATCTGAGCAAGCCTTACAATAGCAGCCTCAACCTCTCTTGCTGATTCTGACATTAAATCCGCAAGCTCATCTACAATTATTACAACATATGGCATAATCTTTTCATCTGTTTTTCCGGTAACTTTCGAATTATACGAACCAATATTTCTAACATCATGCTCAGCTAAAAATTCATAACGTCTTTCCATCTCTTTTACAGCCCAATTTAAAGCGGCAATCGCTTTTTTTCTTTCATTTATAACAGGAGCTAAAAGATGAGGAATACCATTGTAAGCTACAAGCTCCACTCTTTTTGGATCAATCATTAATAGTTTCAACATCTGAGGAAAGTTTTTATATAACAAGCTATTTAATATAGTATGCACGCATACTGACTTTCCAGATCCTGTTGCGCCAGCTATCAAAAGATGAGGCATTCTTTCAATATCCGCATATTGAGCATTACCAGAAACATCTTTCCCTAGAGAAATAGTTAACGGTGATGATTCAATAAATGCTGGCGTATCCAAAAGTTTTCGTAATTTAACAATTGCAATAATTTTATTTGGTATTTCAATTCCAACTAAAGATTTTCCTGGTATTGGAGCTTCAATACGTAAAGGATGGGCGGCAAGAGCAAGAGAGAGATCATTTTGAAGAGCTATTATTTTAGAAAGTTTAATTCCTTGTGCCGGCTTTAAAGTATATTGCGTTACAGTTGGTCCAACACTGACCTCACCCATATCAACTTCAATGCCAAAATTTTTAAGAGTTCTCTTAATAGTCTCAGAATATGCCTTAGCATCACCAGCTGATGGCTTGCCTTGCTCATTATCTAACAAATTTAATGGTGGAAGCTTATATGATCTCTGATGCGTCTCTACTATAAAATCAGAGACGGCCTTACTTGGATTGATAATATTTGTAGTATTTACAACAGGTTTCTCTACTTTTTTTATATCTTCTTTTTTATTGATAAAATTATCTACACTTTTTTTAGAACTAGCTATAGCCTTTGATATAAATCCGGCATCAAACGCATCTTTCTCATCATCTTCAGAATATTCGTCTTCATCTTCAATGTATTCATTTGAATCCTCACCATCAATTACATCTTCTACCTCTTCCATTTTTTGTTTTAAAGCAACTCTGATTGGAACATTAAATATCATGGCAAATGATATTAACATCAAAGCTATAAAAGCAACGATAGAAACCCAAAAACCAAAAAAATGATAAAATGGATAAGAAGTTATAAATCCTATCCATCCGGCTCTTAAATCTTCAGATGATGAGAGTTGTTTTGATAAAACATCTATCAATCCAAGGAAGCTTAAGAAAAATACTGCTCCTCCAAATATTACAGTAAGATATAAATTTGTCTTTAAAGATTTAAAAAATGCTATAGCAATCATTAAAAATGTCAAAGGCACAACAAAAAATCCTACACCCAAAAGAACTGTAAGAGCTTTATTTATATACTCCCCAGCAATACCAGCATAACCAAAATAAGCAAGAAATGAAATCAAAGCAAGCGTAATAAAAATAACACCTAAAACAGACTTTTTAGTCTCAGGATGCAAAGATCTACTTTCTTTTTTCTCTTCAAGATCCAATATTTCCTGTTCCTTCCTCCGTTGATTTTTCTTTTTATCTTTTTTGTTTTTTTGTGCCATAAATAAATCATCCGAAAATATCGGTAGACATTACATATAATAGCATTTATACAGGGGTCACGTCAAAGAAAAGTGGATGCCTGATGGAGTGTCTTGACAAATAATAAAAGAAAGCTTATACGCATATTAACGTGCTGTAATCCACTTCACGATTTTCTTCTTATCGCGTGATAGCCAATTTACATTTATGTAAATACGCTCAAGAAGTTGATTTATTGTTCTAGTAGCTCCAGGAGCAGGATGATTTTTGAAAAACTTTTCAATATCCACCGCATCATATTCACGGACAAAAACACCAAGATAAGAGACAAGACTAGAGAGACTTTTACTTCCACCGTAGCGTTCCAATAAAACCGACCACTCCTTTTTCAAAAACTTCCATGCTAAATCTCTTCCATTTGGATTTGTAAAGACAAATCCTATAAGTCTTATGGTATCTTGCGCACGAACATCCTTCGATAAAGAGAAAGCGAGCGTCTTCTTGATAAGCTCTTCTTGAGAAAAATGTCCCAAAGCGCTTCCAATTCTATTTTTTTCTTCATTCAATGTTGCATTTTTATACATATCCATCAACTTTTCATATTCTCTCACACTTCCATACCGCGCCACAGTAGAATATACAACAGTGCGTAAATCTGCAGGAATTGAATTTTTATTTTTTCCAATACTATCTAACATTACGCGAGATTTTACTATTACACTTTCATCTCCATATCTTCCAGCACTAGAAAGAATAAGAGTTCTCAATAGAACTTCAGAATGTCCATCTCCTTTTCTTTTTTTCCATCCTACTTTTTTTACCATTGGCGCAAAAATATCACGACAATATTTTTCATATAATGGCGAAAATGATTGACCGTCAATAAGGTTAGCTATCGTAGCAAGTCCTATTGCAAGCTCCTTTAAAACAGCATAGTTTGTTTCGTTTTTATATGCAGATGAAAAATTCAAGACAGTCGGCGTATCTAACTCTCCAGAAATGGAAAGATCAAAGCTATCACGAATAAGCCCTAGACGATCAACGACCGAAAGTTCCTTATTCAATACGGCAGAATACAAAAGCTCCCAAAGAGTATGAGAATAATTAACACGCATAACAGAAAACTCTCCTGCATTTAATTTTATCCATCCATTTGTAAATGATGTTTCCACACAAGTGCTCTTTTTATTGAGCATCAAATTCTCTTTCTCAATTTTTCTCTTACCAATAATAGAAATTGGCACCTGCCACACCGTGCGGTCATTACTTTCTTTTTTTGAGATAGAACTTCTAAAAAATCTAGACTGGGAAATATCAAGTCTATTATCTTTACGCGAAACGAAGAGAACAGGATATCCCGACTTCCCTGTCCATAAACTCATCATCTTTATAACAGATTTCTTTGAAACTTTTTCAAATGCCTCCCATAAATGAATTGTTGATGTATTTTTATAGTTATGTTTTTTAAGATAGTAACGCAGACCATCACGAAAATCTTTTTCTCCAAGATATTCTGCAAGCATACGAATAACACTTGCACCTTTTGAATAACTAACAGCGTCAAAAATCTCAGAAATATCATCCGGATGATACACTGGCACTTCAATAGGATGTGTATGCTTAAGCGAATCTAATGCGAGAGCGCTCCCAAAGTCTCCGGCGACAAACTCAATCCACATATCCCATTCTGGAAATAAATGATCAACGGCAAGATATTCAATATATGATGCAAATCCTTCATTTAACCATAAATGCGTCCACCACTCCATCGTTACCAAATTGCCAAACCACTGATGAGAAAGCTCGTGCGCAACTACCACTGCAACCCATTGCTTAGCAGATGCCGAGGAATGATCATCATCTATTAAAAGAGCTTCCTCTCTATAAGTAATTGCTCCCCAGTTCTCCATTGCGCCAGAGGCAAAGTCTGGGATTGCAATCATATCTAGCACTGGCATTGGATAGGGGATATTAAAGTACTCAGTAAAAAATGCTAGTGTCTTTACAGCACAATCAAGCGCAAAAACCGCTTGATGCTTTTTGCCTGGCGTAGTAAATACACGCACAAGAACACCTTCTTTTGTTTTTCCTTCTATATATTCTAGATCGCCAACGATAAATGCCACAAGATACGTTGACATCTTTGGTGTTGGTGAAAATTCCACAACCTGATACCCAGCACTATGTTCTTTGATTGATATTGGCATAGTATTTGAGATTGCGGTAGATTTATTTGGCACTATAAGCTTAATATCAAAAACTGCTTTAATAGCCGGCTCATCAAAGCATGGAAATGCTCTTCTGGCATCAGTCGCCTCAAACTGAGTCGTCGCTAGATGATATTCTTTGCCTGAAACTTCATAACGACTCCTGTAAAATCCATGCATCTTGTCATTTAAAATACCGCGAAATATTAATGTAAGTTTCGCCTTCCCCACATTAAGCATCTTTGGAAATATAAAAGTTACGATTTCCGCTTTTTTATCGTAAGTAATACGAAGCGCGAAAGTTTTTACTTTATTTTGAATAATAAAAACACTTTCAATTTCAAGGTCTATTGAATGAAGCGTAATTTCTTTTATCTTTTTATCCAAAATTAGTGAGATTGTTTCTTCTCCATCAAAGACAAATGCATCAAGATCCGGCTTCAAAGATAACTGATACCTTTCCGGTTTTACATATGATACAAGACGAATATTTTTTATAGATTTTATCATTAGGAATATTATACTATACTTTTAATTACTAAACCACAAAAAATTTACTTTAGACCAAACGATCAATAACCATTCTGTTGCAATTTTCAAATAAAGACTACTAAAGTTATTGAGCAGTTAGTCTTTTGATAAAAATAAAAAAACGCCACCTTCGCAAGTGGCGTATTATAATAACTCCTTATTTTAATTAGAGATACACTTCTAATGTCTCCACCTCTTCTCTGTTGATAAGATAGATGTTGTGCGTGCACTCCTTTTAGAAAAGACTTCACTAGTAGTAATGTCAAGATCAAAAATGACCTCTAGCAGAGCCTCATAACCCTCCGCAAATCGCTGTGCTTGTGCGGCACAATCTTCAGCGGCATACTTCACATCAAGACGATGCGAAATACCACGGTCATATCGCGCAGGATGCGGAATTTCAATAAAACAAACATTGGACTTGTTATGCCACAAGCGTATTAGTAATTCCATCGGAATACCATACCGCTCTGTAATCAGCTTATCTGCAATTGCTTGAATATCTCCAAAATGAAACCCCATAAAGCCTGTGCGAGCATCTGAGATTGGCCACCCTGTTATCTCCTTTATTTGTGCACTAAATGCTCTATTAAGTAAGATACGATCAATTGGCGCCTTGCTCTTGTCTGACTCTGGATGGAAGCGTGAACAACAGACAATATCCGCCCCATCCTCTAACTTACTTACCACAGACTCAATAAAATTAGGTAAGTGTTGCCCATCCGCATCAAGTTTTACCAGCCACTGAATATCAGTAAATTTAGATAGATAAGCAAATCCTGCTTTTGTGGTCGCTCCCACGCCGACATTTTTAGGCATGCTTATTACATGCTCTGTATATCTGCGTGCAATATTTGCAGTATAATCAGTAGAAGCGTCATCTGCTACTACGATTAATACTTCACGTGAAAATATCTGCTTGGGAATTTGCGCCAAGATATCAGCTATTGTTTTTCCCTCATTGTGCGCTGGAATAAAAACAGCAATACGTTTTTTCATACTGAATGCTCCTGTTAGTTAAAATGAAAAGAACAGCGTAATGTACTCAAAAAGCACCGAATGATTTTGATGCTTTATAAAAAACACTAGCTTTGCATCTTCAAAAGATACGCCTCCACATACGCAAGCTGTTCTGGAGAATTAACTCCAAATCCTTCTTCTGTACGAGTTATCGTTACTGCCATTACTTTTTTCCCTTGCTTTTTCGCAATACCAATAAGATCAGTCAAATAATATTCTTTTGCGGCGTTCGCATTAGAAAGCTCATTAATATATTCGCAAAGCCAAGCAAAATTAAAACAATAAAAAGAAACATTAAGTTCAGTAACAGCAAGCTCTGTTGGTGATGCATCTTTACGCTCTACAAGACGAAGCACATTACCATCCTCATCCCTCACCACACGCCCCATCTCTACAAAGGATGCACGCCAATCTTCAAAATCAGGAACTTTAATTGTACCTAGAACAATAGTGGCTTCAGTCTCGGCATACGTAGCCACCAGTTCAAGTAATGTTTCTGCACTAAGCAGTGGATGATCCCCCGGAACAACGACCAATCGATCTATTGCACGCCCATCTAGCTGTTTTAACGCCAAAGAAACAGCATGCCCAGTCCCCAACTGTTCTTCTTGAAACACATAATGATGTTCTTCGCCTGTTGAGCGTATAACTTCTTCTGCTTTATATCCAACAATAATAGTCGGCGAATTATCAATACTTTGCACAGCATTAAGCACGCGCCGAATTAATGTTTCGCCGGCAATAGTATGAAGCACTTTAGGAAGCTTAGAACGCATCCTACTACCTTTGCCTCCTGCCATAATAATAACGTGTGTATTCATATTAGAGTTTTATAATTCTATAATCATCAAAAAACAGATCCATAAAGTCGGTACGAAAACCGCCGTATCCTGGCGATTGGATAGCCGATCCACCATAGGTTGAACCATTATCCATTGCCGATAATACCTCTTTCCAGTTTCCCGTCTTGCCTTCATCTAAGAAAAGCTTTACCGTTACTGTTTTATCCGCATTTGTTAAAGTATCCACTCGTACTCCTATCCATTTGTTTTTAGGAAGCAAGTTTGGATTGGTGTCTCTATGATATTTACTATATTTACCAGCAAATATACTTTTTTGTGCCATCGTATAGTAGATACCATCTACTTTTTTCTTAATTACTGCCGTCCCATCAACACGCACACCTGCATAATAGAGATTATTCCCGTCTTTGTAGCGATTGAACAGTAAAATACCATTTGATTCATTCCTTCTTGCACTTATGCTTAAATTATCAGCAATAATATTTGCATAAACTTCCTGACGAATATTTCCATCCAGTTCTAAACGAGTTATGATACGAAAAATATTTTGTGGATGAAGTCCGCCATCAGTATCAATATTGCTTAGCTCATCTTGTTCATAGAGTTTATAAAATTTTGAAAAAATCGATAAATCGCCCTGATTTGTCATGCCAACTCCGCCAGAAATAGAAAGCAAACCTCCTGAATTAAGCCACCAGTATGGACTTGAAGAATCGTCTGACGCGCCAGCTTCATACAAAATTTCATCATACGAAAAATCATAAAAAGACAATAGAGTTACAGGAAGCATAATTGATTCTGATTGTCCAAAAGAAGATATTCGTTCTGAAGAACCATAATTATCATAAAAGATAAAAAATAACGATGCAAATGCTCCAAATATTAAAATAAATTTAATTATTTTCATTATATTTGTTCTACATTAACCATTTTAATAATAATTTCACTGTTGTTTATCTCCTGATCCCATGTCTTGAATCCTATACCACCATGTGAAAGCGCTGGATCCAAGTTATAAGCAGAGATAACTGAATTACCATCTACCAAACATTCAACCTTATTACCATTAACCGAAATTCCAAATTGAGCATTATTTTTTGGCATCTTAAAAAAAGTTTGTTTTTCTACTATTATTATTCTCTTCCCTTTCAGATATTGCTCAATCCTAAGTTTCTCATCATTGAATAAACAAGCAACGTAGTTTTTATCATCCTGAAATCTTCCAGTAAGAAGAAGGTGACTTCCTTTATTCCAATCAAGATTACTGTTAAAAATATAATTAGTCCAATTGAGGGTGCCGTCAAGAAAAGTCTGATTACTAGAGATTTGTCCCTTCGTCGTTAGAATTGCCTTATTTACATTTTGAAAAAAATCTCCTCGTAATGTAATCCAGCCATTATCTTTTGAGAATACTTCTTTGTACGGCAA
>JBBTYT010000011.1:0-21423 GCA_038061695.1 Patescibacteria group bacterium
ACAGAAAATTATAAATCAAAATAACATATTTTTAGCAGAATCAAAAGTGAGCGATGCTACAAGTATATTGGCAGATGCAACTGATGATCTTGCTTTGAAGAGGGCGGGCGCAACCGATGAGCAAATAGACGCCCAAGAGAATAGAGTTATTCAGGCAGAGGCAAATGTGGCTCAGCAAAAAGCAATAATAAAACAGACGGAAGCATCAGTGGTGAGTTATAAATCACAGCTTGCAAAAGCGGATATCTACGCTCCTATAAATGGAATAGTCACGAAGCAAGAGACAAAAATCGGAGAGGTAGTTGCTTTAAACAAAATTGTGGTATCAATAATAAGCGAATCGGCATTTGAGATTAAAGTTAACATTCCAGAGGCTGATATTGCAAAGGTAAAAATAGGCAATAGCGCAAGAGTAACTTTAGATGCCTATGGTGATGATCTTTTATTTAAAGGAAAAGTAATAGCTATTGATCCTGCCGAAACAGTGATAGAGGGAGTTTCAACATATAAAACTACATTAATTTTTGAAGATGGAAATAGTAAGATAAAATCAGGCATGACTGCAAATGTAATTATTTTAACAGGTGAAAAAAAGGGCGTGACTGCTCTTCCTCAAAGAGCGGTAATTTTAAAAAATGGAGATAGGTTTGTAAGGATTATTAAGAGTGGAGACATTGAAGATAGGATTGTCCATACTGGTCTTAAGGGTTCAGATGGAATGCTGGAAATTTTAGATGGCGTAAATGAGGGAGATGAAGTTGTGCTTTTCTTTAAATAGTCTCATTTAGAAGTTCGCTCCCAAGTTTATTTTTATGAATATTATTGAAGTAAAAAATTTAAAAAAGATATTTTTTAATGAAGAGGTGGAAACTCGCGCTGTTGACGGGATATCTTTTTCTGTGGCAAAAGGAGAGTTTGTTTCCATAATGGGTCAATCCGGTTCCGGCAAATCAACCCTACTTCAGGTTTTGGGATTTTTGGATAAGTATACTGAAGGAGAATATATTTTTGATGGAAGGTCAGCAGATAGCTACTCTGATGATGAGACGGCAAAGATAAGGAATGAGAAGATAGGATTTATTTTTCAGACATTTAATCTTCTTCCAAGAGTTGATGTTTTTGAAAATGTAAAATTACCTCTTATCTATTCAACTGTTCCGGAATCAGAATGGGATAAATTAACTATGAAGGCGATTGACTCTGTCGGGCTTTCTCATAGAAAAGATCATGTGCCGGCAAAGCTTTCAGGTGGAGAAAGGCAAAGAGCCGCTATAGCAAGAGCCTTAGTAAATGAGCCTTCTATAATATTTGCCGATGAACCAACAGGAAATTTAGATTCAAAATCAGGTGAGCAAGTTATGAATTTAATAAGCGAGCTTAATAAAAAAGGACATACAATTATTTTAATTACACACGAAACTTACACGGCAAATTATGCCGAAAGGATTATCAAGATTCATGATGGAAAAATAATAAGTGATGAGAGAGTAGAAAAAAGAAACGATAAAGAATATTTTGAAAAATAATATGAATTTTAGGCATAGTGTAAAAACAGCTTATAGTGGGATATCAGCAAATAAAGGGAGGTCCATTCTTACGCTTCTTGGTATTGTTATAGGTATTGCTTCAATTATGATGATAATTTCAATAGGCAGAGGAACAGAAGAACTCATATTGAATCAGATAAATAGTATGGGAGCGGACACAGTAGTTATAAGACCTGGGCAAGAGCCGACAGGACCTTCTGATATAGCCGGGACTATATTCGCGGACTCTTTGAAAGAAAGAGATATTGAGGCCTTGAAGAAAAGTCAAAATGTCCCACACCTCATTGATATTGCGCCTATAGTCATAGTTACAGGCTCTGTTTCTTATGAAAGTGAGACATATCGTCCTCAAATATTCGGTTGGTCAATGGAGTTTATGGCAAAGATGTTTAAAGTTTATCCACAAGAAGGTTATTTTTTTGATGAAAGCGATATAAAAAATAAATCAAGTGTTGCTGTCATAGGCTCGGAAGTGAAAAAAGAACTTTTTGGAGAATCCAATGCTGTTGGAAAATATATTAAAATAAGAGAGAGAAAATTTAGGGTAATAGGCGTTATAGCGCCAAGGGGGCAGGTTGCTTTTCTTGACCCTGATAAGGTTGTTGTCGTCCCGTACTCAACGGCTCAAACATATCTTTTGGGAATAGATTATTATAATGAGGTGATGACAAAAGTAGATTCTCCTGAATTTATGGAAAGAACTGTGGAGGATATAAAAGCAACGTTACGTGAGCAACATAATATAACAGATTCTAAGAAGGATGATTTTTTCATAGTAACACAGAAGGGATTGGTTTCTCAGATAGAAACAATTATTGCGGCTTTAACTTTGTTTTTGTCTTCTGTGGTTGCAATATCTCTTGTTGTTGGCGGAATAGGTGTTATGAATATTATGCTTGTATCAGTAACAGAAAGAACTAGAGAGATAGGTCTTCGTAAGGCGCTTGGAGCTACAAAAAAAGATATATTATTTCAGTTTCTAATTGAGGCTGTAATGTTGACAGCAATCGGCGGTATTATTGGAATTATATCAGGAGCGCTTTTATCATTTATTGCAGCATATATTTTAAAGGAGTTTATGATGCTTGATTGGGTCTTTTCATTCCCTATTTTTGCTGCATTGCTTGGCTTTGGCGTATCCGCTTTTGTTGGACTCATCTTTGGTATATATCCGGCAAGAAAAGCTTCAAATAAGAGTCCTATGGAAGCTCTAAGATACGAATAAATAATAGTTAGAGGATGTTATTTCGCTATAAGTCTAATATAAACTCCATTTTTCTCCTCCTTTGATTCAACTTTAGGCAGAGTAATTAAATAATGTATAGCGGGAATGGCTTTAATAGCGGTCAGGTCATTAAGGAGAGTTATAGAGGAATGTAATAAGGAAATATTTAATAAAATTAACTCCTGATTGACTTAGGTGTTTTTTGTTATACAATACAATACAACATTATAAATTATTTGTATTTAAGTATATGTTAAAAAGAGTTGAATGCAGAGTAACTGGACGAGTGCAGATGGTGATGTTTAGAGATTTTACCGTAAGAAAGGCAAAGTCACTTGGTTTGGTGGGGTCTGTCAAAAATGAAAATGATGGCTCAGTTTTTATTGTGGCGGAGGGAGATGAGAGTAGAGTAAAGAATTTTATAACTCTTTTGCATAAAGGATCTATTTTTTCAAGAGTTGATAATGTGAAAGTAATTTGGTTTGATTTTATTGGTGAACTTTCCAATTTTAAAATATTGTATAATTAAGCATTATGTCTAAAGATGAATGAAAGAAATTAATAAAAAAATTCCAAAATGTATAGGCATTATAATGGATGGTAATCGCAGATGGGCAAAGATGAGAGGATTAACAAGTTACAAAGGACATTCTGCCGGTTGTAAAAAGTTAAAGGAATTCATCAGTTGGAGTAATGTAATTGGAGTAAAAAATATTGTTACTTATGCGTTTTCAACAGAGAATTGGAAACGCTCTGACATAGAGATAGAATATTTATTTAAGATTTTTAAAAAGTTTATTTTAGAGGAGTTTGATTTTTTAAAAAAAGAGAATGTTAAAGTTAGGTGTATTGGACAAATAGATAAATTTTCAAAAGATCTTCAAGACGGAATAAAAAACCTAGAAAGGAAAACAGAAAAAAATGATGGCGTAAATGTATATCTAGCTTTGTCTTATGGCGGAAGAGCTGAGATATTGCATGCTGTGTCAGAGCTTTTGGAAAAATCTAAAAAAGATGATGTAAAGATAATAGAGAGTGAGTTTGCAAAATATTTATGGACAAAAGATATGTCAGACCCGGACTTAATCATAAGGACAGGAGGTGAGATGCGTCTTTCCAATTTTCTTTTATGGCAGTCGGCTTATTCAGAGCTTTTTTTTACAAACACTCATTGGCCTGATTTTTCAGAAGAAGAATTTTTGAAGATAATTTCAGATTTTCAGAGAAGAGAAAAGAGATTTGGAAAATAATTTTTAATCGGATAAAATTTTGATCTGGTATCGGATCAAAATATGACATCTATCATTGACTTTTTAATTCTTTTTGTATAGTTTTACATGGAAAGATAAAGAAGTTAATATTTAGAAATCAAAAACCAATGAACAAAAAAATATTATCAATTTTAGTTTTAGTGATAGCTGTCATAATATTGGGAGTGGTTTTTGGTTTGGAGAAAAAGGAAGTGAAGGCGCCGGTGATGGAGAATCAAGTTAAAAATGGACAACAAACAGCAACTACAACAGAGGAAGTATCCGAGATTGACACTTCAAATTGGATTTTATTTGATAGCCAAAAAGACGCTGGAATAAAATTTAAATTTATTATAAGACATCCTGAAGAATGGGTAACACAAGGTAGTGTTGATGGAGGAGGTATTTCCATAATTCCTTTTTATAAAAAAGAAATATATTCAGAAAAATGTATAACTAAAGAGGGCAATGTTATTATATGTGATAAAGTTGGTCAGATTGCACAGATACAGATGACAAGAATATTGGAAGATGATTCTAAAAAAATTGATGGTGAGTTATATTCTCTTGATAGTCATAATGGATATATAAATTCAGGAATAAATAAGCAAGGCATTATGAGTAGTCAATATATTTCTGATAATAAAATATGGGTTATTTTTCCAAATATAGATGGCTATAAATTTGAATTTATTATGGCCATAGAAAATGAAGAGAGTAAGAATATTTTTTATGAAATTTTAAAAAATAGTAAGTTCAATTAATATTATATATTTTTAAGCATCAGGCAAATGAAATTTAGACGATTTAAATTTCATTTGCCTGATGCTTAGCTAATAATTTTTAGCTTAATTTCAGGAAATAGTTGTTCATTTACAATTTAATATCAAAGGAGATTTGTTATGACTAATAAACTTAGTTCTTCTCTAACGTGTCTGTTGCTACTATTTACTGCTTTGCCTAGTAAAGCAGACTTGAAATTACCCTTAGAATCAGGGTATGCATATCAAGTCACAGTAGGTTATAATGGCGTGTCCATTTTTACTAATAATGATGGTACGCCTTATATAGATACTTGGCATCAAGGTAGTTATTACTATGCTTTGGATTTTGATAATCCTTCTAACAATCTTAATCCAAAAGTTGTTGCTATTGATAGTGGCGAGGTAATTGCTGCTAAATTTGCAATTGGCCCAGATGGTTATGATGTTGGCGGATACGGTAACTATGTGAAAGTAAGGCATGCAAATGGAGACGTCTCTATTTCTGCTCATTTAAGTCGAGTTGATGTTTTTGAAACACAGAAAGTGGTTCAGGGTGAAGTGTTGGGTATCATGGGGACAACAGGAAACTCTTCCGGCACTCATTTACACTTTGAGTTAAAGAATAGTAGTGGTATCTCAAAAATCCCAGAACCTATGTCCGGTTACACAAACTTTGTTGCAGGAGGCGTTTACACCTCCAACAACACAATGTACCCTCAAGACAACACCTTCATCAAGTTTGATCAAAACAACACCATTTTTTACGCCTTCAATCATAGACTGTGGGATATCAAAGATGAAGCGTCATTTTATGGAATGGGAGGTGATTTTTCAAAGCTTACAATCTTTGATTTCTTGCGTTATCCTGAGATAACAGGTCAATATCCTGTTATGGGAACGATAGCTTCGGAAGGCTTGATAGCGAGAGTTCCGACAAGCTCAACCCCTGATAGAGTGTATAAGCTTGAAAGCAAAGAATGGCGTTGGTTTAAAAACTGGGATGCTATTTTGTATTACGGCTACACGGCAAATCATATAGTGGATGTGACGCAGGGAATATTTAATATCTTTCCTCAAAGTCCCGCTGATCTTGTCGCATTGGATAAAATCTTTGATCCGATGACCGCTAAAATATACAAATGGTATCATTATGACTATCTTGCCGTTGTGGATCAATGGAATAGATATCATGGCGTTGAAGATACATATCAATTCATTCAGTATCTTCAGCAATATACTTGTATTCCACTTACGACAAGCTCTTTTAGAAACTTTCAAAAACCTGACGGTTCAAATGTTACAAATACTGGTAGCGCTAATATGGGTTACCAAGAAATGCTTAACAAGGCATATCTGGAAGATTCAGGCTTTCTGAGTCCAACTTATATATTTTGGACTTCAAAAGGAAGCTATACTGATAGATTTGGACTCAAGAACTACGTAGAGACAATGACACCTCTCTTACCTCTTATGTCTCCACAGGATAGAGCTTATCAAGAGCCGATGATCTGGGAGGCGAGAGCATTACTCGCAAAACCTCAGGCTAAAATTTGGCCAAAGTGTAATTAAGTAATTTATCCGATAGCAATTATTGGATATTCGCCGGCGCAAAGTATCGCGTCGGTTTTTTTATTGATTTTTTTTGTTAAATCTACACAGAGATTTGAATTTTTTTATTTCTGCAATATATGTATATTTATGTCAAAGTTGACAGTAATTTTTTTAAAAAATATAATGAAGTTACTAATCAATAAATATTCAAATATGAATACAGAAAGTCTAAATAAATTACCTGTGATAGGTAGAAAAGTTAATGATTTATCTTTTGATGTTTTCTTAGATAATAAGATTTTAAAGAAGAAAATTTCAAGTTTTAAAGATGAATGGGTAATACTCTTTTTTTATCCAGCGGATTTCACATTTGTCTGTCCAACAGAGCTTGAGGAAATGGCTGATAATTATGATAAATTCAAGAAATTAGGCGCAGAGGTTGTCTCTGTAAGCACTGATACCGCCTTTGTACATAAGGCATGGCATGATAATTCACCCTCAATAAAGAAGATAAAATTTCCTATGGCTGCTGATCCAACCGGTAATCTTTGCAAGGAATTTGGTGTTTTAATAGAAGATGAGGGTTTGGCTTTAAGAGGTACTTTTATTATTAATCCTGAAGGGGAGCTTGTGGCTTATGAAGTTAATGATAATAGTATAGGAAGAAGCGCTGTAGAGCTTATAAGGAAGCTAGAAGCCGCAATATTTGTGAGAGCTCATAAAGGACAAGTATGTCCTGCCAGTTGGCATCCGGGTGATAAAACTCTAAAACCCGGAGTTAATTTAATCGGCAAGATATAAAGTTTCTCAGTTTATTAATAATATTTGAATATATTTAATTATAAGAATTACGCATAAGTTTATCTTTGTGTAGTCCGCATAGCTATCATCATTAAAAGTTTTAATTAAAATGTCTACAAAAATAAAAAGAATCAGGAAGAGAAATGGAGAGCTTGCGGATTTTGATCAGAAGAAAATTTTAATAGCGATCAAGAAGGCTTTTGATGCTTTAAATAGAAGTATAAGTGATAAAGAAGTTGATGATATAGTGGATAATGTTATAAATAATCTTGAAAAAAGCTTTTCCTTTGAACTTTTGCCGTCAGTTGAAAATGTTCAGGATTTTGTTGAGAAAGAGATAATGAGTCATGGTTTTTATGATGTGGCAAAGGCTTATATTTTATATCGTTATGAACATACGAAGGAGAGAGAGAAGCAGAAAGAAGAGGTTATAAAAAAGATAGAAGAGAACGATCTTTTTATAACAAAAAAATCAGGCGAAAGAGAGAAGTTTTCTGTGAAGAAGCTGGAAAAAACTTTGTCATATGTCATGTCTGGTTATGAGAGTGTTGTAGATTTAAATGCAATTGTGAAACAGTGTCGTTCAGAGCTTTATGATGGAATTTCAACAGAGGATATATTTAAGACTTTATTAATGACAACAAGGTCATTTATAGAGCAAGATCCCGCTTATTCTTTTATCTCTGCAAACTTGCTTTTAAAGAATATTTATAAGGAAGCTTTAGGAGCTGAAAAATCTGATTTTAAGAATATAGATAAGGTTTATAAAAAAGCATTTATAAAAAATATAAAAGAAGGAGTTGAGATTGAAAGACTTGATAAAAGGCTTCTTGATTTTGATATTGAGATGTTAAGTCAAAAAATAGAACAAAAGAGAGATGAGCTCTTGATGTATCTTGGCGTTCAAACTCTTTATGATAGGTATTTTATTCAAAATCCTGAGACAAAAAAAAGAATAGAGGCACCACAAACATTATGGATGCGTGTTGCTATGGGTCTTGCAATAAATGAGAAAGATAAAAATGAGAAAGCTATTTTATTTTACGATATAATATCCACATTAAGATTTATGCCATCAACGCCGACCTTGTTTCATTCAGGAACAGAGCATCCGCAGTTAAGTTCTTGCTATTTAAATACGGTAGAGGATTCTTTGGATCATATATTTAAAACATATTCTGATAATGCCCAGCTTTCTAAATGGTCTGGCGGGATTGGAACTGATTGGACTAATTTGCGCGCAACTGGTGCTTTTATAAAAGGTACAGGTGTTGAGAGTCAAGGTGTTGTGCCGTTTTTGAAGATCGCAAATGATGTGACGGTTGCTATTAATAGGAGCGGAAGAAGAAGAGGAGCTACTTGCGCTTATCTTGAGACATGGCATATGGATATTGAAGATTTTTTAGAATTAAGAAAAAATACCGGAGATGAAAGGAGGCGTACTCATGATATGAATACCGCAAATTGGATCCCGGATATATTTATTAAGCGTGTTAAAGAGGATGGAAGTTGGACGCTTTTTTCACCGGAAGAGACGCCTGATTTGCATCATATTTATGGAAAAGCTTTTGAAAAAAGATATGAAGAGTATGAAAAAATGGCGGAAAGAGGCAAGATTAAATTAACAAAAAAAATGAAAGCAAGAGATCTATGGAAGAAGATGTTGGCTATGCTTTTTGAGACTGGTCATCCATGGATTACATTTAAAGATTCTTCAAATATTCGTTCTCCTCAAGATCATGTTGGGGTAATTCATAATTCAAATCTATGTACGGAAATTACTTTAAATACATCAGCGGAAGAAACGGCGGTATGTAATTTAGGTTCTGTTAATCTTCCAAAACATATGAAGGACGGGAAGCTAGATGATGGTATGATAAAAGAGACAGTTACTTTGGCGATGAGAATGCTTGATAATGTTATTGATATAAATTTTTATCCAACTAAGGAAACAGAAAATTCAAATATGAAGCATCGTCCTGTTGGCTTAGGAGTGATGGGATTTCAGGATGCGTTATATATGATGAATCTTACATTTGATTCTGATGCTTGCATTGAATTTGCTGATAAGAGTATGGAGATGATATCTTATTATTCAATTTTGGCATCCTCTCAATTAGCTAAAGAGAGGGGTGCTTATCAAACATTTAAGGGTTCAAAGTGGGATAGAGGTATCTTTCCATTAGATACTTTAGATCTTTTAGAAAAAGAGAGAGGTGTTAAGATAGATGTTTCTAGGGAATCTGTAATGGATTGGGTATCTCTGAAAAAAGAGGTAAAAAAGAATGGAATGAGAAACTCAAATTGTATGGCGATTGCTCCAACAGCTACAATTTCCAATATCTGTGGATCAGTTCCAACTGTTGAGCCAATTTACAAAAATATATATGTTAAATCAAATGCTAGCGGAGATTTTATAGTGATAAATCCTTATCTTGTTAATGATTTAAAGAAGTTAAATTTGTGGGATTATGAAATGCTTGGTAAAATTAAATATAATGATGGAAGCGTAAGAGATATATCGGAGATTCCTAATGAGTTAAAAGAGAGATATAAGGAGGTTTTTGAGATAGAGTCAGAATGGCTTATTAAATCAGCCGCTTATAGAGGTAAATGGATAGATCAAAGTCAGTCTTTGAATATATACTTTAGAAGTTCGTCCGGTCAAAGATTGAGTGAGGTTTATCTTTACGCATGGGAGATGGGGCTTAAGACAACTTATTATTTAAGAACGCTTGCAATTTCTCAAGTTGAAAAGTCAACGATTAGTACTGAGAAGTTTGGCTCAACGCACATTAGAAATGCATCGGTAAATTTACAAAAAAAAGAAAAGGTTGTTAAGAGCCCTATTAAAGAAGCTCTAAAGGCTCAATTTGCTGTTAGTAAAAATATTTTAATTGATGTTAAAAAACCAAAACTTTGCAAGGTATTGGACCCGGATTGTGAAGCTTGCCAGTAAAACTTTAATTAATGTAATTTAAAATAAATGCCTATTAAGAAGACAAAAGAAAAAGTTGATATAAATAAGAGAAGAATCATAAATGGAAAAGATGCCGATGTGATGCAACTCTATCCAATGAAGCATATTTTTGCATGGGACGCTTATCTTGCCGGTAATGCAAATCATTGGTTGCCGACAGAGATAGGAATGCAAAAAGATATTGAGCAGTGGAAATCAACATTTGTCTTATCTCAAGATGAAAGAAAGGCCTTTAAGACTGTCTTAGGATTTTTTACAACAGCAGACTCAATAGCGGCAAATAATGTTGTTTTGGCACTATATAAACATATATCATCTCCGGAATGCAGAATGTATATTTTGAGACAAGCGTATGAGGAGGCTATACATACACACTCATATCAATATATAGTGGAGTCGCTTGCTCTAGATGAAGGGGAGATATTCAATATGTATAGAGAAGTGGATGCTATCTACGATAAGGATTCTTTTATTCTATCTTTTAATGAGGGGATTTTTTCTTCTGATTTTAAGACAGGAACATTTGAAAACGATCAGAAGTTTCTGGAGAATATTATAGTTTTTTCAATTATTCTTGAGGGAATATTCTTCTATAGTTCATTTGCTGTTATGTTTGGATTTCAAAGACAGAATAAAATGGTTGGCTCAGCAGAGCAGATCCAATATATTATGCGTGACGAATCGCAACATCTTAATTTCGGGATAAATATGATAAATTCTATAAAAGAAGAGCAACCTGAGCTTTGGACAAAGGCTTTTCAAGAAAAGATGATTAAGTTGATAAGAGAGGGCGCTGAACTTGAAATAAAATTCGCTCAGGAGGTTTTTCCTAAAGGTATTTTCGGTATGAATGCTGAAAATTTTAGGCAGTATATTGAACATATAGCTGATAGAAGACTTCAAAGAATAGCCTTGCCAGAGCAATATAATACGCCAAATCCATTTCCTTGGATGTCAGAAGCGATTGATTTAAGTAAGGAAAAGAATTTCTTTGAAACCAGAGTTACAGAATATAAGACAGGGGGAGCTTTAGATTGGTAACCATTAAGTATAGCTGTGGATTAAATTCTCTTTTTGCTTGTTAAACTTTTTTATTGGTAGTATAATAATCTTGAGAAACGAAAAGTGTAAAAATTATAAATATTTCTTATATTATTAAGTGATTTGCGTTTTTCACTTTAAACTCTTAACTTACTGTAAATGGCAAAAGGAAAATATAAGGTCTTAGTGGTAGAAGATGAAGTTACTTTAAATCAAGTATATAAAAATAAGTTGGAATCTTTAGGTTATGAAGTGATGACTGCTTACGATGGAGAGGAGGCTTTAGAGAAGGTGAGAGCATTTATTCCAGATGTCGTTTTGTTGGATTTAATGCTTCCAAAAAAAAGCGGATATGAGGTATTGACTGATATTAAGAAAGATGAGAAAATAAGTAATATTCCAGTAATGATATTATCTAATCTTGGTCAAGATGATGATATAAAAAAAGGGATGGATTTGGGAGCTATAGATTTTGTGGTAAAAAGCGATATAAGGTTAGCTGATTTAATGAGAAAAATTGAAGCTATTTTTAAAAATTAATTAAATAAATAAAATATTAATCATTTAAAGTGAATTTTATGCAAAGTAAAAAATTGAAAAGAGGTTTCACATTGCTGGAGCTTTTAGTCGTAATTGCGATAATCGCTATTTTATCTGTCGTTGTTGTATTCTTTATTGATCCGGTTGAGATATTAAAGAAAAGTCGTGATGTTCAAAGAATCTCTGATTTGACAACTCTTAAAACTGCAACAGCAATATATTTACAAGATAATGCATCTAATTCGCTAGGAGCTACGGTTGCTTGTGGAACAACAGGTACTGTATATACAGATGCTGCCTCTACAGTTATTAGAGCTTCAGTTTCATCTACTTGGAATTATGTTGATGAATTTTCAGCCACGACTACAAATGCCGGATTAGCTGCAAATTTTATCCCAGTAAATTATCAAGGTGTAAGCAGTGGTGCTCCGATATCTAACTTACCGCTTGATCCTGTAAATAATACTACTTATTATTACAGATATGGATGCTGGGCAAATAATGCTTTTGAGTTTGATACAAACTTTGAATCTACTGCCTATACTGTAACAGATGATAGAAGATCTAAAGATGGAGGAAATAACGCAACTCGTTATGAGGTTGGAACAGATCTTAGGGTAATGGGTCTATAATTTCTCTATAATTTCTTGTAATTTATTTGAAGTTGTATTTTAAAAATAAAAATCCCCAGAGATGGGGATTTTTATTTTTAAAGTTATTGAGTAGCAGGTCTAATATGTGATATAATAAAAAAATGGATTTTCTTTTATTTAATAAAATAATTTCATCTCTAACTTTCATCGGCAGTTTGTCTGTCGTAGCTTTTTTATCTATCTATTTAATAAAAGAAAAGTTAAATGAAAAAATATTAAAGAGAGTGCTTATTGGAATATTAATTTTTTTTGCAACGGTTATTTCTTTAAAATCATATCTTCAGTATGTTGCATGGAAGGCAGATGCTTTTGCAAGATATTTCCTGCCGCCGCATACTGATATAGCCTATTTTTTCCAATACGTTTTCTTTCATTTTCTAGCAGAAAGATTAATAGCTTTTATTTTCGGGCTCTTTATATTAATGTTATTTTTATTGATAGAAAGGTTTTATAAAAAAGATGTTATATCAAGAAATGATAAATATATTTTCTTTATTTTTTCAATTTTAGTTGGTTGGCCAAATTTTCTTATCTATTTAGGAGTAATCTTTTTTCTATCATTTATATATATGATTGTTGTAGCAATTATTAAAAAAGATTTTAAACAAGTTATAAGTTTAACTTATTTTTGGCCCATATCAGCATTTTTAACATTGTTGTTTGGCGAATATTTGGCAAAGATGCTTAATTTATATATGTTAACTATTTAATATCCCAAGGATAGTTTTAACTTGTTTTTTATGCATATTAGCGAATATAATTTAAAAAAAATTCTTTTGGAATCAGGCATTGTTAATGATGCTCAATTTGAAAGTGCAATGTTGGAGTCTAAGAGAGGCGGGACGGATATAGGAAAAATACTTTTAAGCAAGAACATTATCACAGAGCAGTTTTTATCTGAGATATTGGGGGAATTTTTTAATGTAGAGACTGTAGATTTAACAAAGCAGAGGATAGATAAGAAATTGTTATCTCTTCTGCCGGAATCATTTTCTAAGGCTAAAGGCGTTGTTGTTTTTGAATTAGATGAAAAAAATAAAATAGCAAAGATTGCTATGGAAGACCCAGCTGATCTTGAGACCATTGGTATCATTGCTTCTAAATTAAATATTGATGTTGTTCCGTATCTTGTAACTCATTCTGGGATTAAATCTGTATTTAAAGAATACAAAAAAGATATACGCAAGGAGTTTAGAAATATAATAGAAGCATCTGTTAATGGAGCACTAAGTTCAGGAGTAGAAAAAGAGGATTTAAAAAAAATGACAGAGTTTGTGCCTATTATTAAAATCGTGGATTCAATTTTAGAATATGCTGTTGTTGCTAATGCATCTGATATACATATAGAAAGAGGAGAGGAAGATATTTTAGTAAGATATAGGATAGATGGTATTTTAAAGGATATTACAACTTTGCCGAAGGAATTACACGATGCTTTAGTGGCGAGAATAAAAATATTATCATCTTTACAGATAGATATTCATTACACTCCGCAAGACGGGAGGTTTAGGTTTAATTTTGAAGAGGAGAAAATAGATATAAGAGTTTCTATTATGCCAACTTTTTACGGAGAGAAAGTTGTTATGCGTATTTTAAGAGGCGCGGCATCTCCTTTGTCTTTTTCCGATCTTGGTATGTCAGGTGAGATAGTAAAAAAGGTTGAGCAAAGTTTAAAGAAAACATTCGGAATGATTTTAATTACTGGACCAACTGGTTCTGGTAAGACTACAACATTATATTCAATGTTGCATATATTAAATACGTCAGATATATCTATTGCCACTATAGAGGATCCAATAGAATATGATGTCGCAAGAATTAATCAGACCCAAGTTAATGTAAAAGCAGGAATCACATTTGCGAATGGTTTAAAATCTCTTATGAGGCAAAACCCTGATATTATTATGGTTGGAGAAATTCGTGATAATGAAACAGTCGGTATAGCGCTCAATGCTGCAATGACAGGACATCTAGTGCTTTCTACCTTACATACTAATGACGCGCCGACAACTATACCGAGAATTCTAGATATGGGCGGGGAACCATTTTTAATAGCAAGCACACTAAATGTTATTATTGCGCAACGCTTAGTAAGAAAGATATGCACAAGCTGTATATCAAGCATTGCGCTTTCTGATGATATTAAAAAGTCTATAGAATCCCAACTTAAATTTAGGGGGAAAAAAAATCCTGTTATGCCAAGTCAATTATATATTGGAATGGGATGTGGTACTTGCGGTCAGACTGGTTATCACGGACAGATAGGTATTTTTGAAGTAATGGAGGCGACACCAAAAATAAGGAAATTGATTAGCGAGGCTGTTTCAAAAGATTCTTTAAAAGATGCCGCCAGAGAAGATGGTATGACATCTATGTTTGAGGATGGTTTGAAAAAAGTTGAGAGGGGAATAACAACAATAGAAGAAGTTATGAGAGTAACGGCCGAGTAGCTTTTAGATTATAGGTACTAGTTGATAGTCTAATATCTATAATCTAACATATAATAATTAGAAATTAACAAAAAATATGAAATATGATTTTTTAGCATCTACTAAAGATGGTAAAATAAGAGATGGTGATTATGAGGCTGTAGACAAAGAGGGAGTTTTGGCTTATCTTGCAAGTCAGACTTTAACACCAATATCCATTAAAGAGAGAAAAAGATCCAGATTAAATATTGGTAGTATAACTATTTTTTCCACATTATCAATAGTAGATAAAATGTTGATATCAAGAAATCTTTCCTCAATGATATCTTCAGGAGTTGATATATTGGAAGCGGTAGATATTTTATATGAAGATGCAGAGAAGCCAACATTAAGAAAAATATTTTCAACTATAAAGTTTGATTTGGAGAAGGGACTTCCACTTTCATCAGCATTTGCGAAGTATCCAAAGTTTTTTTCAGATGCTTATATCAATACGATTAAGTCGGGAGAGGAGTCAGGAACATTAGAAAAGACATTTAAAGATTTAGAGCTTCAGCTAAAAAAAGAAAACGAGCTTTTTAAAAAGATAAGATCGGCTATTGCTTACCCAATACTCTTATTAATTGTTTCTTTTTCAATAGTGATTTTATTGATTATATTTGTTCTCCCTAAGTTAACTAAAGTATTTACACAATCTGGAGTTAAATTACCTGTGCCAACTCAAATATTGTTAAATATAAGTAGTTTTATTTCAAGTAATTGGTTTTTAATTCTTTTATTTTTTATTATATCTTTTATTGTCGTTAAGATTTTTAAAAAAACAAGGATCGGAAAGATAATTATATATAATTTAATATCTCATATACCATTATTAGGCATACTAGTCAAGAAGGTTATTTTAAGTAGATTAGCCAGGATTTTATCAGCCTTATTAAAATCAGGTACTCCAATCGTAAGATCTTTAAAAATATCTGCTGATGCTTCGGCAAATATTCTTTACAAAGAGGCATTAAATAATATAGCTGAAAAAGAAATATCAAAAGGAGCTACGCTCGGCGGTTCTTTGAGGCATAGACCGGAACTTTTTCCAAGAATGTTTGTGAGTTTAGTATCTGTCGGCGAGAAGACGGGATCTGTTGATAATGTTTTTGAATCTATAGCGGATTTTTATGAAGATGAAGTAGAGGAGTCTTTAAAATCGTTAGTTTCTGTTTTGGAGCCATTACTTTTAATTATTATGGGTTTTATAGTCGGCTCTATTGCGATATCAGTTATATTGCCAATTTATGGATTAGTAGGTAGTTTTTAGATATGGTCATAAAAAGCATAAAACCTAAAACCTATAACCTAAAAACCAGCAAAGGCTTTACTTTAATGGAGGTTTTAATAGTTTCTGCTATTCTTGTTATTTTATCTTCGGCTATAGGCATAACACTTTTTTCTTATCAGAGAGACACAACTCTTAAGAGTACAGAAAAAGATATTATAAATTATCTTCGCATTGCTAATCAAAAGGCTATCTCTGGCGAAGATGCAAATTTAGATGGTGCTAGTGAAAAATGGGGTATAAGATTTACAAATTCAACGGATGATTATTATCAGCTTTTTTATGGGAACTCATTTTTAGAGGCTAATACAACCGAGAAAATTTATTTGCCAACATCTCTTATATTTTCTGATCCTTCAGAAGGTCAAAATAAGGATTTTATTTTTAATAGAGTGAATGGAGCAACTACATCAGATTTTGTAATAATATCGCTTCTTGGTGATGCGACACAATTAAAAACTATAACTGTAAATTCAAATGGAAGTATTTCAGGCAATTAGAAATAATAGATTTAAAACTTTGGAAAGAGGTTCTCTTTTGCTTGAGATATTGGTAGCTATTTCTGTTTTGTCTTTTATTGCTATTGGAATTTCACAAATTATGAGTGTTTCTTTGCAGTCAAGTAAGGTTGGAGGACAAAGAACCGTAGCTCTAGGAATAGCTCAGGAAGAGATTGAAGTGTTAAGAGCTATAATAAAAGAGTCGTGGCAGAATATTTACGGACTTAATAAAGGCATTGCTAATAAATATCATATTTCAAATTTAACGGCAGATTGTGGCTCTCAAAAATGGTGCTTAGTGTCAGGGCAAGTTATGGATACATTAAACGGCCTTGCTTATACTAAATATATATATATAGATGATGTTTCCAGAACAACAGGAGAGATAGATGCTGTATATTCATTAGGAAATGATGACCCATCAACTCAGAAAGTCTCTGTTTTTATTTCTTGGCAAGGCGGAAACCTTGATCTATTTGAATATTTTACAAGATCAAGAAATCAGTCTGCCGTTCAAACAGATTGGTCTGGTGTTTCAGGACAAATAACAAATCCAACATCCGGAGAGGATGCTAATTTTAATAATAGATATGATACTAATACTTTCATTGATACTACGGTAACAGGGAGCATCAAATTAAGCCAATAATAATTGAAGTATATAATATTCTTTAATTATATAGTAAAATATTAATTATGGAGTTAAGAATATCTAAAATTTTGAAGAAATTAATTAAGTTATCTTTGATATCTTTTTCAATTTTTGTTTTTATATTTTCAAATTTTCCTTCAACTTTTCTTAATAAACTTGGATTAAAAAAATTTGCTGGAGATTTATATATTAAAGAAGCGCAAGCGGCATTGCCACTATATAGAGCTTCTGGTAATTTTACAGCAGGAGTAGGTGCTATTATACCTCCGTATCCTGCGAGTATGTTGGCAAATGACATCTGTTTGCTTGTTGTTGAGTCGGAGAACCAAGCTATTGCGCTTACTACAGCAAATGGATTTGTAGAAGTTCCGACATTTTCTCCGCAAAGCGCCGGAACAGCAACCATAAATCCAGCTTCGCGGTTAGCGGTTTTTTGGAAGCGTACTGCGGGAGGAGATTTGAATCCAACTGTGACAGATTCAGGTAATCATACTACAGGAGTAATCCATTGTTTTTCCGGAGTAGTTACTTTTGGTGATCCATGGGATACAGGTGCCGGCGGTAATGACGGTGCCGTTAACGATACAACAGGCGCTATACCTGGTTCAACAACAACAGTAACAGATGCTTTGGTAGTTCTTATTACTTCTACAAGTTTTAATGGCAATAGTAGCATTCAATGCTCAGGTTTTACGAATGCAGATCTAACTAATATAGTAGAAAGACAAGATAATACAAGTACATTTGGTCTTGGAGGCGGTTCTTGTATGGCAACAGGTGAGAAAGCAAGTATAGGCGCATATACCACAACAACTTTGACATTGGCAAACACTTCATATAAAGGCGCAATTTCATTAGCGCTTAAACCAAAAGTTGAGATTGTAAATTATGTAAATTCAACAGAGAGTGCACTTGATTATGCTGTTGCATGTGTAGATTGCGGGGCGCGTATTGGTGGAGGGGCTGGTTTTCGTCAAAGTATTAATATAATAGGAGCAGGATTTGGTTCTCTTGTTTGTGGCACAGGTAATTGTTCAACAGCAATTAATAATATTAAGATTGGCACGCATCAGATTGCTGATGCAAATATAACATCATGGACAGAAGCATCAATTATATTTCTTACAGATTCGTCCGTCACAGGTGATACAGATACAGATTGGGGAGTAAATTTTGGCGGAGTATCAGCACTTACTGTTACAGCAGGAAACAAGATTTCTTCTGGAGTTAATTTTTATTTATTTCCACAGATAACAGCATTGACTCAACCTATCGGTTTTGCGGCTGATACAGCGCGCGAATATGATGCAGGAGATACGGATGGCGTAATAACTTTAAATGGTACTCGTTTTGGATCTTCACAAGGAACTGGTTCGGTAACAATTATTGCTCAACCATCAACTATAAATTCATGGAATAATACCGCAATTACAGCTCAAGTATCAGCTTCTATAGTTGATTCTATAAATACAGGTTCAGTATCTATGCAACAAGGAACAGATGGTAATAGTAAGACGCATTCTTACGGAAATATATTGCGTGTTCTTCCTCGTATTATTACTCTTGTTCCTGCACTCGCAAGCGAAGGAACAGTAGTAACTATAAACGGAAATCACTTTTGTCAGGGAGCAAGTTGTCCGACATCTTTTGATCCTAATAATAATGTCGTATTTACTTCAGGTGTATCAGCAACTGTTTTTACTAGTTGGTCTACAACTACGATTGATACAGCAGTTCCAATTGGCGCAATAACAGGAAATTTGGCAATAACATCAAATGCATATCTTTCAAATAATAAATATTTTATAGTTCCATCAAATATTCCTTCAAATCCTACAGCGTTAAATCAATATAGAGATTCAGGTTTAACACAGGCTATACCGATAGGTGGAGTTGGTATGGGAATAGCATCTTCAACTCCAATTTATCTTAAGCAAACAATGGAAGTTCCAGGTATTTCCGGTGGTACTTTGTATCCGCAATTTGAATATAAACTTGCGGGCGTTAATTTTTCGTGTATTGGTACGGTCTCTTGCGTTTCTGCAATAGAAGGAACAGGTTCAGCGGATCCAGGTCCTGCTGTGGGTTCAATTTCTATCTCTCCAGCCAATGATATATATCATTGGCAAGCAAGAGTTCGCCATAATAAAGTATCAGACTATTACAGCGATTGGATTTCTTTTGGTGCTAATACCGATCCTGACGGTATTGATTTTAGAATAGATATTACTCCTCCTATAATATCGTTGGTTTCATCAGGAATACCCACATCAAATACAGCTACTATAACTTGGACAACGGATGAGCCAGCAACAAGCCAGGTGGAATATGGAACGGATCCAGGACTCGTCGGTAGTTATTTAACAACAGCTGATCTTAACTTAGTAACGCCACACTCTGTTGTTTTATCTAATTTAAATTCAGGCACGACTTATTATTATAGGGTAAAATCAAAAGATGAGGGTGGATTATTGACGACTAGCGCGCCAATTCAGAATTTTACGACAGTTGCTGTTACTCAACCGGCAAAGACAACACAATTTCATATTGTTGGAAGCACAGGGACTGTTACAAATAGCGCGCCTCTTTCACAAACATTTTCCATAATAGTGCCGGAAAATGCAACAAGCATGAAATCTTCTTTTATAATAATAGGCGGTATTTATGAAACAACGACACTTGCTCCGGCCACAACTCAGATTGCAGTTCAGTATGAAGCTGAGCCAATCGTTTCTTATATTCTTCCAGGAAGTCCAGCCGGGACATTAAGAAGTTATTTTAAAATCATTCATAGCGTGAACTCTGTTAATTCAACCTCTGCAAGTACTCTCACTATAACACCAGCATCGCCAACAATATTATATATTAATTCCGCTGATTTTACAGCAACATATTCTTATACACCATAACATTATGAATAATTCAAAAAAGATAATTTTAATATTTCTGGTGGTTATAATTTTCTCGGTCTTTACTTTGTATTTTTTTATAAATATTGGTGGAAAGAGCATATATGTGTCTGATAGAAAAATAGTAGTGCAGGAATCCCCAAAGGTATTAGACACAAAATCAATATCAATTATTGACGGCAAGATACCGAATAAAGATGCTTATAATATAAAAATAAATCCTAAAAATGAAATTGAGAAAGTTGTAGTTCCAAATGCTATATTAACCCTTAAGGATTCTTATCTATATTCATTGTCGGAAGCTCTAAAATGGTCAAAAGATGCAAAACTAGTTTTTATAAAATCTTACGGTACATTGACATTAGAAGGTAAGTCAAGTCAGTGGCAAATTATTTTCAGCTCAAAGAATAAAAAGAAAGGATATGAAATTATAATTGAAAAAGATTTTATTTTTTCAAAGAAAGAGGTTGAATCCAGTGGGTATGGATATGACTTGCCTAAAAATTGGTATGATGCAAAAGATGCAATCATTTCAATTCAGACGATGCCACAGTTTTCAGAATCAACACTTTCCGGAATTTCTTTTGTGTATAATATTGACGGAAAAATCTGGAGTTACGCTTTAGCTACATCTAACGGTACAGTCTCTATTCCCGTAAGATAGATTTAGAAGTTAAGTTTTCCAGTAATAAAAATAATGTATAGAAAAATTTTTATTTTAATATTTTTAATATTTTTTTGCGGAGCAGGCGCATTATCAGTTTTTGCTGTGGATCAGATTAAAACCACATCTACCATCATAGGTAATTCTTCAACAGCTTTAAGCGCTCTCACTGATTTTCCATTTAACTTCTATATAGGTGATAATTTAGCAGGAGTTACAAATCCTGTTAAGTCATTGTCATTTTTTATATCAGGGACATATACAGGAGATGGAACAGTAGCAATTTCAATAGATCAAGATTCTGCGACAACAAAGATATTTACTTTGCCAAATGTCGGCGCAACACCAACTCCATTTGAATTTTTATATCAAGACTCTTCAAATAAAATAAATCCAATATCAGCCGGCACTTATTCATATACTTTAAATGTTCTTCCTGCAGGAGTAGTTATTTACGGTTTTGGATCTCGGCTTAAAGAGAGTCATAGATATGTTCAATCTGCTTTATGCACAGATGGACAACCAGCAAATGAGAAGATTAAAACCACATCTACCATCATAGGTAATTCTTCAACAGCTTTAAGCGCTCT
>JBBTYT010000011.1:21523-34395 GCA_038061695.1 Patescibacteria group bacterium
GCGCAACACCAACTCCATTTGAATTTTTATATCAAGACTCTTCAAATAAAATAAACCCAACATCAGCCGGCACTTATTCATATACTCTAAATGTTCTTCCTGCAGGAGTAGTTATTTACGGTTTTGGATCCGAGCTTAAAGAGAGTCATAGATATAAACCGCCAATTTGCGGTATTGGTTATCAACCCTCAGGCGAGATCACTTCTTCTATATTTGATACAGGCATAACTACTGGCGCGGCATATAATTCTCTTTTATGGCAGGGGTTGATTTCTTCAGGGAAAGTAAAGTTCCAATTTTCAACATCAACATCATCATCCGGTCCATGGAATTATTACGGTCCAGCATGCACAACAAGCAGTAGTGATAAATATGATATTGCACCAGACATACCAATTGATATTGCTTGTCAAATAATCCATAATAACAAAAGATATTTTAGATACAAGGTGACTATTTGTTCATTAACTGATTGCATTTCCCCAGGAGCGACTACTCCAGAAGTAAATGATGTTATAGTTAATTGGGCACCGTAATATTAGGTTTTAGGTTATAGCTTCTTAGCTTATTAGATAATATGAATATTTCCAATAAAAAAGAAAATAAGTCTAGTCCCTTAAAAGCTAACAGGGGGTTTTCTATTTTAGAACTTTTAATATATATGGCGATATTTTCTATCATATCGCTTGCTCTCATAGATATTATAGGGGCTTTGAGCAGGGGATGGACGAGATCTCAAGTGGAGGCGGAAGTTCAGCAGAACTTGCGTTATGCAGTGAATTCTATCTCTCAAGATATAAAAAATGCAAGCTCTGTAACGACACCAGATGTCAATTTATCAAGTAATAATTTGGATTTAAATCTTGGCGGAGTAAGCTATAAATATTTTTTAACCGGATTAAATCCACCAATATTGCAAAAACAAATAAGTTTGTCAGCGGCAGAAAATGTAACGACAGATAAAGTAAAGGTGATAGATATCAAGTTTTATACATTTTTGAATCAAGCAAGCACAAATTCGCAAATCCAAGCAACCACTACCCAATTTTTTATAAAAATTGGTTATAATTCAAATAATCCTGAATTTTCTTATCAGCAATCGGCAACATCAACTATTAATTTACGACAATAAAAATGCAAAGAGAAAAATTTAAAGATTACAATTTAAAATATAATAAAGGCATAGCGGCTATAAGTTCAATTTTAGTTATAATAACTCTAACATTGTTTATTGGTCTTTCTGCCGCGACATCTGGCATAACAGAAGGTATTTTATCACAATCTCAAAAGGAATCTCAAGAAAGTTATTTTATTGCTGAGTCTGGGGTTTACGATGCTATAATAAGAATTGCGAGAAATAAAAATTATTCATCAGGCGGTTATTTTATTCCATTAGGTTGTGTTTTGAATTCTTCTGGAAGATGCTCAAAAGTTATAGTGGAGAAGAACGCGCAGACATTATGTTCTCAGGTTATTTCATTTGGCAAAAGCTGTATTATATCAATAGGGACGATAAATAATAAAAGTAAAACAGTGGAGGTTATTTTGAATGTCAACGCTGTAAATGGTAAAATAGATATAGTGAGCTGGAAAGAGATTTAAAATTAATGTTTTTCTGAAAGCTAAAACCTAGGAGCCAATTTATGAATATAGCATCACTTTTTTATCCAACAGAAAAGATTGTCGGGTTGGAAATATCAAAACAATATATAAAAGCTATTCTTCTAAAGAAATCAAAAGAGGGTGTTTTTATGGTTGGTAGAAGCTATGTTGAATTAGAGGATGGTTTAATAGAAGATAATAAAATAAGAGATAAAAAGAAATTCATAGAGATATTAGATAAGTTTAAACAAGAAAATAAGGATATATTTAAGTCAAATAATATAGTATTGTCTATTTTTTCAAATTTTATTTTTACTAATTTTTCTTCTTTTCCAAATTTAGATTATGAAAGTCTAAATAAAGCGGTTAATTTAAGTCTCTCTACAGATATGTTTTTTCCAGACGATGTTGCCAATATATATTATGATTGGGAGGAGATTCCTCGCAAGATGCCGGATAGATCAGATATTTTCATATCATTTGCTAAAAAAGAAAATATTAATGGTTATATAGATGTTGTTTCTGATGCTGGATTTGACTTGGTAGCCGTTGAGTTTATGGGACGAAGTATGGCTAGAGTTGTATATAATTTTTCTGAAAACCCTGGAATAATAGTTGATATTTTAATAGATGGAATAAATTTTTCAGTAGCTTTTGGAGGTAAGATATTGTTTTCAAATTTTTATAAAATGCCTAATATTAAGTCTAAAGAAGAATTTAATAAATTTGTTAAAAATATGCTTATTAAGGTGGTGAATTTTTATAATACTGATAAAGAGTCATCCGGTGAGGTAAGAGACATCGTTGTAATTTTTCCATATAAAGAAAAAAAAGAGATCATTGATTATTTAAAGTTAGAAACAAAATTAAATTTTGTTGACCTTGCATTTGATCCTGGTATATCTAAATCAATAACAGATATAGTTGATGATTTTTGGATTTCAACTTTTGGCTCAGCTATAAGAGGTATTATACCAAGAGAAGAAGATAGAGATATAAGTCTGATGAATATTGGGACAGAGGAGTCTTTTAGAAAAAGAAAGTTAATGTCGTATATCTATCTGTGGGGCGATATTTTAAGTGTTGTTACGATATTTTTTGCTATACTTTTTTCTGTAAGTATGTTTTTTATGAATGTAATATTGACAAATATTACAGCTAAGCTTAGTCAGTTACAGGTGAGTGTATCTATTAGTAGTGAAATGAAAATGATGATGAAAGAAGCGGAAAAATTTAATATATTAGTTGATAGAGCGCTAGAAATAAAGACACGGGATTTTAATCTAAAAAAGATAGTTGATGATATATCTGAATTAGTTCCACAAAATTCAATTATTCCTCTAATATTTGAGTTAGGATTTCCAAATGAATCAGTAAGCCTAAGGGTTGTTGCTTCAAATAGTAAGACGGCATTTGAGTTTAGAGATAAAATTAAGGGGTCAAATAAATTTACTGATGTTAAAATGCCTATTCTAGGTATAGATCAAAGAGAGGATGTAACATTTAATATATCATTTAAAGTCATTAACAAGTAATATTTATGGAAAATAAGTTTAAAAAAATAATATCATATTTCTTGAGGCCAACTATTATTTTTATTATTGGCGGAGGTATTATCATATTTTCTTATATTAAGATTAATAATTATATTTTTGAGATAACAAAAGTAAAAGGAGATTTTAATGCTTTAATCAGCAGGACGTCATCACAGGGTTTATTGAAAGAGCAGTATGAGGCAGCAAGTCTTAAAATGCAAAAAATAGAGAATGCATTACCAACGACTGATAATCTTCAAAAGGTGGTAGATGCTATATCATTAGCAGGGCAGAAGACAAATAATATTATATCCGTGAACTTAGTCTCACAAGTAAATGAGGATTCTAAAGATATTATATTTTCTGTAAGCGTACAAGGAAGCAAAGACGCCTTCTTTAAGCTTTTAGATGAGCTTGAGCATAGTCGTTATTTTTCAGAAACAAGTAATTTTAAGATAACGATGTCAAATGGATTTTCAGGGGATTTTTCCTCATCTTTTTTATTAAAAGTTTATTTAAGATAATAATATGAGTATAAAAGAAAGTTTAAAGAAAATAGACAAAAAAGATTTTAAAGAATTATTTTCAAAGAATATTCTATCATTTTTGTCAGGGATATTTTTAATATTTATCATAAGTATTTCTTTTTATTTAGTAATGTTTTTAATTAAGTCTTTCACAACTATTTTCTATATTGATGAAGTAAATAATGGTTCGCAAGTCATCAAGTTTAACATTGATCTGTATGATTCTATGGAGGATAAAATGAGTAGATGATATAATAAAAATGTTATATAATAATCACCTAAGAGTTGTATGAATTTTAATATTATGCATGTTATAAAAAATAAAAAAACTATACTTATTATAGAGGATGAAAGTTCTCTAGTTAATATAATATCATCAAAGTTAAAAGAGGATGACTTCAATGTTGTTGCGTCTGCTACTGTTGACGGCGGAATAAGGGATATGGAGAGTAATAAAATTGATTTTATTTGGCTCGATCATTACTTACTCGGAAATAAGGATGGTATTGATTTTGTGACAGAGGTAAAAAAAAGAGAAGAATGGAAAGATATACCTATATTTGTTATTTCAAATACGGCAAATGCTGATAAATTGGAATTGTATATAAAATTAGGAATAAATAAGTATTATGTTAAGTCTGATAATCGCATAGAGAGTATTATAAATGATATTAAAAAGCTTTTATCAAAATAGAATATCGTATGAATATTTTTAAAAAAATAAGAATAGTGTCTATTGTTTTGGTATCATTTATTATACCATTTTCTGTATTTATATTTTTATTGAATAGTAATTTATCCGATATAATATTTATTAATTATAAAATATATTCTATTATTTTTTTCGTTGGATGTTTTATAGCTTTTTATGGCTCTTATCTTTATTATAGAGTATATACTGAAAAAAGAAATATAAGAGACTTTATGTTCTCTATCGCTTTTGTTATTTTTGGCTTGATGTCCTTTATACATGCAATCGCTATTTTTGATAGATTACTTTTTAATGAGGTAATTTTTGATATTTTTGAGTATTATTCTTTTTTTTTAACGTCAGTAGTTTTATTTTTATTAGCATTTTTAAATAAAGGAGATTTTCCGAAGATATATAATATAAAAATTACTATTTTTTCTTTTTTTATAATATCTCCTTTTATATTTCTGTTTCTTTTAGTATCATATCCAAGCTTAGGGGAATTTCTAGGGGGTTTTACTCATAATATCTCTGTTATTACAGCGTTGTTATTTTTTATATTTCTTGTAGTTAGAATAGTTTTTACATTACGTGGCGTTGCGATATACAGACCATTTTTATTAGCCGGAGTAGCCATATTGATAAATGTAGGAATTATTCCTTTATTCTATCAAGAGTGGAATTTATTATGGTGGTTATTTCACTTGGTTTTTTTAGTTGGATTTTTATTCATACTTTTGGATTTTTTAAAAAATAGAGAATTTGATAACTTTAGAATTGCATTTTTAAATGCTAGTCTTTCCACTAAATTGACCATATTCATTACATCAGTATTATTTCTATTTTTCGTAATCATAACATTCATTGCTTTTAGAATGTCTGGTGAATTAATGACAAAATATCTTTTAGATGATATTTCAGGGGATATAAAGAATTCTTCATTGACAGTCAATAAAGTAATTGAGTCTGTTTTAAAGGATATAGAATTTATAAAACAGTCTCCAATATTTAATAGTGGTATCATAGATGAAGATAAAATAAATTATTTAAATGATTTTTTATCAAGCATTATTTTTTTAAACAGTATTTATAGCAATATAATATATATAGACAATAATGGAAATGAGGTAGTAAGGATAGATTCTAGGGATTTGAAGCCGTATATTATTCCAAAGAATGAGTTGAAAAATAAGAAAGATTCCAACTTTTTTTATGAAACAATGAATACGAGTAAAGAAGATACTTATGTTTCTGATTTTTCTTTGAGAAGGGAGAGTGATTCATTGGAAATTGAAATGCCGTATAATCCAATTATTAGATATGCTACGCCAATCTTTGATCTTAATAATAATAAAATAGGAATCATAGTCATTAATATTAATGGAAAATACTTAATTTCGGAAATTGTAAGCTCTTCTCAGCATAATGAAAAAGATTTTTTTATTGTAAATGAAGGTGGATTTTATATTAAGTCAAATAATGTAAAAAAAGACTGGAGTTCAGAGGCTAATTTAAATACCGGTTGGAATATTAAGAGTGATATGCCAGCTTCTTTGACAGAGAAAATATATTCAAGTGATGCGGGTTCATTTTTATCGGACGGATATCTTGTTTCTTATAATAAAATATATTATTCCTCTGGAAGTAACGACAAATTTTTAATTTTAGGAGTTTTAACGTCAGAGGAAGAAGCAATGAGAAGCATCATATTTTTTAGGAGTAAGATGTTATCAATAGGATTTCTTATAGTTATTATTGCAATTTTGTTTTCATATATTTTTATACGTAAAATATTCTTGCCTATAAAAGAACTTTCTGATATTACTCAAAGGGTCATAAAGGGTGAGAAAAATATAAGAGCAGAGGTCTTATCAAGTGATGAGGTTGGTAAATTATCAAGCAACTTCAACAAAATGATTGATTCTCTTATGAATTTAAATGTTACTTTAGAAAATAAAGTGAAAGAGAGAACTATGGAGCTTGATAGAAAAATAATTCAAGTTGAGCATCAGGTGTCAGAGACAAAGAAGTTTCAACAAGCAGTAGAATCTTCCACAGACGGTATAGTTATTTTAAATAAAAAAGGAGTAGTTACCTTCTCAAATAAGACATTTGAAAATATTACAGGATATGGTTTTGGTGATATGTTTGGCAGGAATTTTAAATCGTTCTTGGGTGATAAGACTAAAAGAGCAGTTTTAGATAAGATAGAAAAAACCATTGTTTCAGGGTCAGCTATAGTTATTGATGATATTTTAGGCGAGAAAGGAGATTATAAATATAATTTGGAGTTATCATTGTATCCTGTGATTTTGGATAGAGATGATATTAAATTTTTTGTTGGAATATTTCAAGATATAACTAAGAAAAAGCTTATTGATAAAGCTAAGACGGAATTTGTCTCCCTAGCCTCTCATCAACTTAGAACGCCACTTTCTATTATTAATTGGAGAGTCGAAATGCTTATGGATGGCGATGCCGGAAAATTAAATAAGAAGCAAAAATTATATCTTAATGATGTTTATAGCGGTAGTAAGCGTATGGTTGATTTAGTTAATTCTTTTTTAAGTGTATCTAAATTAGAGCTTGGAAACATATTTATAGATCCGGAAGATTTATCTTTGGAGGAGACATGTAACTATATATTATCTGAGATTGCTCATAAAATAGAAAAGAAAAAATTGAATGTAAAAAAGAAATTTGCAAAAAATCTGCCATTGATAAGTGCGGATAAAAAATTAATAATGGTAATTTTTCAAAACCTTCTTTCAAATGCTATTAAATATACTCAAAATGAAGGGAATATAAAAATTGAAATTAAAAAAGATAAATCAAATTTTCTTATTAAGGTTACTGATAACGGGTTTGGCATTCCACAGGAACAGCAGGATAAGGTATTTACTAAACTTTTTAGAGCGGATAATGCTAGAGAGAAAGTTGAGGGTGGAACTGGTCTCGGGCTTTATATTGTAAAATCAATTCTTGATACAACCGGTGGTAAAATTTGGTTTGAATCAGAACTAGATAAAGGATCTACTTTTTATGTGGAATTACCTTTAACAGGAATGAAAAAAACGACGGAATAAAGAGTCTCGGTAAACAATAATAAGCACCTTGCTAACCAGCAAGGTGCTTATTGTTTGTCGGGGCGCCGGGACTCGAACCCGGAGTCACTTGATCCCAAATCAAGCATGTTAGCCATTACACTACGCCCCGTTTCCCATTTCAAGTAAGTATTGAAAGTATACTATATCTTCTTAAAAAATCAATATATTTTATTAGTATATTAAGATATGATATAATATACGAGTATTCTTTTTATCTGGTTGTTATAAATTTTTGTTTTTATTGTATATTTAAATATTAAATTTAAAAAAGTTAATAATAAAAAAATATGAAAAAAGTTATTTTAATAGAAGATGAGCCTGCATTGCAAGAGTCTTTGTCTATTGCATTGAAATCTAAGGGTATAGATGTTATTTCTGCTTTTGATGGAGAGAGCGGTCTTAACTTAATCATTAAGATGAAGCCGGATTTAATCTTACTTGATCTTATACTGCCGAAGATGGATGGTTTTACTATTCTTGATAATGTAAAGAAAAATCCAGAGGTTAACAATATACCAATTATAGTGCTTACTAATCTTGATGATGATAGATACATTCAGAGGGTTATAGGTCTTGGTGTTACAAGTTATCTTATTAAGTCAAATTATAATTCTGAAGAGATATCCAATAAAGTTAAAGATATATTAAAAATATAAAATTAGTTTATTTTACATCATTTGAATAATTAAAAAAGTTGAAAATAGAAGATCAACAATTAAAAGCTTTTTTATTGGATTCAGGATCAATAAATAAAAAGCAACTAAAAGAAGCTGAAATAATAGCAGAGAAACTTAAAAAAAAATTAAGTGATATTTTGTTGGATCAAAAAATGATTAATGAAGAGGAGCTTATTAGGTTGCAGGCCTATATATTGGGTATTCCTTTTGTTGATCTAGCCAAAGAAAATGTATCTTTAGATATTTTAAAAATTATACCAGAGCTAATAGCAAGGAAGCATAATATAGTTGCTTTTAGAAAAAAAGGATCTGATCTTGAAGTTGCTATGACGGATCCAGATGACATACAAACAATAGAGTTTATAAGAAAAAAATCTAATTTAAATATATTACCAAGACTTACAGATTCAAAGAGTATTAAAGAAGTCTTAAATCAATATAAGAAAAGTATAGAAGAGGAATTAGGTGGCTTGATTGCTACTGATACGAAAGATAGTAAATTTGAGAGCGAGTTTAAAGAGGAAGGTTCTTTAACTGGTGACATTAAAAAAAATTCAAATGATAATACTAATGATAATACTAATGATAATATAGAAGATCTTGAAAAAGTAGCTGAGGATTTACCTGTGATTAAGATAGTTGATACAATACTACATCATGCTATTAATCAGAATGCCTCAGATATACATATAGAGCCGACGGAGAAAGATGTTATGGTAAGATATAGAATAGATGGTCTTTTGCATGAAGCGATGGTTTTACCTAAAAAACTTCAGCAAGGTGTTGTGGCAAGAATTAAAGTTCTTTCTAACTTAAAACTTGATGAGCATAGACTTCCTCAAGATGGACGATTTAAGGTAGAACTTGATGATTATAAAATATCTTTTCGTGTTTCTTTGTTGCCTGTTTTTGATGGTGAGAAAATAGTTATGCGTCTTCTAAAAGAGACGACTACAAAATATTCTTTGGAATTGCTTGGTATTAAGGGCGAAGCATTGGCAAGGATTCAGAGAGCTATCAAGAAGCCCACGGGGATGCTTTTGGTTACAGGTCCAACAGGATCAGGGAAAACATCAACATTATATACCGCAATGGATATTTTAAATACCCAAGAAGTTAATATATCAACTATTGAAGATCCTATAGAATACAGAATGCCAAGAATCAATCAAACTCAAGTAAAATCAACTATAGGTATGACATTCGCCGCTGGATTAAGAGCGCTTTTACGACAAGATCCTAATATAATTATGGTTGGTGAAATTAGAGATAATGAGACAGCATCTTTAGCTGTTAATGCGGCCTTGACAGGGCACCTTGTTCTTTCTACATTGCATACAAACTCCGCAGCCGGCGCTTTACCTAGATTGGTAGATATGGGTATTGAGCCATTTTTAATATCATCAACTGTAAATGCTATATTAGCTCAAAGGCTTGTAAGAAGACTTTGCGATAGTAAAGAGTCATACTTACTTTCTGATGATCAAATAAAGTCTTTATCAGAGCAATTTGATCTTAATAAAATTTTGAATCTTTTAATAAAAGAAAAAGCGGTTGATCAAAAAAGCACATGGAAAACAATAAAATTTTATAAAGCAAAACCATCAAAAGATTGTCCATCGGGATATAAAGGCAGAATTGGAATTTACGAAGCATTGGAGATAACAGAAGCGATAAGAGAGATGATTATTAAGGGTTCAGCTAGCGATGAAGTTGAGCGTCTTTCAAAAGAGAATGGTATGATAACTATGCTAGAAGATGGATTTATGAAGGCGGTTTTAGGAGAGACTAGCATAGAAGAGATATTAAGAGTAACAAAAGAATAGTAAAAATTCATAATTTATTTTATGCCAACATATCTTTACAAGGTAAAAACTCCATCAGGAGAGAAAAGTGGAAGTCAAGAAGCAAAGTCAGAACAAGAGCTTGCTCACTCTTTGGCTAGTAAGGGGTGGAATATTGTTTTAATTAAGGAATCAGGAGATTCTAAAAAGCAAAAAGAGGCATCTTTCAGTTTTAGGTCAATTTCTTTGGTAGAGAAGATGGTTTTTACAAAAAACCTCGCTGTTATGATTGGTGCAGGTCTTTCTTTGACAAAAGCCCTCAATGTTTTAACTGAGCAGACGGAGAATAAAAAATTTAAACAAATTATAAGATCAATATCAGAAGATATTCAAAAGGGTGATCAATTGGCGGTGAGTATGTCAAAGTATAAATCAGCTTTTTCTTCATTGTATGTCAGTATGATTAAGGTTGGAGAGACAGCAGGAAACTTACAAGATGTTTTAAATTCTCTTGCAACGCAGATGAAAAAAGATCATGACATAGTCTCAAGAGTGAGAGGGGCGTTAATGTATCCGGCTGTTGTTTTAATAGCGATGTTTGGCATAGGGGCGCTTATGATGACAATTGTTGTTCCGTCTTTAGCTAAAACCTTTGCAGATACAGGAATTTCTTTGCCGGCATCCACTCAATTTATAATAGCTCTATCTGATTTTTTGGTAAATTTCTGGTACATAGCGATTATAATTATTATGATTGTCGTATACACCATAAATGCATCTTTAAAAACTGAGAGCGGTAAAAAGTTTTTTGATAAATTAATATTAAAGATCCCTGTTTTAAGCAATCTTTCAAAGAAGTTGAATTCTGCTCGTTTCGGAAGGATATTTTCAACTTTGATAGATTCTGGTGTGCCAGTTGTTAATGCTCTTGAAATTTTATCAAATACACTTTCAAATTTTTATTTTGCAGAATCTGTAAAATATGCCGCAAAGGAGATTCAGAAAGGAAAATCACTGAGTAAGATATTGGAATCTTATAAAGATATATACCCGCCTCTTGTTACACAGATGATTGAGGTTGGAGAGGAAACAGGAGCATTAACTAATATTATGGCGCAACTTGCGGAATTTTATGAAGAAGAGGTTGATAATATTACAAAAAATATGTCTACGATAGTAGAGCCAATAATGATGATTTTTATAGGCGTAGCCGTAGGATTTTTCGCAGTATCTATGATTACACCTATGTATAGCATATTAGATTCCGTCTAGATATGTAAATTTTAAAATATCGTTTGCTTCATCATAAAAAATATTATGAATTTTTCACAAACAAAAGGATATACAGTGGTTGAAGTTATGATCTCAGTATTTATTTTGATTTTTTTATCTAGCATTGGAGCTATTTACTATAATAGTACACAAGATGACGCAAGACTCAGTACATCTTCTCAAAATATAATTTCAGAACTGAATATTGCGCAAAGCAAGACACAAGCATCATATCAAGCATCTTCTTACGGAGTTCATTTTGAAAATAATCAGTATGTATTTTTTAAGGGATTGATTTATTCTGCGGCTGATATAAATAATATTTTTTATCAACTTCCAAGTAATATTGAGATAGTAAATATATCTTTAGGTGGAGGTGGTTCAGATATTATTTTTGATAGAATAACAGGCAAAACATTAAATTATGGATCTTTACAAGTGAGAGTGATAAATAATGTGTCAAAATTAAGAAAAATAATTATTGAGTCATCAGGCGAAGCAGATGCTTCAAGCACTGTATTAACGCCAAGCGGTACATTAATTTCAGATTCAAGACATGTGCATTTTACTTTCGCTCAAGATGTTACAGGCGCTTTGACTTTAGTTTTGGATTTTTTTGATCCGGTATTTACACAGACAATAAACTTTCAAGATTATTTAGATGCCGGCAAGACTTCTTTTTCTTGGTCTGGCACAGTAAATGTTGGAGGAGTGAATCAGGTTATTCAGATTATTACACATTCACTTACTCCGTCGTCCGCTGAATTTTCTATATTGCGAGATTTAAGATATAATACAAAGGCGGTATCTATATCGCTTGATGGGGCAAATTTAATTAATTACTCGGCTTCAGGAATTGTTACTCAGGGATCTTCAGTGAACGTTAATCTTCCACAAGCGCAATAAATAATATGATTAAAAAAAATAATTTAAATAAAGGGTTTGGACTCGTAGAGATTATAATGGGTGTATCAATAGCAATCATTGTTTTTTTGTCTATCGGACAAGTGATGATACTTTCTTTAAAAGTTTCAAGTGATAAGGATTTAAAATTAAGAGCTTTAAATTTAGCAAAGGAGGGCATCGAGGTTGTTAGAAATATAAGAGATGATGGTTGGACTTCCCGTATTACAACTCTAACTTCCGGAACTACCTACTATGTTGCAACTTCAACAAATCAGTGGATATTAACAACTTTAAATCCAGGACTAATAGAAAATAATTTTACAAGAACAGTTACAGTCAGCAATGTTGCAAGAGATGGAAATTTTAATATTGTAACATCAGGAGGCGTGAACGATCCAGGTACAAAAAAGGTTACATCAACAGTTTATTGGAATGGCACAGCAAAGAATATTCAGTTAGTAGCTTATATAGCTAATATATTAAATGATTAAACATAGTGTAAATAAAAGAGGATTTTCATTGATAGAAATTCTTGTTTATATTGCAGTTTTGGGTATTATTATAGCTACGGTCGCTTCTTTTTTATCCGATGTTTTAAAAACTAATAGCAAGTCATCGGCAAAACAAGCTGTTTCAAATAATATTACGCTTGTATCAAATACAATTTCAAATGAAATAAGATTTGCAAAAAATATTTATACGCCAACTTCTTTTTTAAATTCTGATTCAGGACAGTTATCTTTGGAGACAGAGTTAAATCCGCCAGTTAAT
>JBBTYT010000011.1:34405-39724 GCA_038061695.1 Patescibacteria group bacterium
TAGCTCCACTTTTGTGGATGTTTTCTTAGATAATGGTGTAGTGTATGAAAAAAGAGAAGGAATTGCAAGTTCAAAAATAACATCAGATAGAGTTTTTGTAACAAAGTTAAGGTTTGAAAGATATACATCAGCTTCAGGAAATGAGACGATAAGAATTTCTATTAGTGGTAGGATTAATACAACTACAACGAATCAAGAATATCAATCAACGATTAATTTAACATCAACGGCTTCTTTAAGAGGTAATTATTAATATGCTTATGAATAATAAAAATAAAAATGGATTTGCTGTTCTAGTTTCTATATTAATAGTCTCTGCTGTTGCCTCTATTTTTGTATCAAGCTTTGCTTCAAATACTGTAAAAAATTCTGATATTGCAAGAAATTATATAAATTCTGAAAAGAGTTATTATGCCTCAGAGTCAGGAATAGAAGACTCAATTTATAGAATTAGATCTGGTAATTCTTACTCTTTTTCTAATTCACTTGCAGTTGGTGATGCTACTACAAATATATCAATATCAGAAAATAATAATATAACCACAATCGTATCTGATGGTAATTCAGGAAATGCTTATAGGAAAGTAAACACTAATTTAACTCTTTCGGCTAGCGAGGTTGATTTTTTCTACGGAGTTCAGGTTGGTGATGGTGGATTAGAAATGGATGAAAATGCAGAGATTATTGGAAATATACAATCAAATGGCAATGTTTCAGGAGATTCAGGTTCAAAAATATCCGGAGACGCGATAGTTGCCGGTGGTTTAGCTGAAAGCACACAGGCAAGATCAACAGTTTGTAATACAGATAATTTAGTTGGGCAAGGAGATCCAACAATTGATTATGCTCAAAGTTTTAATATAAATACAAATGATACTCTGGTTAAGGTAAGGCTATATATAAAAAAAGTCGGCAATCCAGATAGTAGGAATGTTAGGATAACAACCGATGCTGGCGGTAATCCTGATAATAGTATAGCCCAAGGTGTTTTAGATAAAAATTTGGTTACCACATCTTATGGTTGGGTTGATGTGACCATGGATACGCCAGTTCTTTTAAATGCTTCACAAACATATTGGTTGGTATTAGATGCCAGCAAGAGCGCAAGTAATTACTGGGTCTGGTGTTCTGATTCAAATAATGGATATGGAAACGGTATTGGAAAATATAGTAAAGATTGGGACGGAAATGATCCTTGGACTCAGATAGTTGGTGATTTAAATTTTAAAACTTATTTTGGGATTCCTTCAGGCATAATTGATGGCATGATTATTTCTGGTGATGCAAGAGCAAATACAATAACAAATAGCAATGTCTGCGGAGATGCTTATTATCAAACTATGGATGCGTCCTCAAATTCTTTTTTAAATACACCAACAAGCCCGACTTGTAATATGCCATTGACTAATGGTGTGGGATATCCAAATGCTACTGATCCGGGGGCTTCTCAAATGCCGATATCATCAGCAAACTTTAATCAATGGAAAATTGATGCTCAGGCGGGAGGAACTATAACAGGAAATTATACTATCAGCTCAAGTCAAAGTCTTGGACCTAAATATATAACCGGAGATCTTTTAATAAATAGTAATAATAAGACATTAACTGTAACTGGTACGATATATGTTGCCGGCAGTATAGATATAAGTAATGGTTCAACTATAGTTTGTGCTCCTGCCTATGGAGCAAATAGTTGTCTTGTTATAGCAGATAGCTGGATTCATATAACAAATAATTCAAATTTTGGAGGGTCTGGTCAGTCTGGAAGCTTTCTTCTTCTCGCAACTACATCAAGTTGTACAGGAATCGTAGGTCAGACACCTTGCACACATCACGATGGAGCTGTTGATGTCCATAATAATGCTACAGGGGTGATTTTTTATGCATCAGATGGTATGATTAATCTGCACAATGGAGTGAATGTTACTCAGGCAACAGCGTATAAATTAAGGATAGATAATAATTCAATTATTACTTATGATATAGGACTTGAGAATGCAAGATTTACATCAGGTCCATCAGCAGGCTGGAAGATTTATAATTGGAAAGAGGTTCAATAATTACATATGTTTAAATTTTTATTAAAAAGTTTATATAGCGTAGAACAGCAATCATTTGGATTGGATATATCTGATAGATCTGTTAAATTTATTCAACTTAAAAAAGTAAAAGATGGTTTGGATATAACAGCATTCGGATCTAAAGATATACCAGATGGTATAATAAGTGATGGAGAGATAAAAAATGAAGATGTTCTCGTTGATATTATTAAAGATGTTCTCAGAAATCCTAAAAAAGGAAAATTAACAACCAAGAATGTTATTTTTTCTATGCCGGAAGAACATTCTTTTTTGAGAGTTTTGCAATTGCCAAATATGAATTACAGTGAAACAGCCGAGGCAATAAAATGGGAAACCGAGCAAAACATCCCTCTTAGTGTAGATGAGGTATATTTTGACTGGCAAATTATAGAAAGTTCTCAAAATATAAAAAAAGATCATCAAGATATATTTATATCAGCTATACCAAAGGTTGTAGCAGATCCATACATATCAGTATTAAAGAAAATTGGCTTAATTTCTGTTGCTATGGAGCCAGAATCAATATCTGTTGTAAGATCTGTAGTGAAGGATTTACGAACAAACTTACCGCTCTTAATAATTGATATAGGTGCTACAACGACCAGTTTTGTAATATTTCATGGTAATGTTCCCGTATTTTCGTCATCCTCTAAGGTTGCGGGTCGCAAAATGATAGATACTCTTATTAAAAATCTTAGTATAGATGAAAAAGAGGCATTGAGACTTTTCTATGATGTCGGATTTGATAGAACAATAGATGGCAGTGATAAAGTTTCGGAGATGCTTATTCCTTTATTTGATAATATAATAGCTCAGGCAGAAGGTTATATAGAATTTTATGGCAGTCATTCTGTTGGAGATGATATCGCTAAAAAGAAAAATTTTGAAAAAATAATATTGTCTGGTGGCGTGGCAAATCTCTACGGAGCCTCAGGATATATAGCTACAAAGTTGGGAATTAAGACAGAGATTGCGAATCCATGGATTAATATTTTGAAGAGTCCTTTAAGAGAAATACCAGATCTTTCTTATAGTAAATCTTTAGGTTATACAACGGCTTTGGGACTCGCATTGAGAGGTGTTTAAAATATTCTTTAATTTTTAAGAAATGATAACAGTTAATTTACTTCCAGAAGAATATAAGAAGGAGTATGCCATTGAGAGATCAAGAAGGTTTTTTGTTTTTGTTTTCTTGTCTCTCTATTGTATTATAATTATGTTTTTTGTATTGCTTTTTGGCGCAGGCACTTTTTTAAAGATAGAAACAAAATCTTGGGTTGAAAGAATAGATGCGGAAAAATCAACAGAAAAAATTAAGCAAGTCTTGTCTTTGGAAGATGATGTAAAAGTTATAAATAATAAAATAAAAATTATTCAAAGAGCTAGGGGAGAATATTTTAATTTAGCAGATGTCATAATAAGCATATCACCGCTTTTTGGCGACGGTATCTATTTAAAAAATCTTACAATAAATGTTGATGAAAAGAAGATAAATATGTCCGGATTTGCTTTGACAAGAAATGATGTTTTGGGTTTGGAGGATTTCCTTAGGAAAAATGAATTTGCAAGAGAAGATTCTTTGATTTTTCCAAGATCTAATATTCTGAAGAGCGAAGATATAGATTTTTCTTTTAATTTTAATTTAAAGTAAAATATGAATTTAACGATTAAAAGAAAATTGTATATCCATTTGACAATTCTTTCTATTATTTTAATAGGAATGCTTTTTGTAAGCTGGTTTGCTTTGGGTATTATTAAAAAAAATAGCGAAGAATTGATACAATTTAAAAAAGATTTATTTCAGATTCAGATTAAAAGGGAGAAAGCGCTTGAGGCTTCAAAAGAATATGATAATTTAAAGCCATTTATAGATGTTGTCAATTCTGCTATGTTATCTAAAAAAGAAGAGCTTAAATTTATTGTTTTTATTGAGAGTATAGCAAAGAGGAATATATTAAATCACGAAATTAATATTACAACATCAAGTGATGAAGATAATATAAAAGAGTCAATAATAAACTTTCAAGTTAAATTATCAGGAAGTTTTCAGGGTATTTTGAAATTTATAAAAGATATAGAAGATGGTCTATACTATGCTAATATTTCAAATATTGATTTAAAAAGAGTTAGCGCAAGCACTGGTAGTCTTGGTAGGAGTAAGTTAGACTATGCTTTAAATGAAGGCGATGTGGAAGTTTCTTTAATTATTAAAGTTTATTCTTATTGAGATATGTTAAAAGATATAAACTTAGAATTAATAAAAAATCAGGCTGATAAATTTATCATGCCATTTTTAGCTTTTTTAAAAAAATATGTTGAAGCTTTTTTGATAATGATATTTTTGTTAATGGTTATTTTTTGGGGGTATGTATTCTATATATATGCTTACAATCCTGTTTTTACTGATCCTAAAGTTGTTGTTACCACATTAAAAGTGAATGATAAAATGCTTAAGATTGTTGTTGACGATGTCAAAGAGAGAGAAAAAAGAAGAGTGACTATTCAGTTAATTGATGTTAAAAATCCATTTCAAGATGCAACAGAAAATATAACAAAGATAGAAACTGCAACCTCAACAACATCTGTTATACGATGAGTATTTACTAGTGTAGTTTTGTGTGTTATGCTTTTTAAGCTTCTTTTACTTTGAATTACGAAAGACAAAGCTTAAGACTTTCTTCTGTGTGCTCACGCTAATCTGCTAAACAGCAGATTAGCTGCGCTTACCGTTAACACGTCAAAAATCTTAAGCTTTGCCTTTCGTAATTTAAGATCTTTTAAGTCCTCGTAGTTCAATGGATAGAACACCAGCCTTCTAAGCTGGTTATGCGGGTTCGATTCCCTCCGAGGACACCAATACAGAACTCAACGGCCTTTTCAACACCAAAATGTGGGACGTGTGAAGCGTGTTCCACATTTTGGTTTCCAAAAAACCGATGAGTTCCCCTAATGGTGTCTCTATTGTACCAAGTTAGAAGAACACGCCAGCCGTGGGGTTTGGGGAGGAATGCGGGCGGGGATTCGGACTGGGGTTTTCTGAAAATTCGCCACCACAAAAAAATTCTTCATATTGATTTGTTTGAAATTTTGGTGTAACATCAAAGTAGCAACAGATAAATGGATACTCCACTATAATGTTAATCTTTTGCTGATGATATGTCAACAAGTCAAAATTTAGCAAATAACATAAAGAAATTGCGAGAAGCCAAAGGGCTTTCGCAAGAGAAGTTAGCGAGAT
>JBBTYT010000012.1:0-11084 GCA_038061695.1 Patescibacteria group bacterium
GGTAGGTTTCGAATGCTTTTTTAAATCCAAATACACCTATATCGCCAAGAAGAAGAACGACCTTCTCATTAGTAGAGAGTAATGTGTCCATCGTTAGCGTAAATTGTTTTCGCATGCTCATGATAGTTCTTCTAAGATTAGTGCTAGTTCGTCATTATTGGGCACTTTGTGGTGCCACGCAGGATTATTTTCCATTATTTTTACTCCATTACCTTTGAGTGTTTCTGCAATGATCGCGGTAGGTTTTGTTTCGTGCCGCGCTTTTAGAGCTGTGAGTATTTCTTCGTGATCATGACCGTTGATGGCAATAGTGTTCCAACCGAAAGCCTCGAATTTTTTTACAAGATCTCCAACAAGAAGTGCTCGATCTGTAGAGTGGTTGTAGTCAACGATACAAGTGATGTTCGTGAGATTGTGATGTGCTGCAAGTAAGGAGGATTCCCAAATGGTTCCTTCGTTTGCCTCCCCGTCTCCAATAAGGACAAAAATGCGCGCATTGTTTTTTTGTATTTTGAGTCCTAAAGCTGTACCTACTGCAATAGGGAAACCATGACCCAAAGAACCTGTTGAAGCTTCAACCCCAGGTACTTTATTTCGGTCTGGATGCCCCCCTAAAATGCTATCATATTTTCCAAACTTCGCCAACTCTCCTTTTGGAAAGAACCCCTTTTCCGCGAGTATGACATACAAACCAAGCGAAGCATGTCCCTTGCTTAGAAAAAAACGGTCACGCGAAGGATTGCAAGGATTTTTGGCATCGTATTTTAGAATTTTATCATAGAGCACGCTAAGAATATCAAGAATTGAAAACGCACTAGCAATATGCCCCTCACCGGCACTTGCAACTGATTCGACGATTATTTTCTTGAGGTTTTTCATATTAAAATTAAGGACATCATATCATTTAATCATTATTTTTTCTAGCTATATTCCATGTGCTGTTACAGAGCACCAAAGCAAGGTTGCGTGCGGCTTTTCCATAATGTGTCATCGGAGAACCATTATCTATAATACTCAATCTGAGTATGTTTTCATGCGCATCAATATCTCGAATTCCTCGTTCATGCGCAGCAAGTCGTACCACATAGTCATCAGCCATTAGGAAGTTTTTAGGGATGGTTGTTGATGTAATGTAGGTGCCCTTTTTGAGCGAGTAAGGCTTTTGGTTAAATACATCAGAAAGGTTCGTGAAGGTGATGTTTATTCCATTTGAATTGCGTAGAAAGATGCTGATTTCTGCGGTATCCATGGGTTTATTCACATTAAATTCTGTGTGAATAGTAAAATCTTCATCAACAAATATGTGTGTAGTTGGAGTATTTTGCATATTGGTGACCCATACTTTAGTAAATGTAATGTCTTTTGAGGAATCAGGTACGATGTTTCGGTTCCTCTTTTCTCCTTCCTTCTCTGTTCCATGTAGGTAATTTTCGGTCACAGTATCAGTGTTACCAAATTCTTTTATCTCTCCATCTTCAAGCCAGAGCGTTTTTTGGCAGAGCATTTTTATTGCACCCATATTGTGACTCACGAGGAATATTGTTCGGCCATCTTTTCTTGTGACTTCTTCCATTTTCCCCAAACATTTCTTTTGGAATTCTGCGTCGCCAACGGCGAGCACTTCGTCGACAAGTAGGATATCGGGCTCCATGTGGGCGGCAACAGAAAAGGCGAGACGGACATACATACCACTTGAGTAATATTTGACGGGGGTGTCGAGGAATTTCTCGACACCTGCAAAGGCGATAATTTCATCGAACTTTTTCACTATTTCCTTTTTTGTCATACCAAGAATGGCGCCATTTAAAAATATATTTTCACGACCAGTAAGTTCTGGATGGAAACCCGTACCCACCTCAAGAAGAGACGCAACACGCCCGCGCATAATGATTTCACCTTCAGTGGGAGGAGTAATCCCGGTAAGTATTTTAAGGAGTGTAGATTTACCCGCGCCATTGTGTCCAATAATTCCAATGATATCACCTTTTTGTATTTCGATATTTATATTGCGCAGTGCCCAAAACTCCTCTTTTGTTTCAAGTCCAGCTACTTGCATTACTTTATGTTTGAGAAATCCAAATGGATTTTTGAGAATATTCGCAAGTACATCACGAAGCGCAATATATCCACCACGTTGATGCGTGATGTTGTATTTTTTCCCGATTCCTTTGATTTCAATAATAGGCGTATGCATATAGATTAAATTATATCAGCAAAATAGCGCTCAACTTTTTTAAAATATATTATTCCGATGACAAGCAATATAAGACATACGAGAAAAGAAATACCAATAAGTATCCAATTTATCGGGGCCGTACCAAGAAGTACTGCACGTGCATTTTGTATTACTCCCATCATTGGGTTCATTGCAAGGATCCACGAGTATTTTCCTGCAATACTGGCCGGATAAATAACTGGAGTGACAAAAAGAAGTAATTGAATAAAGAATGGGAGAACAAATCGTACGTCTCGATATTTTACGTTTATCGCTGAAAGAAACAACCCTCCTCCAACGGCGGCCATAAAAGTAATAATGAGAAGAATTGGAAGGACAATAATACTGGAAAGTTCTGGAGTGAATCCGTAGTAAAACATCATTCCGCCCAGAATTAATGCAGCAATACCAAAGTCAACAAATTTTGTTGCTACCGCAGAAAAAGGGAGAATGAGGCGAGGAAAATAAACCTTTGTAATGATTGTTTGATTGGCAATAAGGACATTGCTCGTTTCTGAGAGTGCGCTCGAGAAGAATTGCCAGAAGAGAAGTCCAGTATAAACGAAGATTGGATAAGGGATGCCGTCAGAGGGCACTTTCAGTAGGGCTCCAAAAAAAAGACTAAACACAACCATCGTCATAAATGGCTGGAAAATTGCCCAGAGAATGCCAATCGCGGTTTGCTTGTAGCGTACTTTGAAATCACGCCAAGTAAAGAAATAAAGTAATTCTTTATACCTCCAAATTTCTTTGAAATCTTCCAGAGAGAAAGTTTTTTTTGGTTTAATTATTATCTCACGCATTGTTTTTATACCACTCATATGTTGTTTTTATACCATCTTCTAATTTAATTTTGTAATACCAGCCCAAATTATGTAATTTATTTGCATCTAATAATTTTTTAGGTGTGCCATCCGGTTTAGATTTATCCCATATAATATCACCAGAAAATCCTATGATGTTTTTTATTGTATTAGCAAGTTCTTTTATTGAAATATCTTCTTCTGTGCCAACATTAATAATTTCAGAATCATTATAGTTTTTCATTAAAAAGATAGATGCGTTTGCTAAATCATCAACATGTAAAAATTCTCTTTTCGGTCTTCCTGTACCCCAGATTTTTACCTCTTTTTTATTATTTATTTTAGCTTCGTGAAATTTTCTTATAAGCGCAGGCAGGACATGTGAACTTTCCAAATCAAAATTATCATTTGGACCGTATAGGTTTGTTGGCATTAACGAAATGAAATTAGTGTCGTATTGTTTATTGTATGCTTGACACATTGTTATACCAGAAATTTTTGCTACAGCATATGCTTTATTTGTTGCCTCTAACTCACTGGTCAATAAAAATTCTTCTTTGACTGGTTGTTGTGACATTTTAGGATATATGCAAGAAGAGCCTAAAAATAATAATTTTTTAACTTTATTTAGATATGCATTATGAATGATATTATTTTGGATTGTTAAATTTTCATAAATAAAATCTGCAGGTTGTATTTTATTTGCTAAAATTCCTCCTACTTTTGCGGCAGCTAAAAATATATATTCTGGCTTCTCTTTTTTGAAAAAATTAGCGACATCATTATAGTTAAGTAAGTTAAGCTCCTGTCTTGTTTTTAAGATAAGATTGTTAAAACATTCTTTTTCAAGTGCTCTTACAATCGCAGATCCAACCAAACCATTGTGTCCCGCTATATAAATTTTTGAATTTTTTTCCATAAAAAATTAATTCATTAAACATCTTTCCTCTTCGTAATCAGCCTCAGTCATTATTTTCACCAATTCTTCAAATTTAACTTTTGGTTCCCATCCCAATTTTTCTTTAGCTTTGCTATAATCTCCTAATAATATATCAACCTCGGCTGGTCTAAAATATTTTTGATCTATCTCTATGATTATTTTCCCAGTTTTTTTATTTATGCCTTTTTCATTCACACCTTTCCCCTTCCAAATCAAGTTAAAATCCAGTAAATTGGAAGATTTTTCTATGAACTCACGTACGGTGTGAGTTTCATTAGTAGCAAGTATATAATCATCTGGTTTTTCTTGTTGAAGCATAAGCCACATTCCATAAACATAATCTTTTGCATATCCCCAATCTCTCTGAGCATCTAAATTTCCAATATATAATTTTTCTTCTTTTCCTAATGCTATCCTTGATAATCCGCGAGTAATTTTTTTTGTAACAAATGTTTCACCTCTGCGAGGGCTTTCATGATTAAATAATATGCCATTGCACGCAAACAATCCATAACTCTCTCTATAATTTATTGTAGTCCAATATCCATAAACTTTAGCACAACCATAAGGGGAGCGAGGATAAAACGGAGTCGTTTCTTTTAGTGGAATTTCAAAAGCTTTTCCAAACATCTCGCTTGATGATGCTTGATAGAATTTTGTTTTAATATCAGAATTTTTTATAGCATCAAGTATTCTTAATGTTCCAAGACCGGTCACATCTCCGGTATATTCTGGTATATCAAAACTTACTCTAACATGACTTTGTGCTCCAAGGTTATAGATTTCATCAGGAGATATTTTTTTGAGGATGCTATTTATGTTACTGCTATTTGATAAGTCTCCATAGTGCAAATAAAGTTTAGTATTTTTTATATGCGGATCTTTATAAATATGATCTATACGTGAAGTATTGAATGTGCTTGCGCGTCTTATCAGTCCGTGCACTTCATATCCTTTTTCTAAAAGTAATTCTGCTAAATAAGAGCCATCTTGTCCTGTTATTCCAGTTATTAAAGCTTTTTTTACCATTTATTTATTTTATTTACTACTTTTTCTTTTAAGTCTAAATAAGATTTGATTGCTTTTTTTTCTAACTCTGGCGACACCATTCTTAATATTTCTTTTCCAAGTATACGATAAGAACCGCCAACTTTATTGGCTTTTATCAATCCTTTTTTAAAAAGGCGCTTCATTGTACTAGAGCTTATTTTTAATAATTGTTGAGCTTCAGAAGTAGTATAAACTCCATTTGGCTTTATTTCTTGATTCATTTTTTAATTCTATCAAAAGTATCAAAAGGTGTCAACTAGTATCAATTAGTATTAATTTATTATATTTTTTTAATGTCCCTCTCTTTTTAAAACGACCATTATGGTTTTTGCCAAAATATCAAGATCTATGATTAAGGATCTATTTTTTATGTAATATAGGTCATATTGGAGTTTTTCTAATGAGTCCTCTATGGAAGCATTCCCGAAAGGCTGATTTATTTGCGCCCAACCAGTAAGTCCAGGTCTTACAAGATGGCGTATTTGATAGTGGGGGATTTCTTTTTCTAATGTTTCTACAAACTCCGGTCTTTCCGGTCTTGGCCCTATAAAGGATAAATCGCCTTTTAATACATTCCAAAGTTGAGGTAATTCATCTATCCTTGTTTTTCTCAAAAAAGCGCCAATTTTTGTAACCCTAGTATCTTTATTTTTTGTCCATTGAACACCAAGTTTTTCGGCATCTCTTACCATCGTTCTAAATTTTAGCACATAAAATATCTTCCCATTTTTTCCAACCCTTGTTTGTGTGTAAAATGCTCCGCCTCTACTGCCTAAATTTATCGCTAATATTATAAAAGGAAAAAGAGGCAATGTTAATATTCCTAGACAAACTGTAAATAATATATCCATTGATCTTTTTGCAACCTCATAAATACCTTTTTCAACTTCAAGTAAGTTTTCTAAAAACCAAGTTCTTCCAATAATTGAAACCGGAATTTTTCTTGTTATTTCCGAGAAAAATTTAGGCAGATCGTAAACCGTAATTCCCAAAGGAAGAAGTGAATATAAAAGCCCTGCAAAATTTTTTTCTGAGTTTGTATCTTTTGCATGGACTATAACATTTACCTTTTCTTTTTCTATGATATCTTTTATATTGCTTTCTGAATCTAAAAGGAGAGGTATGGCTTTATATCCAAATTGGGGATTTTCTTTTAAAATATTTAAGATCAAATCAACCTCTTTGTTTTGTCCAATAAATAAAACTTTACTTGTCAGGGCTGATAATTTTATAAATCTATTGTATATTTGTCTCCATAGAATAAATAATATTAAGAATATTAATATATTGATAGCGAGATTGGTTTTTGGTGAAATTAGAAATGTTGTTGTTAAGTAGAATATTCCTATAGCAAAAAAAGCTCCAATTGTAACAGCTTTTAAAAGAATTGAGTAAAATTGATAATTATTTTTTGCGATTTTCTGATTATAAAGACCGGCAAGATAAAATATGAATATCCATGCTAGATAAACTATAGTAAATGGAGCAAAATGATCTTGCCATACTAAGTAGTCAAAATCGGAACCATATCTTAAGAGTAATGTTAAATACAAAGACAAATACAAAATAAAGACATCTCCGAAAATCGCTATTATTTTTTTAGATCTATTTATCATATTTATAAGACATATAATACAACATTTTCATTTATTTATCAATATTTTCTCCATTTACTTTTATTTTAATTTTTTGTATAATACTCTCTAGCTAATGGTAAATTATTAATAAAATTTTAAAAATGATTTTATCTGATAAAACAATAAAGGAGATGCTAAAAAGCGGGGAATTAATGATTGATCCTGTAAAGGAAGAATCCGTCCAACCAGCTTCCGTTGATTGTTATTTAGGAGATCATTTTTTAGTTGTTGATCGTGATTATATGGATGTAATCACTCTGGATTCCGAGATTATCTATAAGGAGATAAATAATAACACTATTACTATTCCACCCCATTCGTTTTTACTTGCAACAATAAGGGAATATATTAAGTTACCGAACAATATAGTAGCTTTTGTTGAGGGTAGAAGCTCCATTGGAAGGATGGGTCTTTTTATTCAAAATGCCGGATGGGTTGATCCTGGTTTTGAGGGAAAGATTACTCTTGAGCTTTATAATGCAAATTCTTTGCCGATAAAGCTTCAGGCGGATAGAAGAATATGCCAATTAGTATTTTGCAGGATGGATAAAGATGCTGAGAATCCGTATAGAGGAAAGTATCAAGGTCAAGATAAATCTGTCGGTAGCAGAGTCTTTAAAGATTCTGAAGTTAAAAATAAAGAATAAAATTATGAAACAATATTTAGACCTTTTAAGAGATATTAAAAAAAATGGCGTTGTAAAAGGCGATAGAACTGGCACAGGAACTATCTCTTCTTTTGGTCGTCAGATTCGTTTTGATTTATCAGAAGGATTTCCATTAATGACAACAAAAAAGATTTTTATCAAAGGTGTAATTCATGAGCTCTTATGGTTTTTAAATGGTGATACGAATATTAAATATTTAGTCGATAACGGCGTTCATATTTGGGATCAATGGGCTGATAAGGATGGAAATTTGGGACCAGTCTATGGATCACAGTGGAGAAAATGGCAATCTCCGGATGGAAGAGTAATTGATCAGATAAGCAGTTTAATAGAGGAGATTAAGAAAAATCCAAATTCAAGAAGAATGATAGTATCTGCTTGGAATGTCTCAGATATTGATAAAATGAAATTACCGCCTTGTCATTGCATCTTTCAATTTAATGTCTCAGATGGAAAACTTTCTTGCCAGCTTTATCAAAGAAGCGCAGATATTTTTCTAGGCGTTCCTTTCAATATTGCTTCTTACGCTTTATTGACTATGATGATTGCTCAGGTTACAGGATTAAAATATGGAAATTTTATTCATACTTTTGGAGATTTGCATATCTATTCAAATCATATAGATCAAGTTAACCTTCAACTTTCAAGAGAGCCATACCATCTTCCTCTAATGGAAATAAATCCAAATGTAAAGTCTATTTTTGATTTTAAATACGAAGATTTTAAAGTTATAAATTATAAGCATCATGACTCCATTAAGGCGGATGTAGCTGTATGAGAATTTCAATAATATCAGCAGTAGCTAATGATAATGTCATAGGTTACAATAATATGCTTCCTTGGGGCAATATTCCGGCTGATATGGGGCATTTTAAGGCTATTACGATGGGGAAAGCTGTTATTATGGGTTTTAAAACATATAAGTCCATAGGGAAGCCTTTGAAAGGAAGAGTTAATATTATTCTAACAAATAATAATATGATGAAAAATCTTTCAGAATGCATCTTTGTGAATTCTTCAGAAGAGGCTTTAAAAGAAGCAGAGAAAACAGGCAGTGATGAAGTGATGATAATAGGCGGGGCATCTGTTTATAATCTATTTATATTAAAAGCTGATAGAATATATTTAACAAAAATAGATGGAAAATTTACTGGAGATACATATTTTCCTAAAATAAATATGTTAGAATGGCAAGAAGTAGAAAAAGAAAAAATAAATGCTGGTGAAAAAAATAAATATAATTTAGAGTTTATAACTTACGAAAGAAAAAAATGAATTTAGAAAAAACAGACAAAAAAATATATTCATTGATAAAAAAGGAGATTAAACGACAAAAAGATACTTTGAGTTTAATAGCTTCGGAGAATTATGTTTCAGAAGCGGTTTTAGAAGCCTTAGGGACACCTTTAACTAATAAATATTCAGAAGGTTATTTTAAAAAAAGATATTATGCCGGAAATGAAGTGATAGATGATATTGAAATTTTGGCGATTGAAAGAGCAAAGAAGATTTTTTCAGCGGAGCATGCCAATGTTCAGCCTCATTCAGGATCTCAAGCAAATACTGCTGTTTATTTAGCTTTGCTTAAACCAGGGGATACTGCTCTGGGTATAGACCTTTCATGTGGTGGACATTTAACTCACGGTTCGCCAGTTAATATTTCCGGTAAGTTTTATAAATTTCATACTTACGGAGTAGATCCAAAAACAGAAATTTTGGATTATGACGAAATAGAAAAAATAGCGATAAGCGTAAAGCCTAAGTTAATAATTTGCGGAACGACAGCTTATCCAAGAAAAATAGATTTTGCAAAATTTAAAGCAATCGCTGATAAAGTCGGCGCATATCTGATGGCAGATATTGCGCATATAGCTGGTCTTGTTGTCGCTGGCGAGCATTCACATCCATTTCCTCATTGCGACATTGTGACAACCACAACACACAAAACACTAAGAGGCCCAAGAGGCGGAATGATATTATCTAAGCAAATTGACAGATTAGACAAAGAGAACCCAAACTTGGCGGGAAAGATAGATAAGGCGGTCTTTCCTGGTATACAAGGCGGTCCTCTTGATAATGTTATCGCGGCAAAGGCAGTCAATTTTTTAGAAGTTTCAAAGCCGACTTTTAAAAAATATGCAAAACAGATTTTAAAAAATGCGAAAATAATGGCGGATGTATTTATAAAAAATAATATCAGAGTTGTAAGCGGAGGAACTGATAATCATATTGTACTTCTGGATATTTCTAAATATTCAGATAGCTCAAAAAATGTTCAAAATAATCTTGAATCTGTTGGAATAACAGTAAATAGAAATGCGGTTCCTTATGATAAAAAATCTCCATTTGATCCTTCCGGTATTCGTTTAGGGACGCCATCTATAACCACAAGAGGTTTTAATACAAGTGATTCTAAATTACTTGCAGAGTTGATTGTAAAGATAATAAAAGAGCCAACTCAGAAAAATAAAAAGGATGTTTTAAATTCTGTTTTAAAATTAACAAAAAAATATCCTATTTATTGAAAGATATAAATCTAATGAAAAAATACTCTCCAAAATCGTACAGGAGCTATTTTTTTCTTATTTTCTAGTAATATATATTTATGAAAATTTTCAATGGTAAAAAAGAGGCTAATAAAATATTAAGAGAATTAAAGGATATTATAAGCAAAGAAAATTTAACTCCGCATTTAGCTGTTATTTTAATTGGTAATGACAAGCCGTCGCATCTTTATGTTGATTTAAAAAGAAAAGCTGCAGAAAGTATAGGTGTCGGATTCTCTTTATATGAGTACAGCTCTGCTATTAATGAAGATCTTATTTTAGATAAGATAGAGGAGATAAATAATGATAAAAGCATCCAAGGAGTTATTATCCAGCTTCCTTTGCCTTTTAAATTCAATATTTTAAATATTATATCAAAAATAGATCCGAGAAAGGATGTTGATGGCTTTCATCAAAAAAATATAGATGCTATTAAATTGGGGAAACCTATCATTAAACCTGTTTTGCCGAATGTTATCTTTTGTATTTTAAATAAAGCATATAAAAGAGGTTTTGATAAAAAGAGAGTCAAGGCTCTAGTAAATTCAGATTTATTCGGAGAGATTTTAAAAAACTTTCTTTTTTTTGAAAATATCAATGTTGAAATTTTGGTAGATAAAAAATATTCTGCTAAGAAAATCTCGGAATTTACAAAAGATGCGGATATTTTAATATCTGTCTTAGGGAGACCAAACATTATAAAATCAAATATGCTTAAGGAAAAAACAATTTTAATAGATGCTGGTATAAAAAAGAAAGGTAAAATAGTTTACGGTGATATTGATTTTAAAAATTTAGACAATAAGGCTGTATTTGTAACTCCAGTGCCAGGTGGTGTTGGACCTATGACCGTGGCTATGCTTCTTAAGAATGTTGTTGATCTTTCTAGATATTAGTAGTGTAAAGTTTAGGGAAATAAAAAAACCGCAGAGTGTTTAATTCTACGGTTTTTTTAGTTGAGTTAGAATGATCTACCCTGTCTGTGACAGTCTCTACATTTTAACTGATCAACTCTAGAAGGATCTGGCTCAAATGGAAGCTCTGTTATTTCAGTGCCACACTTTGAACAATTCCAATTTCCTTTATGCATCTCTCTTTGTCCTTGGAAACCTCTATCTCTTCTTTCACCACCTCTGTTGTCGTTCCTGCTATCTCCTCTAGCTTCTCTATCCTGTCTGTGACAGTCTCTACATTTTAACTGATCAACTCTAGAAGGATCTGGCTC
>JBBTYT010000012.1:11184-15227 GCA_038061695.1 Patescibacteria group bacterium
AAATGGAAGCTCTGTTATAGAAACTCCGCATTTTGAACAATTCCAGTTTCCATGAAACATTTGTTTTTCGTTTTCGTATGCCATTTTGCTTTTGGATTAATTTTTTATTTATGACCTTTTATAAAACTCGAGCAAAACGGCATTTTTAATAACCTATTTTGATGCGAATTACTTAATGATTATTTTAGTTTATTTTTATTCATTTGTCAAATAAAAATAGTTGTTTATAATTTATGTTGTTATATTGATCAAAAGCGATAAGATGAGCATTTGCCTTAACTATAAAAACTGCTATAATAATAATGTTTTTTATAGTTAGTTTTCTAATTTATGGATGGATATCAAGTAAAATTAAGTTCATTTGAAGGTCCATTGGAATTATTGCTTGAGTTGATAGAGAAAAAGAAATTAATCATTTCAGAAATATCTTTAGCTTCTGTATGTGATCAATTCTTGGAATACACAAAACACTTTGAATATATTCAACCCGCACATCTTGCAAATTTTTTAGTTATAGCATCAAAGCTAATCTTAATAAAATCAAAATCTTTATTGCCATTTCTTGAAATTACAAAAGAAGAGGAAGATGATATAGATGAACTTAAAGAAAGACTGCAAAATTTTCAAAATATTAAAAAAGGAGCTGATGCCATTAAATCTCTTGAGAAAAAAAATATGATATGCCATGAGAGGTCATCAGGTTTAAGAAATATTATTTTTTTTCTACCGCCACAAAATATAACAAAGGAACTATTGCAAGAATTTTTTTTAAATGTTAAGGATGATATAATTTCTGAGAAAGAACCGCTTGAAAAGGAAAGAATTGAAGCCGTTATATCATTTGAAGATACGATTTTGAATATAAAAAATAGAATAATTAAAGTGTCGGAGGAATATTTTCATAATATGCATAATGGTAAGTCAAAGGTGAACACAATTATGGCATTTTTGGCTATTTTAGAGCTTGTAAAGCAAAGATTTTTAGTAATAGAACAAGAAAGCAATTTTGCCAACATTAAAATAAGAAAAATTTAATGAAAGAGATAAAAATAAAAATCGAATCAATTTTATTTGTAAGTGGCGATCCGATAACTATCAAAAAGATTGCAAATATATTAAGCATTGATGAATCTGATATTAGGGATAGTATATTAGAGCTACAGAATGATTATAATGATAAGGGTATTAATATTTTAGAAAAGGATGGCAAAGTTCAGATGGTTACTTCTCATGTAAATGCAAGTATCATAGAAAAGTTTCTTCAGTCAAGTCTATCAGAAGAATTAACGCCGGCAGCCCTTGAAACTTTATCTGTTATTGCCTATAAAGAGCCGATATCAAGAATAGATATAGATAATATTAGGGGGGTAAATTCCATATTCTCTTTGAGAGCGCTCTTAATGAGGGGATTGATAGAAAAATATAATGGTGGTGATGATAAAAAACCGGCTTTTTATAAGACGACTTTGGATTTTTTGAAAAAATTAGGAATTAAAAGTGTGAAAGAATTACCACAATATAATGAATTATCAAAAATTTCTGAAAAAAATAACTAATCTTGAGCACTCGTCTTTGGAAAAGATGAGGCTTACTTTTGTTTCGTTATTTATTTTGGTTTTCGGTTTTATATTCCAACAATTTGTTTTTTTAGATAATTCTGAGAAAACTTCAGAGAAAAATCTTGAACCTAAAAATATAACAGCCTCTGTAGCTGAGGTTGTGAATCTTAATCAGGAGCAAGGTGATATTTCTATTAATGATGATACAGAAAAAGAGGAATCGCAAAACTTAAGTAACGAAATTTCGGAAAAAACACCATTGATTAAATCTGATTTTTTTGGTCAAGATACAAATCCTAATTTCTTGCCAATTAGAGATTTTTCTGTTTCAGAAGTTAAATATAATGCTAAATCTTCAATAGTAGTATCTCAAGATGGAAAAATTTTACATAAAGATAATATAGATGAAAGGCTACAGATAGCTTCTCTTACAAAATTTCTTGTCGGGATTATTGTGACGGAAAATTTAAAGAAAGATGATATTATTACCATAAATGAATCCGCTATTTTGACTGACGGAATATCAGGTAGATTTAAAGTCGGTGAGAAGATAAAAGTTGAAAATCTTTTAAAAATAATGCTTGTCGTATCAAGTAATGATGCTGCTGTTGCATTTTCTGAGCATTTTAAATCTCTGGATATTAATATGATTGAATTAATGAATAAAAAGATGCTGGAACTTGGACTTAACGATACTAATTTTTCAAATCCAGTAGGCTTTGATGATCCAAACAATTTCTCTACGACGAGAGATTATGCGGATTTGGTTTTATATTCACTAAATAATGAGTGGCTTTGGAGTGTGTTATCAATTAAAGATGAAATTATAAAATCTGATTATAGCGACGCGCCAAACAGAAGAATTATATCAAGTGATAAACTTATATTTAAAGATATATGGGGAATATTAGGAGGGAAGACAGGTTATACTCCTATCGCTGGCGGTTGTCTTATGGTTGTATTTGAGGTTGAAGGAAAAAATGGCAGACCAAATTCAAAAGCTGTATCAGTCATTTTTGGAGCAAAAGATGTTCAGTCAAGGTTTGATGAAATGGAGAAATTAATAAACTGGATAAGAGGAGCTTATATATTTTAATTCTTTTATTATGATTGAATCTTTTTTACTTATTAAAATTTTAGGATTTGCGGCGATATCTTTTATATTCGCAATCTTAGCAACACCATCGTTAACTCACTTCTTATATAAATATAAATTGGGAAAACAGATAAGGTCAGCTGAGTCTGCTCCAGTCTTTGCTAAACTTCATATAAAAAAAGAAGGGACTCCGACAATGGGTGGGATGCTTGTTTGGGGTACAGTTCTCATACTATCTTTGACATTTCTAATTTTATCTCAAATATTTCCCAATACTATATTTGAAAGATTAAACTTTTTAACCAGAGGTCAAACATATTTAACTTTAGGAGTTTTGGTTTTGGCTGCTGTTGTGGGACTTGCTGATGATTTATTTGGAATTTTTAAGATAGGTCCGAAAGGCGGAGGTTTGAATATGAAACATAGAATAATGCTCTATATCGCAGTTGCGATAGTAGGCGCTTGGTGGTTTTTCTTTAAACTTGGTTGGGATGTTTTTCACATTCCATTCCTTGGAGATTTTTCCATAGGGTTTTGGTACATTCCAATCTTTATATTCATAATCGTAGCAACATCATTTTCTGTTAATGAGACAGATGGTTTGGATGGCTTGGCTGGCGGAGTATTAGCCTCGGCCTTTGCCTCTTATGTAATCATTGCAACATTACAAGGCAAGGCGGATTTAGCGGTTTTTTGCGCTGTTATAGTTGGAGCATTAGTTGCTTTTTTGTGGTTTAATGTTCATCCTGCAAGATTTTTCATGGGTGATACAGGATCAATGTCTTTAGGCGTTACTCTTGGAGTTATAGCGATGCTAACAAATACAGCTTTACTTTTACCATTCTTTGGTTTTATTCTAATGATAGAATCTCTTTCTGTCATTCTTCAGTTGATATCAAAAAAAATTCGCGGTAAAAAAATATGGCATTCAACACCGATACATCATCATTTTGAAGCTATAGGATGGCCGGAAACGAAGGTGACTATGAGATTTTGGATTATCTCTGCTATTATGTCAGCTATTGGTCTAGTTTTATTTATTTTGGATAGGGTATTGTAAAAGTTCAAGGCATCATAAATAGGAATCTTCCGCTTGACTTTAGCTTTCCTTTAATATAGCATTCTGAATATGAATAACACTCTCTCAAAAAGCCTAAAAAACTCTTTATTCAATGGATATTTTCCTCTTTTGTTGGCAATATTTTTCATCTTTTCCATCTCTTCTCCTAGTACCGTTAACGCTCAAACCGCACCAATAGCAGGTACTAGAATTGACTATTATGCAGGCAGTTATCCTCGCGAAGTTGCTTTTGACAATATCACCAACTCTATCTGGGTAGCAAACTCAACGTCAGAAGGATCTCTCAGTAAAATAAATATATTTACAG
>JBBTYT010000013.1:0-22635 GCA_038061695.1 Patescibacteria group bacterium
TATCCCCAGTCAATTGTTTCGCCCTGCCGAGTCCGCATTAGTTCTTTTCGAAAAAAGTTCGCGTAAAGTGTATAATTACAGCGTAACGAATCTCTTGGAGAATTAGACTTGCAGAGTCTCTTTTTTTGTCAGTCTTTTTTCTTCAATTTTTTTGATCAGATCTATTTTTGACATATTGATATTCTAGTATTTTTAACTCTCAATGTAAACGACTTGTACTCGTCCACAACATATTGCACTTTCTCGGATGATAGCTATTAATAATAAACTTCATAGGTGATATAAGTCCTAAATAATGGTGTGGTCTTTTTGTATTGTATCACAAGAGCCAATGCACGATTTTTTATTTTTCAAAAAATCTCCGCTCGTCAAATATCTGTGCGGATTTTTTTTCTTTCCAAAGGCGAAGTTTCTCTTTGTGAAGTAATTGAGAATAAAACACCGAGTAGTATCATAAGCATTAAAAATGCTCTCTCATCAAATATCGCAACATCTGTCATTAAATATCCTAATATCCAAATTAGAAATAAAAATGTAATTGCGGAAAAAAACTTTGAAATTTCATCAAAATTTTCTTTTACAATATATAATGATCTCTTTAATATTTCATAAATTATAAATATAAATACCAGAAATCCGAATATACCAAGCTCAGCAGCCATATGAAGATATATATTATGCGCGGATGATCCTGCTTTTATTGCACTTGCGTCTTCTTTTAAAACAACAGGATAATTACCTATTCCGACCCCGAGTATTGGATTTTTATATATAGATTTTATACTTTCCATCCAAATGTATATTCTACCCTTATTTGATTTTTCCTCAATATCAATAATAGATTTAAATCTTTCAGTAAATGCTCTTGATGATTTGTTTTCTTGAGATAATATATTAAATTGCTTTGAGGAAAATATTGGAGATGATAATGGAAGTAATATTAAAAATGCCATAAAAGGAATAAGTATTATTTTAACAATATTTATCGGAAAATATTTTTTCCATATAATAAATATCAGAAATATTATTGGAAAAATAAAAGATGCCCAAATACCTCTTGTTCCAGAGAGTATAATGGCAAAAAATGTAAGTAAAATAAATAAAAAGATATAAGTATAGCTCTTTTTCTCCCCTTTTCTTTTAAATAAAATAACCATAGAAAATGCAGAGATCATTAAGAGATATAACGGAAATGAGTGAGTATCTGGAAATGATGAAAACATTCTTAAGTGAATAGTGTCATTATAATATGCAAACCATGTATTTTTGCTTATTACTATCTCAGACCAAGCTGTGCCGTATAAAGCTTCATTGACTTTGAGTGCCCAAAGTTCTGAGAAGTCGTTTATTGGCATAACATAAGCTAAGTAGAGCTGAAAAAACCCAATAGCTACAACTATGATCCCTGATATTACAATATTCTTTGCTATTTTTAAAAGTTCTATATTCTTTGCAACCGATCTAATGACGAAAAATAACATTCCTAAGTTAATAAAATAAATTATTCTTTTCACGCCGATTATTAAGTCATCCGCCTTAAATAAAGAAAATAAAGATATTAAGAATAATAAAAATATTAAAGATTCAATTTTCCATTTTTGATATGAGAATTTTAAAGCATCAATGAAGGAGGATTTTGTTTTTTTTAATATTGTAAATATAGCATCAAAAAATAAAAAGAAATTATCATTAAAAAACCATTTTAAAAATAAAAGAAAAACTATTATTCTCCAGGTATTTAAAGAATCGAACGTTTCTGTTATTGGTAGAGCGGTAAAGAGCGGTATGGATCTAACTATCAAAAGGATACTCTCTTCATACGAGGAGAATAAGACGAAAAAGAGTAAAATACCGAAAAGAAACAACAAAGCCTCTCTAGGCAATATGCCAGAAATAGTTAAGATAACGACTAAAACTTCTACAAAAAAAACGAGGTTTAAACTCGTAATATATTTTTTGATACTCTCCATATACTCATATTCTAGTTTATTTTTTAAAAAAAGTTAAGATGGTTGTTTTTCAAGATAAAAATTAAATATTATCTATCATTTGTAATATTTTTTTTGCGTTTTTCTGCCAATTGAGTTTAGAGATGACTTCTTCCCTATTCTCTCTGATCTCTTTAATTTTATTTTTATTCATTAAAGCATCTTTTAATACAGATGCAAAATCATTTATATTTTTCGCATCTTTTATAAAAAAAGCGTGATTCTTGAATATCTCATGAGTCAATTCATTATCCGCAATAACTGATGGTGTATTGCATTGTAATGCTTCAATTGGTGGAAGCCCGAGAGCCTCTTTATCTGAAACATATATTAAAAGTTCGGCAAAATTAAGAAGATAAAGCTTCTTATCATTACTTATATACTCAGCTCGTATTATCGCCTTCCTATTAAGATTTTTATTTATTTTTTCTGCTAAAAAATCTAGTATAGGAGGATTATTTTTATCTATACAAGGTATAAGGTATTGAACATCTTGAAATTCATTCGCTATTTTTTCAAAAGCTAACATTGCTTCAGGAATACGCCGTCTTTCAAAAACCTGTCCGATTGATAATATATATTTATCTTTTATGAAAAGCTCTTTTTTAATCTCTGAAATTTTTTGTAATGTATCACTACTTCTATCTAAAATTTTTAAATCATCTGAAAGACCCCAATAATTTACAAATATCTTTTCTGTCTGTAAGTTGTAATAGCTCATTAATTCTTTTTTTGAAAATTCTGATATAGTCATTATCTTTTTAGCTCTTAATGCCGCCAATTTACAAAAAAGTCTATAAGAAAGACGATATCTAAATGGCAGAGAGCCGTGATGAGCTTCATAATAAACATCATTTGTTAGTACAACTATTGCTTTACCTAAGAAAAAAGCAGGGAGCATATAAGATGGGAAGAAAAAAACATTTATTCTATCTTTTAAAGAATGGAAAGGAATTAATATATGATAAAAAATATTAAAACTTGCCGGAAGTAGAGGAAATCTTATTATTTTCTTTTCAAAAATAGGATTTTTTAAAAATTCATCTTTTGGTATTTCATTTTTAAAATATAAGATGAATTTATATTCTTTGTCTATATTTAAAATTTTTGTGAATGCAGTTAAAAGTTGAGCCATAGTATGCCCAACTCCATATCTTTTTCCTTCTAAATTTTCACATTCTATACCTATTTTTATCATATGGTTATTTTATATTTTCAACAGATATTCCTTTATAATAGTATTGCAGAATTTCTTTATAATTTTTACCAAGTTCAGCAAGTCTTCTTCCTCCAACAGCCGACATTCCAACGCCATGGCTTTTTGATATCTCTGTAGCATCTCTTCTTTTGGTACCTTTCGGATCATATATTCCACCAGAAAGATAATCATATTCTTTTTCACAAAATATACCTCTCCAAAGTTTACAAGCATTTTTAGTTATTCCTCCAGAATCAGATGAATAAACCGTCCTCGCTACTTTACCATTATATTTTATTATTTCTCCAACGGTATCTTTCACTGCCATAGCTAGATTTGGCGAATAAAGCTCAAAAGAGTATCCTCTATAAACTTGATCCGATGACGTGTTATTTAAATGAAATATCTCATCTGTTCCACGCTTTCCGCCATTCATAAGATGAAATAGTGAATAACTTCTTGATGAAACAGCTAATGCTCTTTGGTACTCTTTTGGATCAGAGTTAACAGCCTCAGCAATTCCTAAAAGATATTCTTCAAAAGGAAGTTCATTTATAATGTATGTCTTATTTGATTTTTTAGAATATGCTATTTCTAAAAATCCTCTGAATTTATTAAAATTTTGTGTGCCATTCCAATTATTGTCCTTATAGGTTAGAATTTCAAAAATTGTATCTTTGTTTGATGGCTTTAACTTTACATCTCCCGTCTGTGACCAAACTATACTAGTACTTTCTCCAGCATTGTATTTTGTTTTACTGCCATCAGTAGTAATTAGATTAAATTCTTCATTTGCTGAAATTTTAACTGCATCTGATTTCTGAATTTCAGATATTGCTATTCGTATATTTTTCTCAGTTTGTGTTGATGGTGTGTAAATAATTGTTGCTGTAATCGGTGTATTATTTTTAACAGCAACTACTTCCATTGGTTTCTTTATATCTTCTAAAGATGTTATTTTTGGAGCTATTAAGATAGCGATATAATTTTTATATTTTGAAAATTCTACACTTTGCAAAGATATAACTTTCTTCATAGAATATCCGAGCTTTTTAAATTCATCATATGTTGGTATCCATTCAAGTTTATTTTTTTTCACAACATAAATTTCCGATTTTAAATCTTCTTTTATAAGCGTTCCTTCTGGATAAAGAACATAACCCTTATCAGGATAAATATCCAAATCTTTTTTATTTAATGTAATCCACTTTTTATTATTAAATTTATTAGCTATAAAAACATTTTGATTGCTAAATCTTTTTTTCCCGCCATCTGCGACAAGAAAAAAATCTTTTCTTTTTATGTCAGTTATAATTGATCCATCAGGTAATGCAACTATACCGCCATCATGATAATACTCAAGTTCTTTGTCAGAAACTTTAATTATATTTTTCTTGTTTAATTTATTGTTCTTAAATGCCTTATCGGAGACTATATATCTTTTTTCACCATCTTTTACTAAATACATTTTTTTGTTTTCTATAGATTCTAGAATTGATCCATCCTTATGAATCAATGGATCACCAATCTGATATTCTAGTAATTCCCTATCTCCTAATGTTTTTACATCACTTAATGAATATCCATTTTGTTTAAATATTTGATATGATGTAATATATCTTTTTTTTCCTTTCTCAATTATGAATATTTCCGGTCTTGATCTTGCTTTAATTAAGGTTCCTTCCGGTAAATTTATTTTTGAAATATCAGGAAAAAGCCATGCTTGCGTAGAATTTATTTTTACTATATTTTCTGAATTCGATGTATCTTTGCTTTTTAATCCATTTTTAATTGAGATAATATCACCGTCAACAGTATAAGAATATGCAGAATATTTATCTTTCCATTTTTTAGCATCTTGTCTAAGCTGTGTCATATTTAGAGTTCCTGGATCTGAATTTGCTGATTCTATTTCATTATGTCCAAGAACGACAGCTCCTGTGAATGATGATGAAAATGCTCCATATTCTGAACTGCAGTTATTGGCTATTTTTGGATTTGTCCATATTAGGGATGTTTTTTCCATCTGATTTGGCTCTATTCCATTCGTTGCGGAAAGCCAACCAACTAATTGAGCCAGTGAATCAACCGCTGGTTTAGGCATCTCTATATTTTGATAATCTCCAAGCACAGATATTCCAACTGTACCAACATTAAAATTACGGCATTGTTTCCCATCATAAAGATGAGCACCCCTAACTCCATTACCTCCGAATCTAGCCTCATAGATATTTCCACTCTTATCTATTATATAATGATAACCTATATCTCCCCATCCTCGTTGAATGGCATGATTTTTATAAATACTTCTTATTACTTGTTTTGAATCATCGTACTCTTTATTACAACATCCGGTATCATGTATTATTATTCTTTCAATTGGAGCATAATCAGGGATGGTTTCATTGCCATTTGGATTTACATCTTTTAAAGTTTCAGAATTTTTCTCTTCTGGAACCCAATCAAGTATATATAAAAGATCGGCCTCAGTCTCCCATGATGATCTTGGAAATATTAAAGGCACATCGGAATCTGAATATGTAGATGCTAATATGTAAGTTGGCGTAAATAGAAATGATATTGAAAATATAAAAAGAAATTTTTTCATTTTAACTTATAAAAAATAACTTTGAGCGGGAATATTATTATAGCATTAAAAATTCTTAGGATTCTTCTTGGTTCCATAAGTAACCTCCATAGCCATTCCATATTAACTCTTTGAATCATCAAAGGCGCTCGTTTTATTTTTCCAGATATTAAATCAAATGCCCCGCCAACTCCAATAGCTATATTAATAAATGGAAAGTTTTTAATATTTTTTGATATCCACACCTCTTGTTTTGGAGCTCCTAGGGCGACAAAAATAATATTTGGAGTAGAGTCTTTAATTAAATTGTAACACGAATCCACATCCTCAGAAAACCCTGATATTATTAGCTTTGAAAATATTGATTTTAATATATTAGAAGTTTTTTCCGCTGATTTATTTCTACCGCCAAGAAAAAAGATGCTTTTTTGGTGTTTTTCAGCCATTGCGCAAATTTCCATCATTAAATCCACACCGGTTATTTTTTCTTTAAATTTATCTCCAAATATTCTTGACATTAGAATAATTCCGATCCCATCAGGCACTAATAAATCTCCATCTTGTAATATTTTTTTAAATTCAGAATATTTTTCTGCTTTAAGAAGTATTTCTGGATTTGGTGTAAATATCTTTATTTGTTTTTTTTGAATTAAGATATTTTCTAATATATTTTTTGCTTCTTTTAATGAAATATTATCTATGCCTACATCAAATATCTTTATTTTATTATTCATAGTAAATATTTTAAAATACAATATTTTCAAGCGTTGCGTATTTTGTCTTATTTCCTTCTTTGAAACTCTCCACTAAATCTATACTATCAACAGGAACAGATATTTTAATATCCTTATCCTCCATTATGAAGTCACTTGCAGTAGCTCTTGTTATAATGCCAAGAGATATATGAGCTTTAAATTTATATTTTTTACCTTTTTTAACTAAGTAAATATCTTCTAAGGCATCAATTATTTTTTTACCCAACTCATTCAAGTTTTCATCTTCTTCTCCAGATGCTACTATCATTTTAGGCTCTTCTTTTGTAGGCCAAACGGTTATCTTATTAAATGTAAAGTCAAATGAATCAAGCTCTCCATCTATATCATGCAATCTCTCTATAATTTTCAAAATAGACTCATCATCAGCATATCCTAAAAATTCAATAATTATATGAAAATTTTCTTTTTCTATCCACTTCACTGGCAAAAGAGCAAAATTATCTGATTCTGTATAAGATATTAATTTATTTTTGACACTTTCAGGTAAGTTTATAGCGATAAAAATTTTCTTTTTCATATGTATATCTATATTATCTTAATAGTATCTAGTATACTATTAAATGAAGTAAATATAAAATTTTAAATATCTATGTTTATAGTAGATGTAATACCAATCGTTACAATGCCAAAAAATATATCTCAAGTTTTGAGCTATTTTTCAAAAAACCCTGTCAAAAAAGGGGCTTTGGTTTCAGTTCCTCTTGGCAGAAGAAAGATCAATGCCTTGGTAATTGATTCTTATAGCGTAGAAAAAGAGAAGATTTCTATTAAAAAGGGTGGATTTCAAATGAAAAATATTGAGAAGGTTCTCTCGGAAGAATCCCTGCTTTCCGATATACAGATTAAGCTTTTTAAGTGGTTTTTAAATTTCTATGTCGCCCCAATAGGATTAACGGCAAAAATATTTTTACCATTATATGTCATTAAGAAAAAAAGACCATTTTTGATATCGCAACAAAAGTTAATGACAATAACCGCCATTGATATTAAAAATGTCTTTCTTTACGATATTGAAAGAAAAAGTATTTATGAAGATGAGATAAAGATTGCATTAAAAGAAAAAAAACAAGTTCTTTTTTTAGTTCCAGATATATATACATTAGAATATTATGAGAAAGAATTTAAAAATTTAAATCCAGAAGTTTTATCTAGTAAACTTTCACAAAAAAAATATTTTGATGCTTGGCAAAGAATAAGAAATGGAGAATCTAATTTTATTATCTCAACCAGAATTGGTCTATTTATAAATTTTTCTAATCTTGGTTTAGTTATTTTTGATGAGGAGCAGGATTCTTCTTATAAATCACGGGATATGATGCCGTATTATCATGCAAAAGATGTTACTTTAAAATTAGCAGAGCTTTTTAACGCAAAAGTCATTTTAGGAAGTTCTATGCCAAGCGTTGAAACATATTGGCTTCTAAAGGAAGAAAAAATATCACTTTATGAGTCTAAATTTCAAAATGAATTCAAAAAACCTATGATTATAGATATGAGAAATGAAATTCATGGAGGTAATTATTCAATTTTATCATACCAACTTCAGCTTAAATTAGAAGATGTTATAGTAAATAACAAAAAAGCCATACTTTTTATTTCACGTAGAGGTATGGAAACATTTGTATTTTGTAGAGATTGCGGATATATAGAAAGATGTCCGCACTGCGAATCATCCCTCATACATCATAGTGGGGTAAAGAGTTCATTGGTTTGTCATTATTGCGGTTTTAAGAAAGATGTCGAGCTTAAATGTCCAAAATGCCAAAGTCATAGAATAAAATATTTTGGCGCAGGAACAAATAAAGCAATGGATGAAATATTAAAGCTCTGGCCAAATGCTAGAGTTGATGTCTTAGATTCTGATTCAGCGCCAACTCAAAAAGAGCAAAAAGAAATATTAGAAAAATTTAAAGATGGCAAAATAAATATTTTGGTAGGTACTCAACTTTTATTTAAAAAATATAATCTGCCGAAAATTGATTTAGCAGTCGTATTATCAATAGACAATCTTCTTTATATGCCTGATTTCAGATCTGGTGAAAGAATATTTCAAATAGCTAAAGATATGGCTCTTATTTGTAATAAAAAATCAGACTTTTTACTTCAGACTTATACGCCGGATAATACTCTTTTTGAGATTATAAGAAGTATGAATTATGAATCTTTTTTCAAAAACGAGATACTTTTAAGAGAGGCTTTCTCGTATCCTCCATTTACAAATATTATAAAATTAATTTATAAAAATAAGGATAAAAATTTAGCAGAGTCGGAAGCCTTTAGAGTAGCTGATAAAATAAATAAATCAAATTTTAAAAGTATTCAAATATTAGGACCTGCGCCAGCATATATACCAAAAATTAAAAATAATTATATCTGGCAAATTATTATAAAGATAAAAAATATTGATGACTCTGTAAAAGAAAAAGATATATTATTAAAAAGCATTCCTGAGGGTTGGATTATAGATGTTAACCCTATTTCTTTATTATAGAAAATTTATACAAAGCTTGAAAATTTTGATATTATGTATTATCATCAAGATTATGTCAATATTAAACATAGAAAAAGGAAAAGAAAATAGCATATTAAGGACGATATCTCAAGATGTTTTAGATATTAAAGAGCCTGAGATACAAGAGTTTATTATTAATATGAAAACTACTTTACAATCCACTAAAAATGGGGTTGGTCTTGCTGCACCTCAAGCTGGAAAAAACCTAAGAATATTTGTCGCTTCCTATGATCTAAAACTTAATCAAACTGTATTTATAAACCCGGAGATTATAAGTATTTCTCCAGATTTATTATTAGTAGACGAAGGATGTCTTTCTTTACCTGAATTTTATGGCAAGATAAAGAGAGCTAAGTGGGTTAAAGTAGAAGCCTATAATGAAAATGGAAGAAAATTTAAGATAAAAGCAACTGGACTTATAGCCCAAATTGTTCAACATGAAGTTGATCATTTAAATGGTATTTTATTTATTGATAAAGCGGAAGAGATAGGAAATGTAAAATGAAAGATTATAAAATCATATTTATGGGTACGCCAGAGATAGCAGAAAAAAGTCTGCAGAAGTTAATTAACTTTCAGAAATATAAACCTTCTTTGGTAATAACCCAAGAGGATAAACCTATCGGCAGAAATAGAATTGTAACTTCCCCGCCAACGAAAATTTTAGCGGAAAAAAATAATATTGAAGTGTGGCAACCAAAAAACTTAAGAGATAGAAATTTTCTTTTAAAGATAAGAGAATTCTCTCCAGATATTATAATAGTTCTTGCTTACGGTAAGATAATTCCAAAAGAGATTATAGATATACCGAAATTCGGAATTTTAAATATTCATACTTCCCTATTACCTAATCATAGGGGTGCCTCACCAATCCAACATTCTATTTTAGAAGGAGATAAAATTACCGGAGTAACAATAATAAAGATAGATGAGATTTTAGATCATGGTCCGATAATAGCTAAAAAAGAGATTGGGGTGTCAGATGATGAAAATCAAGAAAGCCTCCATTTAAAGCTGGCGAATTTAGGAGCAGATCTTTTGCTTGAAACTTTGCCTCTATGGCTTGAAGAGAAAATTATTCCGGAGGAGCAAGATCATAAAAAGGCGACATTTACAAAAATTCTTAAAAGAGAAGATGGTGAAATAAAAGATGGGTATGGGGCGGAAAAAATAGATAGAATGTTTAGGGCATTTTCTCCTTGGCCAGGGGTATATATTGTTTTAAAGGGTAAAGATGGGAAAGATTTTAAAGTTAAATTAACAAAATTATCTATATCTAACTGTCAGGAAGGCAAAGAAAAACTTTATCTTAATAAAGATAGAGAGCTAGTATTAAAAACAAGCAATGGCTCTATTATATTAAAAGAGGTTCAGCCAGAGTCAAAAAACAAAATGTCAGGTGAGGCTTTTTATAGCGGATATATCCAAAAATTATAATTCACCGAATGATATTTTTATTTTTAAGGCATCACTACCAAAAGACCTATTTGCTATCTCCTTTAAAAAAGCTATCCTCTCATCCCCCTCCATTAAATCAGCTCTTATAAATTTTAAATTAAGCGGATGAAGTTTAAAAATAGGTTTTTCTTTTTTAAAGATAACCTCTACAGCAAGTCCTGTTTGAGTTTCATCTGAAAAATATTGATCAAATATGAAATTACCAAGAGAGAAAAATATTACCTTACCCTTATATATCTCTATTCCCTGAACAACATGAGGATGATGTCCTATTATAATATCCGCTCCGGCATCTATAAATTTATATGCTAAATCTTTTTGTTTTTCATTTTGATTAATATTATACTCCTCGCCCCAATGCACATTTACAATAATAATATCCGTTTCTTTCTTAAGAGTAGTAATAATATCTTTCGCATTTTCTATATTAAATGATCCAAAAACAGAAAAACCAACCATACCAATAATTTTTCCGTCTAAATTAAATATTTTGCTTGAACATTCACCAATGACTCCATCTCTGCATCCTGAAAAAGAAAAACCTGCTTTCTCTAAATTTTTCCTAGTTTCTATTTCACCACGGCTACCTTGATCAAAGAAATGATTATTTGCTAAATTAAAAAAAGAAAAATTATATTTTTTAAGCTCTGATACTGTTTCTGGCAAAAAAGCAAAATCAAATTTCTTTTCTGGAGCGTAATGTTCTCCTCCATTCGTAACTGATCCTTCTAAGTTTGCTGAAATAATATCATAATCATCAAAGAAATGCTTTTTAAATAGACTGCCTAATATATACTCGAGAGAATTTTTATTTATTTTTTCCCTTACATCTCTATCAAGCATTAAATCTCCAAGGAATAAGATTCTTATATCTTTATTTGAGTTGATTTCTTCTTTATTTTTTATGATAATTGATGATATATTAATATTATCTTTAAAAGATTCTTCATTTTTAATATATTGTTTATTCTCAGGAAAAGATAAATAAAAAAACAGACCAGAGAAAATAAAGATTGGCATAAATCCGAATAAAACAATCCTTTTTCTTAACATCTTTTCAAATTAACTTTTTATATATTCTTCTATCTTTTCTGATAATGTTTTTAGAGTATTTTTGAATTTTTCTTCATTCGTCTCAAGTAATGTTAATCTGAAGCCATGTAGTTCAGAACAAAATCCACTCAAAGGAACAACACAGATGCCAGAAGATGCCATTAAATAATAAACAAATCTTGTATCTAATGGGACTCCTTTCACCTCTCTTTCAACTAACTCCTTTATCTCTTTATTTTCTATTTTTAAAACTTGACTCTCTTTTAAGATATTCTCTTTAAAGACAATAGTAGCGTAAAATGCACCGCTTGGCTTATTGATTATCAGTCCATCAATACCTTTAAATTGTTGATAAAATAATTCTGCTTTTTTACCATATTTTTCATTTCTCTCTTTATGATATTTCCTATATCTTTCATCCGACATTATTTCAGGAAGCACTTTCTGCGGAAGTGTTGTTGCGCAAACCTCTAGCATCTTTGCATCATTTATTGTTTTTATATATCTTGAAAATAGAGTATCTTTATCCATATTATAAACCTCTATCCATCCGCATCTTGCTCCTGGCCACGGAAACTCTTTTGATATTCCACGCATTGATATTCCGCAAATATCATTTCCTACAACCTCAGAAAGCCTTACAGGTCTTACGCCATTATGCCAAATATTTGTATATATTTCGTCACAAATCAAGAAAAGATCGAAGCTTCTTGCTATATCAGCAAATTTTTGCATTATCTCTTTATTATAAACCGTGCCGGTAGGATTGTCAGGATTTATGATTAAAATTCCTACGATATCAGGATTATTTCTAATTTTTTCTCTTAAATCATCAAAATCAGGAAACCATTCATTTTCAGGTACTAAATTATATGTTATATGTTTTTTTCCGGAGTGCGCAGCTTCTGCCGATGAATGTGTTGAATAGGCTGGTGATGGACCTATTATTCTGGCTTGAAAATTTAAATATGTATAAATTTTAGATATGGCATCGCCAAGGCCGTTAAAAAATACCACATCCTCTTTTGTGATATGCGCACCTTCAAAAATATTTCTTAATTCAGCTATAAACTCTCTTGTTTTCTCAAGTCCTTTTGTTGGGCTATATCCGAAAGAAGAGTCATCATCAATAGCTTTTTTTATTATATCTTTTATCCAATCTGGAATTTTCTCGCCTTTTGCCACTGGATCGCCTATATTCTCCCACGTAATATCAACCCCCATATTTTCTAATTTGCGGGCCTTATTAATAATCTCTCTTATTTCATATTTAAGTTTATCTGCTCCTTCGTGTACTATATCTCTTCTCATAGTATTTTAAGAAATAAAAAGTGGAGTTTAAGGCAATCCACTTTTTAAAGAAATAAAGATTTTAATAATCACTTCCGCATCCGCATCCACCACCACAACATCCATCATTCATGCCAGATTCTTTGTTAGATCCATCAGATTTATTATCCCCGTTCTTTGTTTCTCTGCAACTACATGGTTTTAACATATCTTTTTCACTCCCTGAATTAACTAGTAAATTTGCATTTTTCTCATCGTCATCTTTTTTTATTTCCATATATTTTTTAAAAATAATTATTATAATTTATAATATCATAATTTTTCTGATTTTACAATAAATCTGCCTTTATTCTTCTTATTCCAGAAGAAGATGATTCCTCCTTTAAAATCTTGAATTTTCCAAGCTCTTTTGTGTTTAATACATGCGGACCTCCGCACAACTCTTTTGAAAATTCTCCAACAGAATAAACTTTAACCTTATCAGCGTATTTATCTTTAAATAATCCTAATGCTCCTGTGTTTTTTGCATCTTCATAATTAAGCTCAATCATAGTTACTGGAAGCTCATTTGTTATTTCTCTATTTACCAATTCTTCAACCTTATTTTTTTCCTCGTCTGTCATTTTTTGATGATGTGAAAAATCAAATCTTAATCTTTCTGCCGTTATATCTGAACCTTTCTGCTCTACATGTTTACCTAAGACATTTCTTAGGGCTTGATGTAAAAGATGAGTTGCTGTGTGAAGCCTTGTAACTTTCACAAGCTCTTCTTCGTTAGCCGCTTTAAGCTCACCAGTCTGCAGTAAAAGTCCATGACCTCCAAATTTCTTCTCCGCTCCAGATCTTGATATATCTTGATGTTTTTTAAATTGAATGTCAAACTCTAATTTAATTTTTTCTTTATCAATCTTCAAATCATAGTTAAATGTTCTAGCAAGATTTTCAATTTCTTCAAGAGACATTTCTAGAGGAAAACCGCATGTTTGAAATAAATCAAAAAATTCTGCTCCTGTTACAGGATTTTTTACCACAGAATCCAATGTCCGTATTGACTCAAACTTTTTTCTTACTTCTTTAAGTCCCTGACCGAGTGTCTTCAAAAATTTTTCATCCTCTTCTTTTATGATAGTTATTATATTATTTGTATTTTTTTCTATTTCTGGATATATATCTTTATATATTAGAGAAATCTCCCTAATTAATGAATCGTAAAAATTTCCTTTTAAATTAAGCATTTTCGCGTGTCTTATAGAGCGTCTTAAAAGACGTCTTAAAATATACCCTTGATCTGTATTTGATGGTAAAAGTCCATCTGTTATTAAAAATGCAGACGCTCTTAAATGGTCGGCTATTATTCTATATGAATTTGTTTGGGCCTCGTACGGTATATTTGATTGCTTTTGAGCTTCCTCTATAATAGGCCATAAAATATCTGTTTCAAAAACTGTAGGTTTATTTTGTATTATCATCACTATTCTTTCAAACCCCATACCTGTATCTACATTTTTCTGACTCAGAGGCTCGTATTTTCCATCTTTTCTTTTATTGTATTCCATAAATACATTATTCCATATTTCAACATATCTACCGCAATCACAGTTTATGTGACATTTATCTCCAAATAGATTATTATGTTCTTCCCCAGTATCATAAAATATCTCTGTATCCGGTCCGCAAGGCCCTGAATCCCCAACTGGTCCCCACCAATTTTTATTTTTAGGATATGCATAAATTCTATCTCCCAATCCTGCCTCTATACCCACTGATTTAAAAGCGTTAATCCATAAATTGATAGCCTCATCATCTCGCGGAGCATTATCATCTCCTTCAAAAACAGTAACAAATATTTTTTTAGGATCAATTCCAAAGCCTTTTTCTTTTGATGTTAATAATTCAAAACTCCATTGTATAGATTCTTTTTTAAAATAGTCACCCAACGACCAATTACCAAGCATCTCAAAAAATGTCAGATGTCTATTATCCCCGACTTCTAAAATATCATCTGTTCTTAAACATTTTTGACTACTTGTCAGTCTTTTTCCATTATCGTGCAATTTACCGCTAAGATACGGCACGAGAGGTTGCATTCCAGCTGTTATGAAAAGAACGGTTTTGTCTTCTGGAAGTAAAGATGTTGACTTAAGTATATGATGCCCTTTCTCTTTAAAAAAATTAAGATATTTCTCTCTTATTTGGTTTGCTTTTAAATTTTCCATGGGTATATTTATTATCTTAAATTACGAAAGGCAAAGCTTAAGATTTTCTGACGTGTTAACGGTAGGCGCAGCTAATCTGCCGTTTAGCAGAGTAGCGTGAGCACACAGAAGAAAGTCTTAAGCTTTGTCTTTCGTAATTCAAAGTATATCATATTATTATAGCACTTCCGAGAACTTTGTCGCCATCATAAAAAACCACTGATTGTCCTGATGCTACCGATCTCTGTTGAGAAGAAAATTTTATTTCTAATATACCATTCTCTTTTTTACTTACCACACAGTCTGATAATGGCTGGCGATATCTTATTCTCGCTTGGCAAGTTAAAGGAAATCCAGGTTCTTCCCCAATTGTCCATATAAATTGTTTAGCTAGAATTGTTTTTTTATAAAGCTCATTATCTTTCCCATTCTCTGCTACATATAAAATATTTTTTTCCGCATCTTTCTTTATAATATAATATGCGATTCCTCCGCCAGGAGAGCCTATGCCATGTCTTTGTCCTATTGTATAAAATTCAACGCCTTGATGCCTACCAACAACCTTACCATCCATTGTTATTATTTTACCCTCATGAGTTGGTATGTTACTTTTTAAAAATTCAAAAATATCTATATCACCGATAAAACAAATACCTTGACTATCTTTTTTTTCAGAATTTTCAAATCCAAATTTTTTTGCCAATTTTCTAATCTCGGGTTTCTCATATTCTCCTATTGGAAATATTGTATGAGCAAGTTCATGTTGCCCAAGAGTGTTTAAAAAGTAAGATTGGTCTTTATTTTTGTCCTTGCCAGCAAGAAGAGAAAATTTTTCATTATTTTTTTCAACACGAGCATAATGTCCGGTTGCTATATGGCTTGCGCCCAGAGAAAGAGCTTTCTCTAAAAACAGCTTGAATTTTATCTCCTTATTGCACATAACATCTGGGTTCGGGGTAATCCCACTTCTATATCCTTCTATCATATAATCCACCACTCTTTCTTTATATTCTTTTTCAAAATTAAAAGTATAAAAAGGAATATCTAGTTTTGATGCAATCAACCTCGCATCTTTTTGATCATCTTCCCAAGGACACATTTTCTTATCTTTAAAAAATGAGGAGTCTGACCAATTTTTCATAAAGATACCAACAATGTCATAACCACGCTCTTTCAGCAATGCGGCGGCAACCGAAGAATCTACTCCGCCAGACATCGCAACAAATACCTTCCTTCTAAGAGTGGTATTTGTCTGTTTATCTTTATCCAAAATTCTGGTCATATATTATTTTGATATCCTCGTTTATCATATTATTTTAATAAATCATCGAGATCGCATGAAAGCATAGCTGATTTATTAAGAACAATTTGCTCTTTCTGGTTCAGGTTATCCGCAGTCATCCTGATCATTTTTGTAATGATGGCATCGCCAAGCATAATCTTGTTCGTCTTTTCGAAGTATTTTTCCGTTTTCTGGTAGAACAGCGTTGCGTACTGTTTGAGCTTATCCTCGGTAGTCTGGCGACTACTAGTTCCCTTGCTCCTAATCTGCTTAATTAACTCAATTTTTTCTTCAATTTTTTTATCAGACTCAATTTGCAAGTTACCCTCACCGAATATAATACAGTACACGCTTAGGTTATAAATAACTTTCACCGAGTCCATGTCTTCAGTCGAATACCAATACACGAAAGAAAAGTTATGCGTGCGAAAATCCTGATCTATCTCTATACTCTCAAGTTCTTTGATAGTGCGAATCTTATACGCGTCCAACAGGTGTAGGTAGCTTTCACGCCAATTCTTCAGCCAATCTCTAATATAGTTTTTCTCAATGAACAGAGGCTTAAGGTCCTGCTCGAGATTTTTATCACTTACTTTATTGATTTGAATCGTAAGCTTGTCGAAAAGCGCGCGAGGATCTTTCACATTTATGTTTTTAGCAATGAGATAATCTAAATCCGGCACTATCTTTTTATTCATGTACCAAAGGAGATCGTAAATATCACGCCCTTTTTCCTCATATATCGCATCGCCTACGCCACGAGTTCCTCGCAAGAAGATGGTAGCAATTTTGCTCGCCATAAGTGCGGACATATTGTAGGTAATGATGACAAAAGATAACTGATCACGATTTATCGGTCGACGCTCGATAACGGTTTTTTGCACGACAAAATGATTAAGATCGATTTTGATGTATATCTGTTTGGAAGCATGACCGAAGTTAAGATCTTCTCCGACAGTAAATTTCAAAGTCAGTCCACGGCCATGCGTTACTTTGATCGACAGAAAATCGGCGTTCGTGCCATAGGTATCCGCGAAATGTTCTTCGACTTCTTTCTTCATCTCTTTAAGAAACTTTTCGGTCACTGCGTTGGTTACTTCAAAATCAAGATCAACGGACATACGATCCAATCCGTGAATAATTCGGAGAGCCGAACCGCCATACATGATCCAATCGTTATATTTCTGATTGTGATAGACAAAGTTGAGAACGTAGTACTGCAACTCCTCTTTGAGCGCGTTTCGTCGGGTCTCTGCATTCAGCCCACTATAATTGGCAAGGTCTTCCAGCTTTCTTTTTAAGATTATCGTTAGTCGTTCACTCATAGAAGTATTTTTTAATCATCATATAAAATTTTTCCTGCTCCAGCTTGTCAATTTCGTCGAAGTCGATCCTTAACTCTTCGATCAATGTTTTTATATTCTGTGACTTAGTGCCATGGAACTGATGCGTTCTGAAATACAGAAGATCGAATAATGCTTTCGAAGGAGAAGCAATGAAAAAATCGAACTTCCCCTTCGTGAGGGAAAAATCCGAAAATAAATCTTTTTTGATTGACTGGTATGAGAAATTACCGGCCTTGGTTTCGAAGTTCCTTGTTGCTTTAGGAGAGACCGAAGTGATGGAGTGAACCGCTTCTGTAGCGAGATTGTAATACTGGAGAGCCGCCCATGAACTCACATAGGAAGGGTTGCGTATGATGTTGGCAAGATAAAATGAATACGAAATATCGTTTTTGTTTTTTTCAAAGAAGTCGGTGGAGACGTACAGACCCTTATTGAGCCAAACAATCTCTTTGTACTTCAAAAACCGACTGATGTAAGTGTCAATAGTACCATCTTTAAGCCCCAGCTGTTTACCAAGCTGGTAAACCGTGTTTTTGCTGAGGTGGGGCAAGGATTTAAGCTGTTCTAAAAGGTTTTTTTTGCTTCTCATGATTATGACACTAGTGTACCATATGTGAAATATACTGTAAAGCCTTATTTTGTCCTATATGTTGGAAACGAATATTTTTTCAGCGTTATTTTTTAACATTAGGTTCTATCATCACTTCTTTTGTAGAAAGCTGTCCGCAGGCCGCGGATATATCCTCGCCGAAAGAGATTCTAAATGTAGTTGAAACACCAGCTTTTTTAAGTATATCAAAAAATATACGTCTTTTGTCTTTTGATGTAGATTTATAAACACCGGTATCATGATACTTTATTAAATTTAAATGATAGAGCTTTTTATGCATCAATTTAGCAAGTTCGCGGGCATTCTCTTCGCTATCGTTCACTCCATCTATAAGTATATATTCAAACATCACCTTTCTATTTGTTTTTTCAATATAGTAATCAACAGCATCTAAAAGTTTTTTGATATTATACGCTTTATTTATAGGCATTATCTGATTTCTTATTTTATCATTTGGAGCGTGCAAAGAAATTGCTAAATTTACTTGTGTCTCTTCATCTGCAAATTTTTTAATAGCAGGAACAATCCCGCAAGTTGATACAGATATGTGTCTAATGCCGATATTAAAGCCATCTTTATCATTTAATGTCTTTATTGCCAGCATAACATTATCATAATTATTAAACGGCTCGCCCATACCCATAAAAACAATATTATTCACTTTGCTCCCGTCTTTTTTTAAAATTCTTGCGAAATGAAGGACTTGATCAACTATCTCTTCTGCTGTTAAATTTCTTTTCAGACCCATTTTTCCTGTTGCGCAAAAAGAACACCCCATAGGACATCCTGCCTGAGATGATATGCATATTGTATTTCTTCCTTCCATAGTTTCATCCTGTTTTTGATTTAAATGCCTCATTAAAACAGTCTCTATAAATTGACCATCATTAGTTTTTAATAATAGTTTAAGAGAATCTTTTGACTCTTGTTTTCTTACTTCTGTGAAACTTGAAATTGGAAGTTCATTTTTTAGAAGTTTTCTTAATTCTTCAGATAAATCGCTAGCTTCATCCCAAGAGCTTATCAAACGAAAATAAACAGCTTTTTTTGCCTGCTTTATCCTAAAATTAGAATAACCATCTCTTTCCATGAGATATCTTAATTTTTCTATATCCATAATAATTTAATTTGTATAATTAAATTAGAATATTGTCAAGCTGATAAAATGGCAATATTTATATGACTTTCTTTTTTCTTAGATAAATAATGAATATTATCCATGATATCGTTATTAAGAATATTACAAATAAAAAGGCATTGCCGTCATCCTGTAATGGTAGCCTTATATTCATACCATATATGCTTGATATTGCCGCCACAACGCTTAAAAAGACGGTTACAACTGTAAGTGTAGTAATAAGTCTATTAAGCCTATATGTTAAGAGAATCATATTATAATTTCTTATATTTGAAATATTTTTTAGCGATGTTTCACATATATTCCCGCCCTCTTCAGCATCAATCATAAGCTCTTTAAGTATATCCTTATCTTGTTTTAAGAGTCCGAGTCTATGTATAATCTTGTTATACATAAAATTCATATAACTATAAGAAGAGACAAAATTATTCAATATATATTCATGACTTATCATTTCATCTATATCTTTTTCTTTTAATGCTTTTATATTTCTTGTTTCAATACTCTTTACAATATCCAGTGTTTTGATCTTAAATATTGCATTATTCATATTTAAGATTGCTATAAAAAATTTAGATTTTTGCTCTACTGATAAATTTTTCATCTCGCCAGCAGATATATTTTCATAAGACAAGACATCTTCCTTTGAGAGAGTTAAAATAAATTTTTTAGTCATAACTATTAAGAGAGTAAATGTTCCAATCTTTGAATTTCGATAAGGTGTTTTTATATATGTATAAATATCTTCATTTATAAAATCCACTCTTGGGATTTCATGCGGATCAATACCTGACAAAAGATTATTTTTATCTAAATTAAACTCTGCAACCAATAAGCCAATCTCTTTGTGAGTCGGATTTACAACATTAATCCAACAATCAGATTCAAAATTTTCTAATGTTTTAATATCGTGATCTTCAATTGTCTTTTTTAAGTAATATATCATCTTTATTTTTTAAATGAAGAAATTTTTGCATCCCAAGCTTTCTTGCCTCCTTTTAAATTAAAAACATTCACATAGCCAAGCAGGATTAATTTTTGTGAAGCTATTTGCCCCATAGAACCTGTATCTGAATAGACAACAATCCTCACGCTTTTATCTTGCGGAAGTTCGGATTGTCTCTCTGCAATTTTATTATAAGCGATATATAAGTCGGTTCCTTGAATAAATTTTCCTGGGTCTTCATCAACATTCAAAAAATAAAAACTATGTCTTTCTTTCAACTGAAGCATAGAATTTAAAGTCTCTGGAGATATATTTCTATAAGTAGATTCTTTACTTATCATACTTAATTTACCATTTTCTTCCAAGACACTTTTTCCTTCAAAATACATAGCTGTAAATGTTATGGCAAAAAGTGTTAACAATGCTAAAAAAAGTTTTTTAAAATTTTCTTTATTTTTTACTTCCATAGATTATATTATATACTAAAGTTTTAAAAATGAAAATCAATCAAAGTTAATTTTGAAACTTTTTTAAATATTACTTATTTTTTATAGGATAGATGTCATTGAGAGCATTGCTGACGATCTCTTTTGTTTCTAAGTCAAAGTCAGCTTGAAGCATCCAGCTTAAAAAACTTGAATTTGATGTAGAGACGCTCTTTAAGCTTTCTCCCTTATGTTTTCCAAAGTTAAAATAAGCCTCGCCATCTCTCCAATAGAATTTTCTAGCAGAATCAACGTATCTTTCATCTTTTTGTGAATGTATTGAATTTAAAAAAACTTTATCTAAAATATCAGGATACTTTTTTAGTTGGGATTTTAATATCTCATAAGTTGCTAATATATCACCCTCGGCGCTATGAGCTAAGATATGCTCTTTATTGCAATAAAATTTATAAGCTGCAGAAAGATCTCTTTTTTCCATAGCGTGAAATATACTCTTTGAATCTATAATATCCTCAGTCTTATAAGAAAAATTAAGACCGGATTCTTTAAATTCTTTTTGAATTAACGGTAAGTCAAATCCGATAATATTAAAACCGCCAAAATAGCAATTAGAAAACACTTTAAAAAGTTCATCAGCATACTCTTTAAAAAATGGATATTTTTTAACATCATCATTTGTTATCCCATGCACTTTTATAGATTCTATTGGAATATTGATACCTGGATTTATCTTATATGTTTTTTTCTCTTCCTCTCCATTTGTAAATATTTTCATATAAGAAATTTCAATAATTTTATCAAGATTCACAACAACACCTGTTGTTTCAAGATCAAAAATAACCAAAGGCTTCTCTAATTTTAATTTTTCCATTATGCTATTTTTCTCGGACATATTTTTAATAGATTTAATTTATAAAATTATATTTTTGCATATTGCTTACAATGCTCACAAAATCCATTTATATTAGTACAATCAAATTCTAAATTCATTATTTTTTTGTGAACATCGATTATAATACCTTCTAAAAAAGATATATCTTCTGGCATAAACTCTACAAACTCTTTTTTATACTTTCCATCTTTTCCTTGTACAAAATCTAATTCTCCAGCTTTCATATTACCATTAAATCTGCTATCTCTATCACATAATATTTTATAAAAAACTATTTGCCTTTTTAGATTCCCATTTGAATCTTTTGTATTTCCCGCTATCTGATTTTCTGTCTTTATGGCTCCAGTCTTATAATCTATCACCTTAATATCTCCAATCTCATTCAATTTCTCTATCTTATCAATCTTACCTGTTAAATGCACATCATTTAAATAAACATCATGTTTTGAAAAATTATATTCTACCGCCTCAGGAATAATCATACTGTCTTTGTATTTTTCATAATATCCCTCTAAGCCTTTTACACCCAACTCCTCTAAATCTTCTTTATCTTTATATGTTAATATTTCCATTTTGAGAGCATCTTTGTATTCTGAAATTAACATTTCTGATGGTGGTAATTTCCCTGTATTCTTAAATTCTAAAAAGAATTTTTCCAAAGCTTTATGATACGCTGTTCCTAACGCCATATGTTTTGTTTTCCCCTCTGGTATTCGTACTAGGTTTCTAAATTTAAATTTTCTAGGACATTCAAGATAATTATCAAGATGCGTAACGCTTAATTTATAATCGGCAAGCAGTGATTTTAAATACTCTTTCTCATCTTCATTTTTCTCTGCATAGCCATAGATTTTTTTATTTAAAAATTCTTCGGCATTATCAATTCTTTTATCCCCATCAATTAAATTTAAATATTGA
>JBBTYT010000013.1:22645-44332 GCA_038061695.1 Patescibacteria group bacterium
GGCCCGTTAAACGGATCGAATGTCATGGGTGGGAGATATTGATTTCTCCTGAATACTTTTTCCAGACGAGTATTCATCAGCGTAAGTTATATAGGCTTTCTTTTTTGCTCTTGTTAAAGCAACAAAAAATAATCTTCTTTCATCTTCATTTTTTTCAAATTCAAGTTTTGAAGATATTTGAAGCAGGTTTGTGGGTAACTTTATCTTATCCATATTTTTCCTATTTCCCCAATTTTTATCAACCGCTTTTGTTATAAAGACATATTCAAACTCAAGACCCTTTGATTTATGAGCTGTCATAACTCTTACACCTCTCTTTTCAAGTAAAAAAGATTCCTCTTTCACAGGTATCTTATATTCATTATATAAAGATATTTTTTCTAAGAATTTTTTAATATCAAGACTTTTATCTTGAATATTAAGATCCTTTATTTCAGAAAATAGAGAAGAAATATGTCTTAGATACTCCATCTTATTATTTTTCTTATATACCCAATCCAAAAATCCGCTCTCCGAAAAAACTCTTTCGCAAAACGCGGTAAATGTAATTTCGACGCTCAATGTTTTTAAATTTAAGAGCTTATGAATAAAATCGGTTATTTTTTTCTCATCAGAAAGTCCGATATCTTTTAAAGATTCTTCTTTTGAAATAATAGAAAAAATAGATAATTTATCTTTTCTTGAATAATTTATATTATAAATATATCGTGATAATTTATAAGAATCCAATACATTAATACCTAAAAATCCAAAAGTCATTACATTCAAAATCTTTTGATCATCATAAGGATTTTCAATAATTGATATGTAATCTATGAGCATTCTCACGGCATTTCCTTCAAGGATATTATTTGATGCCTCAAATACAACTGGTATATTTTCTTTTATCAAAAATTCAGCAATTTCATGGCTTTCAAAATTTGTTCTTGAAAATACGGCTATCTCATTTGGGTCAACATTTTCTTTTATTAATCTTTCTATCTCTTTAAATATATAAAATTTTTCCGTATCTTGAGTAGAAAATTTAATAAGATCTATTTTTTCGCCATCACCTTTTTGTGCTTCTAATTTTTTATCTACACCATCAATAAATGTGCCAATTCTATTTTTATTTTTTTCAATCATTGAAAATGATGAATCTAAGATATTTTGAGTTGATCTGTAATTTTTCTTTAAGACTATCGGATTTTTTACATTATATCTATTTTTAAAAAATAATATGTTTTCCAGAGATGCTCCTTGAAATCTATAGATTGATTGGTCATCATCACCAACTACAAAAATATTTGGACTCGCATCAGATTGAAAGCTTGTAAGAAGAAGTATTACCTCATTTTGAGCAGCATTAGTATCCTGATATTCATCTACCATTATATATAAATACTGTTCTTGATAATTTGCCAACAATTCATCATCTTCTTTGAATTTATTAAGGACAAATAATATCATATCCTCATAATCATAAAGTCCAGAAACCTTTAATTTTTTTTGATACTCTTTATAAATCATAGAAAGCTCCTTATTTTTTAGAATTTGTTCTTCTTTTTTTCGCCACTCAACTGTCGGTTTGCCGGTTCTTTTATTTATTTTATACTCACCATTTAAATCTTTTTCCTGAGATTCCAAATGATCATCAAGATTTTCTGGAGTAACATCTTCGCGTTTTAATTTTTGGATGTTTTTTTCTATATCTGATAAATAAAGATATTTATCAGAAAATGTGGTTAATTTTTTTAATTTTAAAGAATCAATTATGTTTCTTATAATTTCTATTCTTTCAATATCAGATATTTGCTTAATTCCCTTTGCAAAAATAAATTTTTCTGGAAAGTCAGAAATAACCTGTGAACAAAATCCATGGAGAGTAGTGACATTTACTTTATAAGCATCAGTACCCATTATATCAAGAAGTCTTTTTTTAATAGCTACAACTCCGCTTTCTGTAAATGTGGTAATTAATATATTTGATGCTAATATACCTGAGTTTTTACAGATATATCCTGCTCTCATACCTATAATCTCTGTTTTCCCTGTTCCAGGTCCGGCAATAACCATCACAGCTCCTTCTGTACTAGCGACAGCCATCTGTTGTTCTTTATTTAACTTATTAAATCTTTTCTCAAATTCATTCATTATTATAAAGCAGAATATAACCTCTCAGCTTCAGAGACCATATCATCTATTATTTTAATTCCATCTTCCCAAAATTCTTTTTTTGTAATAGCTATCCCTATATTTTTTAAAAGTTTTTCAGGGCTTTCAGAGCCACCCTTAGACAGAAGTTCAATATATTTTTTCTCAAATACGACACCATCTTTTTTATACATAGAATATAATGAGAGTGTTAAAAGCTCTCCGAAGGAATAAGTATAAACATAAAATGGAGAATGTATAAAATGTCCGATATATGACCACCATACTTTATAATTATCAGTTAGAGTCATTGAATCTCCGAACATTTTTTTATTTTCTTCCTGCCAAATATTATTAAAATCATTCTCGGTCAGCTCGCCGGATTCCCTTCTTTTTTTATGGACTGCCATCTCAAATTTATACATACAATTTTGTCTAAAAACCGTTGCAAATATATCCTCTATCTTTCCAGATAATAAAAGAAACTTCTCTTTATCTGTTTTTGCATTTCGCATCTCTTTGTTAAAAACAAGCATTTCGCCAAATACGCTAGCTGTTTCTGCGAGTGCTAATGATGATGCAAAAGACAAAAATCCTCTCTCTTTTGCTAATATTGCATGGATGCCATGCCCTATTTCATGGGCTAATGTCATAACATCTTTAACGCTTTCTTTGTAATTTATCAGAATATAAGGATGTAAATCTGGAGAAACATACATGCAAAATCCACCGCCCATCTTACCATCTTTAACTTCAGCATCTATCCAATTATTATCAAAAAATCTTTTTGCCTGATACGCCATTGTTTCTGAGAATTCAGCGAAAGATTCACATACTATATTTTGAGCTTCCGTAAATGATACTTTCCTGCTTTTTTCAGACAATGGAGCATATCTATCATAATCATAAAGTTTATCCAACTTTAATACTTTTCTTTTCAAAGAATAGAATCTTGAAACAATATCATATCTTTTAGATATCAAGCCAGTAAGCATCTCCACTACCTTTTTATCAGTCTCCTCTTCTATATGCCTTGATTGTTCAGGATATTCATACTTTCTTAATTTATCATGAATTTTACTGTCATTTAAGAGGGTATTGTATATAAAAGTATTGTAAAAGAGATTATCAGATAATCCTTTTGTTAAAGATTCAGATGCTGATTTTCTAATACTCCTATTTGGAGAATAAAGAAGAGATAATATTTCCGTCTGATTTAAATTTTGTTTTTTACCTGATAATTTTATTTCAAATTGTTTTCTTGTCTCTAGTTGATCAAATAGTCTCGTAAACGCTGATCTTCCAACCGTAGTCATCTCTTGAATTATCTTCTCTTCAGCCTCAGAGAGATTATATTTTTTATTTTGATATATATGCTCTATATGATGAGAATATTTTGATAATTTCTTTGATTGTATGAACTTTTTAATCTTTTGATCCGGTATTTTAGAAAGTTCAAGATCAAAAAATAAAAGATGTTTTGTAATCTCTACATTATGTTCCTCCATTTGTTGCATTAAAGATGCTACTTTGGCATTATTAGAGTCTGTGGAAAAGATAAGATTAAAATATAAATAAGGCTTTTGCGCACCCATTAAAATACTTTCATATTGAGATATAGATTTTAAAAACAAGGTTTCGCTTAAATTTCCATTGCTAATTTTTCCTTTAAATCTTTTTTCAAATAACAGAGCTTCATTTTTTAGCCTTTTAACATCAAGTAATATATTTTTATCATTAATAGACTTGTAAATATCCGAGAGATTCCAATTCATTGATATGTTTTTTTTCATTTTTAAAGGGATTTAATTTATATGCTGTGTATTATATATACAGATTATCATACAAAGGATAAAAGTAAAAACATCATTAGATATTGACAATATATATTTGAAAAGTTAATATTAAATAACATTATTTCTCTTTAAGATGGTGATCCCGCTTTCGAGAAATATTGTAATAGATGATTGATCTCATCCAGTAAACGGCTCCCCCTCATTAGGGGGGAGCCGTTTTTTATATTACTCAATGGTATTGACAAATATATTAACTCTATGATACTATTAAAAAGTATATTGCTCATTAATCCATTTTTTTTTCCCAAACCCTGCAGCCCCTCCCCAAAAATGGGTTATTAAGATAAGAGCTATATTACACTCGAGAGGCTAATATATTTTAGCCTCTCGAACCTTAAAAAATCACTTTTGAATAAAAAATAATAATATGAAAAAAAATATCCACCCAAATTACGAAGATACACAAGTTACATGCGCATGTGGCAATAAATTCATCACAGGATCAACCTTAAAAGAAATTAATGTTGAGATTTGTAATGAATGTCATCCATTTTATTCTGGAAAAGAAAAAATTATTGACACAGCCGGAAGAGTGGATAAATTCAATAAGAAAAGAGCGTCTGCTGTAAAATTAAATAAAAAATAAATTCTAAAAATTAAAAAGCCTTAGACACTAATATATTATAAGTTTTAAGGCTTTTTAATTTAAAATATGTTTTACGAAGCATTAAAAAAACTAAAAGAAGAATATCAAAATCTAGAAAAAGAACTTCTTTCAAGTCAAATATTTTCTGATAAAAAAAAATACAAAGAAGTAACACAAAGATATTCTGAGTTGAAAGATATTGTTTCTAAATATGATGAATTATTGAATATTAAAAAGAATATAGAAGATAATATAAAAATATCTGAGGAGGAAAGTGATGAGGAATTTATAAAGATTGCCAAAGAGGAGATTTTAGAATTAGAAGTTAAGAAAGATAATCTTAAAAAAGAATTAAGAGAGATATTATTCCCTGATATAAGAGCAAAATACAAGAATATAATTATGGAAATACGAGCTGGCGCAGGAGGTGACGAGGCGGCTTTATTTGTTTCAGAACTTTTAAATATGTACTCAAGATACGCTCAAAAAAAAGGCTGGGATTTATCTATTATAGATTCTCACGAATCTCCAGCGGGTGGATTTAAAGAAGTTGTATTTGAAATATCCGGTCAAGGTGCGTATTCAAATATGTTTTATGAGAGTGGTGTTCACAGAGTTCAAAGAATACCTGAAACTGAGAAGCAAGGTAGAATTCATACATCTACTATTTCTATAGCAGTGTTACCAGAAGTTCAATTTTCTGAGATCACTATTTCTCCAAGTGATTTAAGAATTGAAACATTTAGAGCTGGCGGTCCTGGTGGTCAAAATGTAAATAAGGTTGAAACCGCTGTTAGAGTTATACATATTCCAACCGGAGTTGTTGTGGCATCTCAAGCAGAAAGATCTCAAGCAAGAAATAAAGAAAAAGCTCTTCAAATTCTTCAATCAAAACTTGTTCAGGCACAAGAAGAAAAACAATCAAAAGAATTAAGCCAAGCAAGAAAAGAACAAGTCGGAACAGCTGATAGATCTGAAAAGATAAGAACTTATAATTTTCCGCAAGATAGAATTACTGATCATAGGATAAAAAAAAATTGGCACAATATTGAGCTGGTTTTAGATGGAGGAATAGATGTTATGATAAATGATCTAAAAGAAGGCTTAAATTAACTCCTACTATAATTTCACCAACCATTCCTGCTCCAGAGCATTTATCTGTTCTTGGTAATAGTCAGACCACTCAAGAACTTGTCTCGCATAGTTTTGTCCAGGATATTTTTGCCATCTTCCACCAGCATAATACATTGCCGCGGCCTTCTGTTCATATGTTCTTAATTGTGTATTAGCACCATTACCTGCTAATTTAATAGCTGATCCCATAAAAGCATCCTCTATATTCCAAGGTGAAGGAGGGTTATTTCCTGTTAAAGATGCTATCTGATTTTTGTATGACATCCATGTGGTTGGCATAAATTGAGCAGCGCCCATAGCTCCTCCACAGCCAACAGAGGCAAGTTTTTTTGAAACAGGCATTGAATCAGGATTAAGACCCAAACTTGATGTAATCTCAAGATAAGCTTTTTTTTCTTTCTCTGCTCTATCCCTTTTACCTAAATTAATATAACATTGGTATAAATCTTTTTGCCACGATCCTCCACCAACATAAGTTCCCATTTTGGATTCTACTTGAAATAAACCTAAAATAAATGCTGAGCGTATTCCTGTTTTTTCTCCCACAAATTTTGCTTTTTTATAAGCATCTTCAAATGACATAGAAACCCCTATATCTTCAAGTTTGTATAATTGTTGTTTGATGATGATGAGTCCTTTTTTATTTTGAGATATCGCGTTTTTATAATTATTTTCATTTCCTTTGATCTCTTGTAATAATTCTTTCTTTTCATTTTTTTTCTTATTAAGTGAATCCTCTTGAAGCGCGCTTAAACTCTTCAGCTTTATATTTTCTCTTTTTTTATCTTCCAACAATATCTTTTCTGACTCTAATATTTCTCTGACGTTATCTATACTTTGTATAAATGTATTAACTTGTTTTTGTAATTGATATATACTTTGCACTTGTCCAAAAAGATCAGATATATTTCCACCTTTTAATATAAGCTCAAACCAACTTATTTTATCGTAGTTATTTAACTCTTTTATAGCCTCCTCCAAAAGCTTCTTTTTTTGCTCCAAATCTACATTTAAATTATTGATTTCTCCATTTTTATACTCTATTTCATCATTAACTTCTCTTAAACTTATACTTAAAGCTCTCTGCTCCAGAGTTTCTTTTTGTATTTGATTGTCAATTATTTGCACAGCATTTTTTAGAGATTTTTGATCTTTTTTAGATTCTGTAATTTTCTTTTCAAGGTCAGTTATTTGAGATTCAATTTCAGATAACTTCTCAGATAATTGAATCTTCAAATCTTGCTTTGAGACTTGAGCATTCAAACTTTGTAATGGCAATAACAAAGTCAATAAAAACAAAAAAATAAAAAAAAGTTTTGAGAATTTTTCCAAAAAATAAAACACCTTTTTGAGATTAAAAAATATCATTGGCTAAGAAAAAGTAATATTTATTCTTTGGTCTCTTCTTTCTTTGCCTTTTTTTCTTCTGATTCTACCTTGATGCTTTCAAGATTAACAACCGCAACATCACCTGATAAAGACTCTAATTCTTCCTGAGTTCTTGGAGGCATAACAGAGGCAATAACATCTTCAGCATGCGCTTTAACAGTAACATCTTTTGGAATATTTAAATCAGAAACCTTGATCACATCATCGAATGTTTTGAGTGATGCTAAGTTAACTACTATTTCATGAGGTAGATTTTTTGGTAATGCTGAAACTTCAATAGCGTAAATATTTTTAATCAATACTCCATTTTCAAACTTTACAGCATTAGATTCACCCTTAAATATCAATGGAATATCAGTGGTAACTTCCTTATTCGTATCTACCTTATATAAATCAACATGAATAACTTGATCAGAGATAGGGTCTAGGTTAACATCGTATATTAAAGCATCTGTATTCTTCTCATCACTACCATCTAAATAAAGGTCTAAAACTGTATTTTCACCTGCATCTTTATAAACCTTAATAAATTCCTTTAGATTTAAAGTTAAGTTTATATTTACAGAACCCTTGCCATATAAAACAGCAGGAATCTCTCCTTTTCTTCTTAATGTCTTAACCTTTGAACCAGTTATCTCTCTATTTTTTGCGTTTAGTTTCATGTTTTTTTATTAGAATTACTACTATTATTTATATAATCATACAAAGCAAGAACATTATCCTCCGTTATAAATTCAGAATCTTTTATTAAATCTATATCCTTTTTTTGAAGATCTGTTAACATACCCATTGTTGTAACTACGCCATCTTTCATTGGAAAAACAGCTAGCATAATAAAAGATAAACAGACCCTACATTCAACACAGTATAAATAAGAAAAATCTCTATTATTTATCGCATTTGAGTCGTTTATTTTCAATTTATTACGACAAATTGGACATACGCTCAAAAATGAATTTTTTGTATCCTTTTTTGCCATATTTATATTATTAGAATATCATAAATATTAAAAATAATCAATAGTTCTCCCTCACTCTTTATTTCCACAATACTGACAAGTAGAGAGATATTTATATCGTTCTTTTCCACACATCTGACATTTTATCAATATCTCAGAACCGCAATTAGAGCAGAATTGTTTAGATAGATAAAGTGATAAAGAGCAGTTTGGACATTTTTGATCTCTAAGATGTCTCAAAGCAATTCTCTTTGGAGAAAAAATTCTTTTCTGTAAAAAGAAGACTGCTCCACCAAAAATTAAAGCTGACAATATCATTCCGATATAGGATAGCAAACTTCTTAGTATCTCTATGTCCCTTATGAATAACCAAATCTCTTCCAGTATTCTTCCTAAAAATAACCCCCAGAAATAAACAAATGTTATGTCAATTATAAAAATAGAAGCTGGGATAAGCATAAATGTCGCTATAATAAGATATGGAGAATTTTTAGCACTAAGCTTAAAATATAGGCTTAATAGTCCAAAAAACAAAGGAAAAACAAATATTATTTGAAGTAAAAATGCGTAAAAATCATGCCATATCCATAAACTTCTCTGTTTTTCTTGAATTTTAGAATAAAGATTACGCAATTCTTCCTCAAATGGTTTGAACTCTCTTTTTTTATTATCTAACTCCACTCTTAGAAATGCAACATCTTTTTCTAATGCAGATAATTCTATCTTAATCTTTTCTGTGCTATATAAAGGTTGTTTTTCAACCGCTATTCTTTCAGTTAAGCCAAGACTGTATTGCTCTCTTGATGAACTTAAAATATTTTCCTGATTTATTAAATTATTTTGAATTTCTAGAATCTCCATTCTTAATGCCTTTGTTGTTGAAAATATTTTTGGTATTTCAAATTCTTTTTCAATATCTGAAAAATCACACTCATCTTGAATTCCAGCAGATTGGGGAGCAAATTTAGGATATGAGAAGTCTGGTTTTTGCAATACTTCCATATTGCGACGCCAAGCATCTTCCCACTTATAAATAGTATAACTATCTGAGCAATAAGATAAATTTTGTGGTTTTTTTGGAACATTATAGAGATCATCCAGCGCAAAAAAACCAAGCCATAACATAACTATGACCATCGCTACTAATAAAAGATAACCTAAAAATGGAGTCTTTCTCTCTCGCTCTTCAAATCCAATCTCTTTGATATTTTTTTCTTCTTTTTCTTTTCTAAAAATCATAATCTATATTCGTTTTATACATTCTAAGCTTTATTATTACTATTACAAATAATCATCTTCTCCTCAACTACTTTTTGCATAGCTTCTTGAGCTTTGGCTAAGAATTTATAAGGAGTTGTTTCACCGCTTTCCAGAGATAATTTTAAAGCGTCTGAGAAAGCAACTCTTAGTTCCGTATTAACATTGATTTTCCTGATACCCAACCTCACAGACTCTTTAATATCTTCATCGTGTATACCGGAAGCCCCATGTAAAACTAGAAGACATTTTTCTCCAACCTCTTTTTGTATTTGAGAAAGTCTTTCCATATCAAGTTTCTCCTCTCCAACCGTAGATAATCCATGAAAATTTCCTATAGCTACACCGAGCCTATCTATGCCGGTTTTCTCAACAAAAATTCGTGCTTCCTCAGGATCTGTAAGAAACTTCGTATCTATTTTTACTTCATCGGTAAATACTTTGGATGCCCCTGTTCCACCTATATGACCAAGCTCTCCCTCTACTGAAATATTTTGATTTATACTCTTAACATAAGAAACGACATCTCTAGTTAATTTAATATTTTCTTCATATGAAAGTTCAGATGCATCAATGTGAATTGAATTGTAACCAGCTTCAACAGCCTCAACAACTTTTTCCATTGATTTGGTATGATCTGCATTTAAAATAACAGGAAGTCCGGTTTCTTTTTCGTAGATATTAGCTAAAGCGACAGCTTGGCTAAGACCTAAAAATTTACGCTCTCCTTCTGATGTTCCAAACATAAGTGGTGAATGAAGCTTCTTAGCGGCTTCAACAACAGCCTTCATCTGATCGGCAGATGAGATATTTAATTGAGGAATAGCATACCCGCCATCAACAGCCTTTTTAAAAATATCCTTTGTATTTAAGTTCATAAATTTTATAGGACTGTAAATCCTAAATTAAAAAGAAATATATCCTTTAGTAAAATTATCAATTAACATCTCTTCCATCTTTTCTTGACCACCAACATAACATATAAAAAGTTTATTCCACATTGCTTCTTGATGATGATATAAATATTTTATCATCTCCTTATCCATAACAAGCGACATAACTGTATCAATTAAGTTAAGTGAAACTAAATTATCAACTCCGGACTCTGTCTTAAAAAAATCTCCCGCATGATCAAGATCTTTCCAGAAACCAAGTTTTGTTTCAGGAAATCTATCATTAAAACTTGCTACATTTTGCTCAGCCTTACTCCAATGTAAAGCCTCAGGATTAACATGCGGTTCAAAAAGCCTCCAATCGTACTCGTCATCTTTCGCTAAATACCTTTGAACAATCATCCAATCAGCAACTTTTCCACTTGGAAATCTTCTATCCAAAACATCTCCCCTTAAAGATGATATTAACATTTCTGCGAATGCTTCCGGTTTTTGAGAATATTTTTGAAATAATCTTGAATAAAATGTAACTTCGTTCAAGTAATGCAATATCAAAGTAAATAAACGCATGGTCTCTCCAGGAACATTGAGTTCAAGCGGGATAACAAATATTACGCCGAGCTCTTTTAAATGAGAAACATTATGGTATTTCTTTTTTAGAAATTTTTCAGCGGCTTTCAGCCATTTTTCATCTAAAACTTTAACCTCTATAGGTCTAAATTCAAAATCATCAACAGTTAAATTTTTATATTGGGCAAAAAATACATTATTCAACCAATCCATATTCTCTAAAAATCTAAGAGCTGAAAAAACTTGATATAATTCCTCTTTTTCCAATAATTCATTAATACTAGAATATCCTAAAGCGGATATTATATTTAGTGGCGGTTGATTTCGTAAAAGTTCTTCTGCCTTTTTTCTCTTCATAAAAAATCCCTCTGGAACACCGGAAATTTCTTGGGCGAAATTAAGAAGTGTTTTACATCCTTCAAAGTCAATGCAACGAGGCTCTCTTAAAAGTTTAAATATCTTTTCATCATTACTTTTTATATGTCCTATCAAGGCATTATAAACTTCAAAGTGATAAGCATCTCTCCTAACACCTAGCGTTGTAAGAACATTTGATACCAAAATATCATTCTCTTCCATTATTCTTTGAGGAACATTTTTGGATCCTGTCACATCTTCCATTCTTGCGCAAACATTTGTCACTACAGCTTTATCCGCTCTTAGAATTCGCGCTATTTTTTTAATTGCATCTTCATTTGTCATGTGCTTGCCTTATTTATTAATAATTAATAACAAATATCTTTTGAAACTTTAACTTTTGGATATTTTCCCCACTTACTCTTTTTTAATATACCTGTTTTTGCAGAAAAATATTGAATAACTGATGTTGAATTTGCCGTAGCAAATTGTATAGCATGCGTTACATCTTTACCATGTAATATACTAGCTACAAAACCTGATCCGAATGCATCACCAGCACCAGTTCTCTCTATAATTGGGGAGTTTGGAATACCAGCACAGTAGATATCTTTTCCATCTGAAACAGAAACACCATCTTTACCTTTTGTCATAACGACAAACTCAGCTATGATATCATCCAACTCCTTAAAAATCTTCTTTTCTTCTTTAAATGGAATATTTAAAAGAGAAGATGCTTCATCTTGATTTATTATTAATAGATGAACTTTTTTAAAAAACGATTTTAGTTTAGTAATGCCAAATGCAAGTTCTTTATTTCCAGGATTAAATGCTACATATATATTATTCTTTTTTGCAAAATTTAGCAACTTAGAGAGAAGATTTAAATTACCGCCTAAAGATGATATATAAAACCATTTTGCCTGCATCTTGCTAAAATCAATATCAGCATATTTTATATCAGAAGAAAAACCTCTTTTAACTAAAACAACCCTTGATCCGTCCGTGGCTGTAATTAATGTTGAATATCCAGTCCCTGGTTTCCTATCTTTTTGAATCAATGAACAATCAACACCCTCACTATTTAAATCTTCTATTACATCTTTACCAGAGGCGTCATTTCCAACTCTGACTACCGAAGCAACCTTAAAACCTTGTCTTGCAAATGTAACAGCGGCATTAGTCGCTCCGCCACCAGTTGATAAAAATATATCATCAACTTCATTTTTTGAATTTAAGTCAAAAGCTAGAGCTTTTCCGGTAAGAAATCTTTTATCAATGATAGGATTAAAATCCTTGCTTTTTAGAAAGACATCCTTTGTTGCCGCACCTATTGTTATCACATCATACATCTTATTTTTTTCTATCCAAAACTCTTTTTATTGCTTCCTTTATACCATTTATACTCATTCCATATTTTTCCAATAACTCATTTGGTGATCCTGACTCGCCAAAAGAATTAGGCATCCCAACCATCTCAACTGGCACAGGATAACCCATACTCAAGACTTCACAGACAGCAGAGCCCATCCCTCCATTTATTTGATGCTCTTCCACTGTTACAATAGCACCTGTTTTTTTAGCTAGATTTAAAATTGCATCTTTATCTATTGGTGATATAGTATGATTATTCAAAACAGCAACAGAGATGCCATCTTTTTCAAGTATAGAAGCAACAACTAAGGCTTTATAAACTAAAGGACCGCAAGCTATAATTGCAACATCAGAACCTTCTTTTAAAAGATTTCCTTTTCCAATCTCAAATGGCGTATCTACTGTTGTGAAAACAGGATCGTTTTCTCTGGCAAACCTTATATAAACAGGACCTTTATACTCCGCCGCCGCTTCTATCGCTTTTCTTGTCTCTATATAATCACATGGAGCCATAACAACTAAATTTGGCAGACATCTTGTAATAGCGATATCTTCTAAAGCTTGATGAGTAGCGCCATCTGGTCCTACTGATATACCTGTGTGCGCGCCGGCTATTTTAACATTTGCATTATTATAGCAAATTGAAACTCTTATTTGATCCCAATTTCTTCCAGGAGAAAATACACCGTATGATGCTATAAAAGGCACTTTTCCGGAGACAGCCATTCCAGCGGCAACACCTGCCATATTTTGTTCCGAAACGCCCATTTCAAAAAATCTATCTGGAAATTCTTTTTGAAAATAAGACATTCTAGTGGAATCTGTTAAGTCAGCGCATAGAGCAAGAACATTTTTATTTTTCTTGCCGGCATTAACCAAGCCCTCGCCAAAACCATTTCTAGTTGGGATATTTTTAATATCTTCACCAAAAAGATTTTCAATTAAATGCATTTCTTTGTTTATCATAAATTTGTATTTTATTGATGTTCTGATTTAATTTTTCCGCCGAGCGTTCTTAATTGATTTAATGATTCTTGAGCCTCTTCTTTATTTGGCGGTTTGCCATGCCATTCAAACTTAAATTCCATAAAATCAACCCCCTTACCAGGAATAGTATGCGCAATTATCATAGTTGGTTTTTCATAAATTGTTTTTGCCATATCACAAGCATTAGCTATCTCGCCTATATTATGACCATCAACTTCTATGACATGCCATCCGAAAGCTTCATATTTTGCAACCAAAGAATCCAATGGCATTATATTTTCTGTATAACCATCTATTTGAATATTATTTCTATCTAAAATCGCAGTTAAGTTATTTAATTTGTATTTTGACGCCATAAGCACAGCCTCCCATACTTGACCCTCATTATGCTCACCATCTGAAAGACAGCAGTAGATTTGATACCTTTTGCCATCTAGTTTAGCGACTAAGGCAGATCCTATTGCCTGAGACAAGCCTTGTCCTAATGGACCAGAAGTACTCTCAAGTCCAGGTAAAGACTCTCTGTGAGGATGTCCTTGTAATCTTGTGCCTAGCTTTCTTAATGTCATCAACTCTTCTTTTGGAAAATAGCCAGCATACGCCATTACAGTATAGAGAACAGGAGCAATATGACCGTGGGATATGAAAAGTCTGTCCCTATCTTCCCAATCAGGATCTTTAGGATTAAATTTGAGAATATGAAAATATAAAGTAGTTAATACATCCATAAAGCCTAATGGACCGGCAGAATGTCCGCTACCAGCTTCAAGAAGCATCTTTATAAGATCTTGCCTCATCTCATTCGCCTTTTCTTCCAATTGTTTTATTTTATCATTATGTATACAACTCATAAATTTTGTAATTTTAAAATAGAATCTTTTATATTATCACTTTTAAATATTATACTGCCGACAACAAGCCTATCTACGCCGATATTCAGAAGTTCTTTTGCTGATTCAAAATTAACACCGCCGTCAACAGATACTTTTTTATTCGGAAATATATTTTTAAAAGTTATAATTTTAGGAATAACTCTGGCGTCAAAAACTTGTCCATAATACCCTATTTCATCAATGCTCATAAATTGCACAACATCAACCATATCAACTAATTCATGAATATTATTAAAATCAGTCTCCATATTTAAAACCAAACCAACTTCAATTCCTGAGAACTTTAAACTTTGAATCATATCTGATAATTGCAATAACGAGGCCGATTCACAATGAATAAGAACTCTTTTTACCCCTGATTTCATCCACTCCTTTGTTTTTACTTCAGGATCCCGAACCATCAAATGAACTTCTATATTCAGTTTCGTTTCAAGATTTTTTAAATCCAAAGGATTATACCATGTCATCGGTGGAACAAATATGCCATCCATAACATCCACTTGAACCCAAGAAACTAAACCTTCAACAAGAAGAAGTTTTTCCTTTAACTCTTCAAAGTTCTTTGCAATTATCGCCGGTAAAATTTTATCCATATATTTATCTTTTTATTATATCATAAAAAGCATTTTTAAAAAATATATTTCAATTTGGATAAAAATTCTTGATTTATCTTATACCTAAATATACGCTCTGAGGTTCTTTAGTATCTATTGTTATTACACTTATTCTCTTTTCTTTTGTAGGTAATATTATTCTTTTTACTGACCAATTTGTTCCTCCATCTTCTGATTTATAAATTAAATCTTTCACTCCGACATAAACATTATTCCTATCCGTCGGATCTACTTTCACTGAATCTATTGGGAGATTTGTTGGTGGGATGAGCATTTCCAAAAACTTCCAACTCTCACCCCTGTCCAGAGATTTTAAAAGACCATTTGTAACGCCAAGATAAAGAATATTTGCATTTGTTGGATCTATTTGGATTGATTTTACTTGATTAGATGCCGCCGCCTTTGAAATTTCTTTTGCAAAATTTTTCCATTTTTTTCCGCCATCCTCAGTTCTAAAAAGTCCTCTATCTGATGTTGCAACATAAATTTCATTTGTATTTCTATTATTAATTACTATCTCTGAAATAGAGCCTGTTATCCACTCAATAACTTCCCAGCTGCTTCCGTAATCCGATGATTTAAAGAAACCGCCTTGAGTTGTTCCTATATATATAACATTACTGTTTTTTGGATCCACTGTTATAGCTGATACAGCGTATTTATCATATTCAGCTATATAAGTTTGTATAAATGAAAGTCCCTTGTCCGTAGATTTTAAAAATACTCCTCTTTCATTTTGATATGCCGCAAGATAGATGTTGTCTGGCTTTCTTGTATCTTGAACGACTCTCAAAACTCCGGCATTTGGAAGAAGAACTTGATTTCTATCAAAAAGCTTTTCCCAGTTTTGTCCATTATTTATTGTTTTATATAATCCATTTGATGCGGTGCCAACATAACCTATATTTGAATCAACTACATCCAGAGCTATATCTAAAACTCCGATATTGCCTATTTTTGTATCTGCGCTTATTGTATTTGATTGAGGAAACCAAACCTCTCCCTCATCTATCGTTCTGAATATATTTGATGTTTCTATTTTTTTATTAGCATTCTTATTTTTATTGACCAACGCCTTCAACGGAGGGAAAGATCCTAAAATAGACTCTCCAGATGATGAAAGAATTAATGTGGCGATGCCAAATAAAATACCTACGACTATTATTAGTGCTAATGGTTTCATAATATAAATTAAAAATTTATTACCAGATTTTCAATGGCTAAACGTTGATTGACATTCGTTGTTTTTAATAAATGAGATATTTCTATTATTTTTTTTAATATATCTTGGATTTTTTCTTTTGAATAAAGATCAGCTATTTCTTTTATTTCTTCAAGATGCGCCTTATTAAGCGCAAGTTCACTAAGATTATATTTTAAATAAAGCATATCATGAAAAAATAAAGAAAAACTCTCTAAAAGAGTGATTATATCGTCTTTTTTTACTATTTTTTCAACTACATTTAATCTTTCCGTTATACTTGATTTTGCAAGAAGAGAAAACAATCTCATTTCCTTGTCTGACATAGTACAATACTTCTCAGAATTTGTAAATAGCCTAATTTTTTGAACACGCGATAAGATTGTTGGCAAAATTGTGAATATATTTACAGCGGTTAATATTATAATTTTATCCTGTGTAGGCTCTTCAAGAACTTTTAACAAAGCATTAGCAGAGCTTTTATTCATACTCCCGGCATCCTTTATTATCGCAACTTTATATTTTGAATTCGCAGAGCTAAGAGCTAAAAATCTTATTAATTCTCTTACTTTTTCAATCACTATATCTTTATCATCCTTTTTATCCAACAGCAAAAAATCCAAGCCCTGATTTATATTTTCTCCTAAAAGCATTTTGGTAAATGCAAGAGAAAAATCTAAAAGCTCCTCTGAGCTTGCGCCATAAAACAAATAAGCATGCCCGAGCTGTCCGGAATCTATTATTTTTTTAAGGTTTTTTATCTCTTCTTTCATTTTAAATATTTTTTTATTGCTTCTCTATGCTCATCAAAGTTCTTTGAAAAAACAGAGATCCCTGTTGGTTTTGATATATAAAACCAATACTCTGAATCACTTGGATAGATAGCCGCTTCTATTGCAGAGATACCAGGATTTGATATCGGCCCTTTGGGAAGCCCATTATTTAAATATGTATTATAAGGAGAATCAAAATTTAAATCATCTCTTGTTATTTCGTTGTGTCCTGAAGCATAAACAATCGTAGCATCAACCTGAAGAGGCATATTAACAGATAATCTCTTCCATAATATTCCTGATACTATTTTCAGATCCTCATTTGTTCTTACCTCTTTTTCAATGATAGATGCCATAGTTATTATTGAAAATATACTTTTATCTTGCCTCGCCATTTCTTTGTATAGATTATTTCTAAATTTCTTGCCAAAATTATCCAACATACTCTTTATAACAATTTCCGTTGTAACAGTAGCTTTATTATATTCGTAAGTGTCCGGAAACAAAAAGCCTTCCAGACTTTCTCCATCATCAATATCACTCAAAAAATAAAAATCTTCTTTAAAATCACCAACCTTATATTCTAAAAAATCTTTTTTACCTGATATCTCAAGCTTAGAAAGCTTATCTGAAATATCATATGTAGTAAATCCTTCAGGAATAACCAATTTAACTTTGTCTATAAATATATCGCCAAATATTATTTTATCCGCTATATATCTTATAGACATATTATGAGATAGAAGATATTTTCCCGCTTTAAGAGAATTTTCTTTTTTTGACTTTTTAATATAGTAATTAAAAATAAATTCGCTTGATATTAACCCCTGCGAATAAAGTCTTTTTGATATTTTAGTGGATGAGTCTCCACTTCCAATTTCAAAAATAATAAAATTCTTAGAAGAAATGTCTAAAGGTTTATTAATTTTATAATCTGCATATAAATATAACGAGCTTTCCAAAATAAAAAGTTGAAAGAAACCGATAAATATTATTAAAAAAAGTTTATAATTAAAATTCATATATACTTATAATCATATTTTCATATTAAATTCACTTGAAAGCATCTCTAAAATATCATCTGGTATAGGTATCTCGTCCCTTACTGGAGAGATGCCAGGGTATCGCCAAGCTGTTATTATTCTTTTTTTTGAACCATCTTTACAATACATAACCCAAATCTCTTTCGGATTTTTTCCTGTTCCTGACTTTTGCATTACAGCTACCGTCTCTGGAGCAATCCCTACTTCTCTTCTGTGCGGAGAATTTATCACTCTCCTAATAACTCCCTCAGAAATACCATAATAAATCATTTTGCCAAAAACATGATTTGTCCAAGAAAAGTCGCTATTGTTTTTAGGTGATTTAAAAATCATATTTTATTTATACTTACTCACTGTTTGCCTAAGAACGCGGAAGCATTATTCATTTTGCTTCAATTTTTATCATTTGTTCAACTCTTCTTATATCAGCAAGCAATCCAGGTCTTTTTATATTAAATAATGTTATGTCAAAGACACTTTTCCCTCCATTTTTTGCAAAAATACATCTATCGCCAATCTTTTTATGCAAATCAATAGATTTAAAAGAAGAAAGTTCTTTTGCTTTTTTTATACCTATAAGCTTTATCAAATTACCTTCATTTTTTGCAAAAAATTTCAAAGATGCAGTATAGCCTTTTACCTTTTTTGATATAATTGGTTTTTCCTGAATTCTTATTAAAATATCATTCATAGCATGATTGATACCGTAAGAAAGCTCATACATTTTTTGTCTAAAACCTCCGACACGCGGTCCTACCTCTATAATTTTCCAGCCATTTTCTGTCTTCATTAGCTCAATATGCACAGTGGTGCTTCTTAAACCTAGAGCATAAACAGCTTTCACAGAAACTGCCTCTCCCCCATCTACTGAGCTTTTTTTCAAAAGTGTCGGCGTCATTTGTTGATAACCAAAAAAATCATCAAATCCTATAAGTCTCCCTGTTTTTATATGCACAAAAGGACAAAAATAAACTTTTCCTCTGGATGTTACATAGCCATCTACTGAATACATATCCCCATCCATAAACTGTTCAACAAGAAGATCTGACACCATACCCTCTCTATCAGACTCTTTTAAAACTTTTTTTACTTTTCTAAATATATTTTTTAATACCTTCTTAAGCTCTTCTTTATGATAACATATACTCACAAGCAGACTTTGTGCTAGACCTGCTGGCTTCACAACTAAAGGAAATCCGACTTTTTCTTCAATATCCCGTAAAGTATCTTTATTTGCATTATGAATCACTTTGAATATAGGCGTTATCTTTTTATCATAGGCGGATAATCTTTTTCTCATAGCAACTTTATCAGTTGACCAAGATAGAGACTCTGTTGTTGGAGTCCTTAGATATGGCAAATGAGGAATAATCTTTTTAAAATCCGGTATATTTTTCTCAACTCTGCAAGTTACAGCCAAAAAAGATTGATGATAAGGCATTAAAGCTTGAATAATCTTTGAAGGAGATGAGAGGTCGCATGATATTTTAAAATCAACGCCATCTTGTATTTCTTTATCTCTTAATTTTCTATTTTTAGAATCGTAAATAAGAGCTATTTTAAACTTTCTTTTATCGGCTTTAATAGCGCTAATAACTCCAGAGGGTATTGATCCTACAAATAAAATCGTATCTCTATCAGGATTTTTTCTTAATTTCTTAATATCTTTCATCGCATTTACATATTATGATGCATAATATGATCTACCATATATTTCAAACCCGAGCCAACTTTTTTATGAGGATTAAATATATTTTTAGGATCAAAAATATTTTTCGTCTCTTCAAATAACTTAATGACTTCATCTCCGAACATCTTTTTAAGATATGGTGTTCTTATAATTCCATCATTATGTTCAGCTGTAATAGAGCCTTTATATTCTAAAACCAAATTAAAAACCCTCTCTATAATCTCAGGTATAACTCCATAGTTGCTTTTTTTTGAAAGATCAAGCAAAGGAATAATATGAAAATTTCCATCTCCAACATGACCAGCAACAGTATGAATAAAATCATAATCTTCAAGAATTTTATTTAACTTCGGCAAAAATTCTGGAAGATAAACAGGTTGCACTATTATATCATCAATAAAAGGGGCGGCATGCTTACCATGAACATGCTTTCTTAAAAGAGCAAAAGACTCTCTCCTTATAGTCCAATATTTATTTGACTCCTCATCTGTCTTTGAAATATGAGTTTTTATTTTAAATTTTTTTAAATCATCATTTAAAGCATTCATCTTTTCATATATATTATTTTCTTCATTTGAAGTAAATTCAACCAATATTACAAGTTTCGGAAATCCGCCAGTCAAAATCATCTTAACTTCAGGGATAAAAGACAACAAAAATTTAAATATATTCTTAGGTCCTATTCTTTTTATAATATCCGGCATAAACTTAAAAGCGAGTTTTAAAGTATTGTCGTCATAAGACTCAACACTCTCCGGCTTATGAGGTAAAACAGTATTTACTATTTGGGCTAAATTCTTGATATCTCTTAAGAAAATAACTAGAAGTTTTGAATATTTTGTAACAGGCACCAACCTCAGCTTTATCTCAGTTACAAGTCCGAGCGTGCCTTGAGAGCCGACTATCAATTTTGTTAAATCAAAAATTTCTCCATCAAAGATATTCCAAAGATAATAACCGGCTGAATTTTTAGAAACTTTCGGCTTCGCTTCTTTCAAAAGAACGCTATTCTCAGAAACAAGTTTAAATATCCTTCTATAAAGATCGCCTTCAAAGTCTTTTTGATTCATTTTCAACTCCAGCTCACTTTTATTCAATGGCATAATCGTATATTCATTGCCGTCAGAAAGCACAACTTTAAGCTCCATAACATAATTCTCCGTCTTTCCAAATGCAGGATTCTTCTCTCCTCCTGAATTATTTGAAACTATCCCACCCAAAGAACAAAGCTCTTTTGACGCTGGATATGAAGGAAAAATAAAACCTTTCTTCTTACTCTCATTTTCAAAATCTCTATAAAATACTCCTGGCTCTGTTATCGCATAGCCATCATCAGAAACTTCTTTTATTTTATTAAAATATTTTAAAAAATCTAAAATAATAGATTCATTTAATGGTCCTCCAGACATATCTGTGCCGGCTGACCTTGCCGTCAAAGAGAGTTTTGGATTTTCTTTTTTCCTCTCTGATACAAATTTTACCAAAGATTTTAAATCCCCCACATCTTTTGGAGCAACTACAAGCTCCGGCATTACTTCCAAAATAGAAGCGTCGCGAGAAAAAATATCAAGTGTTTTTGCATCATCAAAAACATCTCCTTTTATCAAATTTTTTAGATCTTCTTTTAAAGTCATAAGAAATTTATTTAAATATAATTTACTTATTTTATCACACTTTTTATAAGAAAAAAAGCTCTCTTGAGTTAAGAGAGCTTTTTAATCTTGGATGGAGTAAAAATTTAAATCTTTATTTCTCTTTTATTTTTTTCTCAAGTCGATTAAAACGGATTTTAAAATCATCAAATTCATAACGTGGCACAAAGCGGTCGCCGAGATTCAATAGATCCCTGCGGGTAGACTTGAGATTTTCTTCAACACTTCCAAGCCTTTCTTCAACACTTCCAAGCCTTTTTTCAACAACCTCCAATCTTTTTTCAACAACCTCCAATCTTTTTTCAACAACCTCCAATCTTTTTTCAA
>JBBTYT010000013.1:44432-65490 GCA_038061695.1 Patescibacteria group bacterium
AATCTTTTTTCAACAACCTCCAATCTTTTTTCAACAACCTCCAATCTTTTTTCAATACTATCAAACCCCTTAGCTATCATAATAGCCAAATCATCAATTGTTACTCCGTTTTTTTTACTAAGATTTTTTTTCATTGACTTAATTATACGGTGTTCAACATTTAAAAGCAATACTTATGTGGATAAGAAATTTATTTTAAATATAATTTACTTATTTTATCACACTTTTTACAGAAAAAAAAGCTCTTTCTTAAATCAAAAAAGCTTTTTTAATTTCATCTGAGATAATTATATTTTCGTAAACAATCGTTGTCTAAATAAAAAACAAATATTTAAAAAAAATGAAATTAGAACTAAAACCAATAATAAATTCAGACTTTAATCAGAGACGCAATTTCTCAAACTTTAGAACATCCACATTTTTAAAGCAGTTACATACATACTGTATAGAACTTGAGTACGATCATTTCCAATACCACCACAAACATTTTGAGAGGAATTACTTATTAAAGTTACGTCACTAACGTATTTAGCTCCAATTACATCTCCATCAGGAAAGGCGTCCTTGAGCATATAGGCAATTTCTATTACTGTTGGATTTCTGTTTATTATATCATTAGTATCACCCCAACCGCAACCAGGAAATGGCCACTCTGGCCAATCTGGTGGTTTTCCATTTGACCAATTACAATATGGAATACCTGTAGCCACATCTACATTATCATAAGCAGCTGTTATCTCACCATTAAAATCAGATGAACATCTACCATAAATATAGAGAACATCACCAAATTCAATAAAATAAGAAGAAGTACCAATCCTAAGCGTATCCGTATCAACAAAATTCATAACAGACGTGACACTTGGATCTACATAATATATAGACGCACTATCCGAATCAAGGAAAACTGGTGCAGAGACATTTCCTGTTGCAGTAACATTTAGTGCATTGACATTTCCTGTTGCAGTAACATTTAGTGCAGAGACATTTCCTGTTGCAGTAACATTTAGTGCAGAGACATTTCCTGTTGCAGAGAGACCTGATATAAAAGATCCGCTAGATGGATCTAAATATTTAGTCGGATCATCCTTATCACGAAAAATATATCCTTGAATTTGACCTGTAACATCAAGCGCAAAGGCAGGTGCCACAGCAGATCCTATAGCCAACCAGCCCTCTTTAGATTGACTAGTAGTGCCTAAAGTTATCGGTTTAAAATCTTTTTCCTGACAAGGAGGTGGAGAGCAAGTAGCTCCTCCATAAAGAGGAAATGAAGCAACTGGCTCTGTCCACGCCGCTAAGACTTTATCTATAAGAAAAGACCCTAAAATAGAAAATATGAAAGCGAATATAACTAAGAGAGAAATTTTTGAAAAATATTTCATCTATGATTTATAAATATTATTTATATAATGATTTAATTATATATTATTTGATATATTAATACAAATTATTATGTGGATAAGTAAATTGATAACCCGGCTCAATGAGCCGGGTTTCACTCTGTTAAAAACATTAACATTAACATTTAAAATTCCTTTTCTTTTATATATAAAAAATTCCTTTTTATTTTAATGGGACATTAAAATAGAGTGGAGCCAACACAGCAGCTTCTACTATTTCTCCTGGATAGGTAGGTATACGCTGACCGCCATTACTGACGGCAAAGTAAAATCCTCTGATGAAGGAAAATGTTACATCTCCATTATTTTCAGAGAAAGGATGAAAGAATGTATCGGTAACTGGAATTTTACTACCCCAGCTTCCCAATATTGAATCATAAGGATATTTAACGCCTATATGATATCCTGCGAACTCTTCCGATGATTCAACCGTATAGATGTCAAATGTCGTGTCATTCATCCAAACAGCTGACTTTGAATTACCAGAATTTGTGGCAGATACTTCTGTCAAAGTCCAAGTGAGACCTTGATCGCAAGAGTTAACGACTCCGAGATAAGATGGCTTACGATGAAACGGAAGATAGATGCAACCATTTCTGAAGTGAAGCTTATCATATCTATACCTATCAAGAGAGGCAAGATCATCAAAGACTTTTACAACAGAAACAAAGACTCCTGTGGCTACATCATATAAAGCGTGATAAAACCCGGAAGAACAGTTAAACATCACATGAACTGATAGCCCATCCAGGTCTTTATTGATTGTATAGCCGTAACACCCATTTAAAGATAGGTCAATATTTATAACTTGCCATGGATCTACGTTGAGAATACCGGCATTGAATACCCCGAATGTTGGGGTATCTCCATTTGCTATATAAATAGCAGAAGGGTCTGCCTTATCCCAATGATGACCTTTGGCTGTAAATGGCGTATTCAAAACAAACCAAGCTCTATCCCAATCCATGTAACGATATATTCCATTATTAAATATGTAGTATGAATGTTCAAGAGAATCTTGAAAAACTACTTGAAAACCCATATTTATTTGGCTGGTAGCAACCTCTTTTATATACTGCTGATATCCTGGCGAAAAAGACTCTACATACCGAGCTGTGTAGCTTTTGCCACCCCAGAAAAGTACTACATAGTTTCTATCTAAACCATCATTAAATTTATCATCATTCACCTCAATATCGATGATATTATCAGCTTGGAATATAACCGTCCCATAATTACTTGGATTAATGTAAGTCGGCAGTAATACTTTAGGCAAAACTCTTACATCTGCAGTTGCTTCAGTGCTACTTCCCATACTATCTGTGACTATGAATATAAGAGAATCATCCCCAGTATATCCTGGATTGGATATGTATGAGATTGACTGTCTATCCTGAGATAGCTCAACCGAACCGTTGATTGGCGCAGACTTTATTCCAAGATAAGAAAAATTGCCTTCCTTATCAAAAACATTAATAAGTAACTTCGTTAATGTTTCAGGCTGAACAACTTGTTGCGCAAGTGATACCTGAGGAGGGGTATTGATTGGCACGGGTGTAGGTGTAGGTGGAACTGGAGTAGTATCCGGCACGGGTTGAGGTGGAATGGGTTGAGGACTTTCAACTGGAACTCCTTCAGATGGAGAATCCCCACCATCTTCACTGCATGATGCAGTAGTAAAGATAGCAAACAACAAATAGAAAAAAACAGTTGTCTTTTTCATACAAAACTCCTATTGTCAATGTGCAATCAGAAAACTGCACTATTTATAGTATAAAGTGCTTTTTTAATAAAGTCAAGGGATTGCTATTTTATCAACATTTGCTTTTATTAACTATACTTTCAATCTTATCTTTAAATATTTGAAAAGAAAATTCTTCCGCTTTATTTCTTATATCATTTTTATCATATTTTAATATATTTTCGTTTATCTTTATTACTCCGCTTATGAGAGAGTCCACACTCTGCTCTTTGAAAAATTCACCATTAATTCCCTCTTTCAGCCACTCCTCCGCGCCACCTCTTTTGTAAGCTAAAACAGGCTTTCCAAAATACATAGCCTCAATAGGCGCTATGCCAAAATCCTCCTCTTGAGCCATAACAAAAGCTTTGCAGTTTTTATAATAACAGGCAAGCTCAGAGTCAGAGATAAAATCCGTAAAGATAATATTCTTGCCTGATAATCTCTGAAGTCTTTTTTTGTCTCTGCCTCCGCCGACTATGACAAGCGGTAAATTAAGTTCATTAAATGCTTCAATTATTAAATCTATCTTTTTATATGGCGATAGCCTTGAAACAACTAAAAAATAATCTTGTATTTTTAGCTTGTCGTTATTACATATCAAATGCTTGACTGGCGGATAAACAACAACCGAATCCTTTTTGTAATATTTTTTAATTCTCTCTTTTGTGACACTGGAGTTAGCTATCCAAAGATCAACTCTCTCAGAAGATGACCTATCCCATATCCTTGCTTTATGTATTAGATATTTTATAAAAGGTTTAAAAAAAATATTATTTCTCTCATCTTTTAAATATCTCTCGTTATAATCCCACAAAAATCTTGCTGGAGAATGGCAATAACAAATATGAATAGTCCCCGGATTTGTAACAACACCCTTTGCGAAAACAGATGACGATGAAATAACCACATCATAAGATGATAAATCAAAAGATTCCACAGCTATAGGAAGAAGCGGAAGCAAAAATTTATGATTTTTCTTTAAAAAATCTGGAAGAGCATCTAAAAAAGATTTTCTTACTTTATCTTCCGGAAAATAATTAGAAAGCTTTTTATCATACAAAAGCGTAAAAATATCCGCATCAGGATAAATTTTTCGCAAAGCAGAGAGAACTCTTTCTGCTCCGCCATAATTTAAAAGGTAATCGTGTACAAGAGCTACTTTCATTTTTTATTTTTTAATTATCGTGTAATTATATTTAATGTTTCCTTTGCGCATTTTTGCCAAGAATATTTTTTAATATTTAAAAATCCATTTTTAATTAATAATATTCTCAAAGATTCATCAGAATAAATTCTATAAATAGCATCTGCCATTTCAGAGATATCTCTTGGATTTACAAAAATAGCTCCGTAAGATGAAGCAACCTCGGGCATAGATGAGATATTTGAAGTAATAACCGGAACACCTCTTGCCTGCGCTTCTAATATTGGCAGACCAAAGCCTTCATAAAATGAAGGGAATAAAAGCATATCAGCGTCAATAAGCAATCTTTCTTTTTCGTCATTATTTAGGTACCCTGTGATTTTAATATTATCTTTTTGAGAAGATACCTGTATTTTATCTTGAATATATGAAAATCCGTAACCCTCTCCGCCTAAAAGAACAAGTTTATGAGGAATATTATACTTTTCTTTCGCTCTCTCAAATGCTTCCAAAATACCAATGATATTCTTCTTTTTTTCAATCCTGCCTATATATAAAATATACTTCTCTGCTTTCTTTGTTTTTTCCAGCGTAAAGTCTCTGGCTCCAAGTTGGCTACCATGAAGAATAACAGAAATATTTTCTTCTTTTGCATTATAAAACTTAATAATATCATTTTTATTGTTTTGTGAAACAGCTATTATGCTTCTTACTTTTTTGATAGCCTCTTTTGTACCACGCCTCAAATAAAAAATATCCTTTTTAGAATAACAATCTCTAAGATATTCAAATTCAACCCCATGAATCGTAACTATTGAATTTCTTGGATGAATCAAAGGAAGAAAATTTGCCGGAATAAATAGAACATCCGGCGTATTTAGCAAAAGCTCAATTGAAAGTCTAATCTTTGTCCATAAAAATGGAAATCTTAACTCCTTTATAGTGAAATTATTAGGTAACTTTATATATCTTTTATTTACTTTTGGATTAGAATATAAAATGAATTTATGTTTTTTACTATCATCAAGTTTTGCAATATTAGTTATTAGCTGAAAAGCATACTCCTCTACACCTGTCCTATTTTCAGAAAATGCCGATCCAATATGAATTCCTATTTTCATTACTTTTTAAGCATTATGCTTCTTTTGTATATATCTAAATTTTCCAAAACAACACCTGTTCCATTTGCTACGCAAAGCAGAGGATCTTTAGCTTTTACACAAGCAACGCCTGTTTCATTTAAAAGCAAAATATCTATATTTCTTAAAAGAGCTCCTCCTCCTGAAACAACCATTCCTTTATCCATAATATCGGCGGCAAGTTCTGGTGGAGTGTCCTGCAAAACCATCTTCACAGCTCTGACAATTTCTTTTAATTGGTCTGCTATTGCCTCTGTTATTTCATTGCTTGATATTTCAACTGTTTTCGGCAATCCTGCAATTAAATCTCTACCTCTTATTTCTATAACATCCTCATCTCTTTGTTTAACTGCCGAACCTATTTCTATCTTTATCTGCTCTGCCGTTCTCTCGCCAATAGCTAAATTATGTTTCTTTTTTATATAATCTGCTATAGCTTGATCCAGTTTATTCCCAGCAACACGCACGGAAGCCCAAGAGACTATTCCACCTAAAGATATAACCGCTATTTCTGATGTTCCACCTCCTATATTTATTATCATATTTCCAGATGCTTCATTTATAGGTATTCCAGCTCCAATAGCGGCAAGAACAGGCTCCTTTACAAGATAAGCCGCCTTAGCCCCAGCCTGTATAGCGGCGTCAATAACAGCTCTTCTCTCTGTTGATGTAATGCCGGCAGGTACAGATATCATAACATCAGGTCTTGTAAATCTCATTCGTCCTGATGCTTTATTGATGAAATAACGAAGCATCGCCTCTGTTATTTTGTAGTCGGCAATAACACCGTCTCTTAATGGCCTAATAGCTTTAATAGTATCTGGAGTTCTTCCTATCATCTCTTTTGCTTCAAAACCAACAGCAAGGACGGTATTATCCAAAACTGAAACAGCAACCACAGATGGCTCATTAACAAAAATTCCTTTTTTGGGAACAAATACTAAACAATTTGTTGTGCCTAAATCAATTCCTATTTTTTTCATTTTTTACTTCTTAGATCTTTTTATTTTTGCGCCAATTTTTTTTAATCTATTCTCTATATCCTCATACCCCCTATCTATCTGATACGCATTATTTATCACAGAGGTTCCTTGCGCAATTAAACCTGCTATTATTAATGTTGCTCCAGCCCTTAAATCAAAACTTGTTATATTTTTACCTTCTAATTTTGTAGGGCCGGTTATTAATGCTCTATGAGGATCGCATATAAAAGCATTCGCACCCATTCTATTTAATTCTTCTATATATTTCATCCTACCCTCATACATCCAATCATGTATCAATGATACACCATCTGCCTGAGTCATTAAAACAGAAAATATTGGCAATATATCAGCAGAAAAACCCGGATATGGCATATTATGCAATTTTTTAACCGCTTTTAATTTAGAAGGCTTAACCTCAAGATCAATAATATCATAACCCCAACCTTTATCAAATTTTCTTCTGTTATGGATAGAAAACTTAACATTTGCTTCTTTAAACTTCAAAAGTTCAAAACGAATAAAATCAGGAATAACATTTTTAATAATAATATTGCTTCCAGTGCCGGAGGCAAGAGCAATAAATGTCCCTGCCTCTATAGGGTCATAGATAATAAAGTGCTCAGCACCATGCAATTTATCTACCCCCTCTATGGTTAAGTGATTTGTCCCTATACCGGAGATTTTTCCTCCCATCTTATTTAAAAAATGACATAGGTCTTGAATATAATGCTCAGATGCAACAGCATAAAGATTGATAACACCAACTGATAAGACTGAGGCTAAAATAACATTTTCTGTGGCAGTAACTGACATTTCCGACAAAACAACATTTGTATCTTTAATTGAGTTTTTTTGGTTTAATATATGAAAAACTCCTTTTTCCTTTTTTATTGTGATACCAACAGAATTTAATCCATTTATATGAGGGTCTAAAATTCTAGCTCCAAGTTGACATCCTCCGGGTGTAGTTAATTTAAAATCTTTAAATCTTGATGCCAAAGCTCCAAAAAGAAAAACAGATGATCTGATACTAGTTACAAGATTATAATCTATTCCAGAGAGATTCAGATTGGACGCATCAATCCTTATCTTTCTCTTATTAAGAAATTTGATTTTAACACCTATACTCTTTAAGATATCCATCATCACAAAAACATCCCCTATGAGAGGTATATTATCAATAACTGATATTTCCTTAGATAAAATAGCGGCAACTAATATTGGTAAAGCTGCGTTCTTTGCTCCAAATACCTCTATTTCACCATTTAATTTATGTCCTCCTTCTATTATAAATTTCTCTGACATGACAATATCTTAAAATTAACTTATACTTATAATAAGTCATAAGAATGACTTTTACAAGTAACTACATAGAAAGTCTACTTTAGTGTAAAAAAGAGAAATAGATAAAAAATTATGACTATAAGAACAAGAAGGATATTATTTTTTACATCTTTTTTAATATTTTTGATAACAAGTCCGGCGATAATAATGTATTCTCTTGGATATAAGTTAAATATAGAAAATTTTAAAATTCAAAAAACCGGAGGCATTTTTGTAAATATAAAATATGATGATTATAGAATTTCTGTAAATGAAAGAATAAAAAAAGATGTTACTAAAAAAATATTTTTACAAAAAGGCGTCTTAATACCAAATCTTTTAACAAAAAACTATAAAGTTTCCGTAGAAAAAGACGGGTATCTTGAATGGAGTAAAACTTTAAAAGTTGAATCCGGCATTATTACCGAAGTAAGAAATATATTTTTAATGCCTAAAGAACTTGTGTTTGAAGATATTGAAAACAATACGCTTGATTTTATCATATCTGTATCAGGAGAAAAAATAGCATATTTAAAACAGAACAGTGTAACTCTATATGATATTAAGAATGAAAAAAAATCTATAATAGAAGGAATTGAAAAAAAGATGATGAAGTTAGTAGGGTTTACATCTGATGAAAATGATATTTTTTTAGAAAATGACTCTACAATTTATAAAACATCCTATTCTGGCAATAATATTTTAGAAATTCAAAAATCTAAAAAAGAGCTTTATTTAAATGCTATTCCCAGCATTGAAGATAGAAATATTATCTATGTATTATCTGATAAAAATACACTATATGAAATAAATTTTTTAGATAGAAGTAATAAAAATATTATTAGTGAAATAGTAAATTTCTACTTAACAGATAAAGATATATTTTATTTAACTAAGGAACCAAAAAACTTTTATAAAAAAGATATATCTTCAGAAAAAACAACTCAACTAACTTTTCATCCATTAAATGATATGGATATTCATTCAAAGATAATTAAAAAATTTAATGACCCGATAGCTATAATAGATACAAATAAAAATCTTTTTTTATTTAATTATAAATCAGAAACATTCAATAAATTATCAAGCGATGTTATTGATGCAGAACTTTCAACTGATTTATCTAAAATACTTTACCTAAAAGATCGTGAGGTATATGTATATTATTTAGAAGACTCTTATCCTAGTAAAAAATCAGGCGAGATAGATCTCATAGGTAGATTTGGACAACAAATAAAAGATGCGTCTTGGTTTTCATATAATAATCACCATATATTCTTAAATATGGAAAATAATATTCAAATAATAGAGCTCGACGGAAGAGATAAAAGAAATTCATACGAAATCATAAAAAATGTAGATAAATTCAGATATAATAATACAGATCAAAGCATTTATTTTATAAAAGATGGTAATCTTAAAAAAGCCATTCTCCTAGAAGAATAAATTAAAGTAGAGTAATAAAAAATAAATCACTAACTATGTTAGTGATTTATTTTTTATTATCTTTTTGACCATCTTGGAGATTTTCTTGCCTTCTTTAGACCATATTTTTTTCTCTCTACCGCTCTCGGATCTCTTGTAAGAAATCCTGATCTTTTCAATCTCTTTTTAAAATCAGCATTAAAAACAACTAAAGCTCTTGAGATAGCATGTCTGACTGCCTCTGCTTGACCTCTAATACCGCCACCTTCTACCTTAATAGATATTTTAAACTTTTCTAAGCTCTTCATCTTTTTTAAAGGAGCTTCAATAAGATCAGATAACACAGGTGAAACAAAGTATTTTTTAAGATCTTTACCATTAACTACTATTCCTGTTCCCTTAGTGAAAATTCTAGCTCTTGCTGTTGCTGTTTTCCTTCTTCCAACAGCCTCATAGTATCTATCACTCTTAATAACTACTATTTCATCTTCAACAGTTTTATCAACTATAGTTTTTGTATCTTCTATCATCATTTTATTTCGCCATTATACATTTTAAGCTGTTTAAGCATAATCGGTTTTAACTTATTCTTTGGTAACATACCATTAACTGCTTTTTTCAAAACTTCTGTTGAATCCTTTTCCATTATATCTCCAAGTGTAGTTTTTTTCAAACTTCCAGGTCTTCCAGAATGTTTAAAATAAATCTTCTGCTCTAGTTTATTTCCTGTAAATTTCATACTATCAGTATTAAAAACATGAACTGTATTTGAAGCATCTAAGTTATGTCTTTGAAATGTTGGATTATCTTTTCCCATTAAATACCAAGCAATCTCAGAAGCTAATCTTCCTAAAATTTTATCCTTAGCGTCAATCGTTTTAATTGTTTTTTTCTCTGTCATATTCTTATACAAATTCTATTTGGGCTAATTTAGCTCCGTCTGATTTTCTTCTTTCTAATTTTGTTATTCTAACATAACCTCCAGATCTATTTTCATATTTTGGAGATATTTCATCAAAAAGTTTTTTAGTTACATCTTCTGATAAAACTTTTCTAATTTGTCTAATATTGGAAACTGATTTAACTCTTGCCTTTGTTACCATTTTTTCAACTTTAGGACGAATTTCTTTTGCCCTTGCTTCAGTAGTTTTTATCTTGCCATTAATTATGAGCGCTGTAAGAAGAGCTTTAATAAAAGCCGTTCTTGGACCAGACTCTCTATGAAATTGTCTACCCTTTGTAAGATTATTCACATTATTTCTTTAACTCTAAGTCCAAATCTTTTAATGCTTTCTTTATTTCAGAAAGACCCTTTTCTCCCATACCATCAAGATCTAAAATAGCAGATTCTGTCTTTTTAATCAAGCCTGATACTGATTTAATACTTGAATCTTCCAAAGCAGATATAGTCCTTGTAGATAAATCAAGCTCTGAAACCTTCATTTTGGTCGGGTCATTCTTACTCTTATCTACATAATCACTATTTTGATCACTCTCTATTTCTTGAATAGGCAAAAGATCGATACTCTCTTTTTTAAGATTAGAAAATTGTCCAATTAATATATCAACAGCATTATAAAAAGCGTCCTCAGGATCAATGCTTCCATCCGTATCTATTGTTATTTTTAATTTATTAAAATCAGTCCTATCCCCGACACGCATATCCTCAACATCATAATCTATCTTTTTTATTGGTGTAAATATTGAATCAACAGCAATCACTCCAACATCTAATTTATGTTTTTTACTTACTTCAACAGGAATATATCCTAATCCTCTTTCTACGGTCATTTCCATTTCAAAATTAGCTTTCTTATCTGTTAAAGTAGCTATAACAAAATCTTTATTTACAACCTCAACTTGACTTGGAGCTTTTATATCATTACCGGTAACAACTTTATCACCAGTTACTTTAATAGTTACTATTTGTGGTTCATTTGAATGTAATTTAAATCTGATTTGCTTCACATTTAAAAGTAAATCAACAACATTTTCCATAACATGCGGAATAGTTGAAAATTCATGAGAAACACCCTTTATCTTAACAAAAGTTACTGCAACGCCAGGCAATGAAGCCAGTAATACTCTTCTTAAGGCATTACCTAATGTCATACCATAGCCAGGATAAAGCTCATCTATTTCAATGGTAGCTTTAAATCCATCTTTTTTAGTAACTTTTGGCTTTTGTGGTAAAGTGATTTCCATATAAATATATATTTAAACAACAAGGGTAATAATATATTACAACCCCTACTGTGATTAATTATCTTGAATAAAATTCTGTGATTAACTGCATATTAAATCCTGAAGAAATATCATCTTTCTGAGGCATTCTGTTTATTGATATAGTCAAACTCTCTTTATCCAACCCAATCCAGTCTGCTGTTCGAAATTTCTTTAACTTATCTTGTAATCCATTAAAAATAACTTTTGAATTTGAACCTTTTCTGATTGCTATTTTGTCGCCAATTTTCACTAAAATTGATGGGATATCCACTCTTTTATCATTTATAGTTATATGCCCATGACCAACTATCTGCTTAGCCATACTTCTTGATCCGGCAAAACCGCCTCTAAAAACAACATTATCCAATCTTGTTTCTAATATCTGAAGAAGAGTATCTCCTGTTATACCATCTTTTCTACTTGCAATTTCAAAATATTTTCTAAATTGATTTTCTCTAAGATAATAACTTCTTTTAACTTTCTGCTTTTCACTTAATTGTATGCCATATTCTGACACACTCTTCCTTTTTTTACTAGGACCATGAACACCTGGAGAATAAGACCTTCTTGTTAAAGCACATTTTTGGGTAAAACAACGATCACCTTTTAAAAAAAGCTTCTCTCCCGCCCTTCTGCATTTTTTACATTTTGAACCTACTTCCATAAAATAAATTAAAGCAAAGTGTCGATAAGTAATACAAAAGTAATACAAACTAACATCTTACTATCTTTCTTACTTGTTATATTCTTCTTGGCTTCTTAGCCTTACAACCATTATGAGGTATCGGCGTAATATCGGCGATTGAAATTATATTTAAACCGAAATTTGCCAATCCTCTTGCAGCGGACTCTCTACCCTGCCCTATACCTTTAACATAAACAGCTAAATCTTGCAAGCCTGTTTTCTTTATTTTTTCTATTACAGTTTCAGCCACTTTTGCCGCCGCATAAGGTGTGGATTTCTTAGCACCTTTAAATCCTAACGATCCTGATGATGACCAAGCTAAAACATTACCACTCTCATCAGTTATTGTAATTCTTGTATTGTTGTATGTTGCATCAATAAAAGCTTGACCTCTTCTTGTAATTGAGTTCTTTTTTACGGCATTTCCAACACTTTTAACAACAGCATCTTCAATGATTTTTGTTTCCTTCATTAAATCAGTCTCCGTTTGTTTTAATATTTTTTTCTTACCCATAATATTATTTCTTTGCTACAGCAACTCTTCCTGAGCCAACTGTTATTCTCTTATTTCCTCTTCTTGTTCTTGAATTTGTTTTAGTTCTCTGACCTCTTACTGGTAAACCCTTTTGATGTCTTATCCCTCTATAAGATTTTATATCTTTTAATCTTTTAATATTAAACATCACATCTCTTTTTAAATCTCCTTCTATTTTATGATTTTTCTCAAGATAATCCTTTAACCTATTGATATCGTCTGCTGATAATTTATTAGCTCTTGTATTCGGATCTATCTTTGTTGCCTTTAAAGCATTTTGAGATATCGCCTTTCCAACACCAAAAACATAGGTTAACGCAATCTCTATTCTTTTATCATCTGGTATATTTACACCGGCTATTCTTGGCATTATTTTTTTATCTTAATTAAATTTAATTACTTTTGTCTTTGTTTATGTTTTACATTACCACAAATAACATGAACTCTGCCATTTCTTCTGACAGTCTTACATTTTGCGCACATTTTTTTTACAGATGCTCTGACCTTCATTTTAATCTATAAGTTATCCTACCTTTTGTTAAATCATAAGGAGACATTTCCATTCTAACAACATCCCCAGGAAGAATCTTAATGTAATTCATTCGCATTTTACCAGATAAATGAGCTAAAATTAAGTTCCCATTTTCTAATCTTACTCTGAAATTAGTACTAGGTAAAGTCTCTTCTACTACGCCTTCTTTTATTATCTTTTCTTTTGTCATAATAAGTTGTATATATTTTTAACAAAAAATATAATAAAAGTCAATAGTTTTTACTTACTCATTTATTTTTATAATAATTCTATCTGGATTTGAAGGAGCTCTGGAAGACCAAAATGGCCAAAGAGTGATTTCGGCGCTCTCTATTGATTCATTTGATGTTAGGACTTTTTTAATTTCCAATTCATCTTTACCTACAAGATTTACCTTTAAATCAGATATATTTATATTTCCGCCAACAACCTCACTAGAACGAACTGAAAACGAAAATGAAGACTTATCAAGATTCAGAATACCACCATCGTAAGAAATTACTTGCGTTTCAGAATAAGTCTTTCTATCATCTTTTATCTTATTTGCCAAGTTAGCATTCGCAAGAATTATTATATCTTTCTTATCAAAAGCAAATATAGTATATATTATTTTTATTGATGCTGTAAAGCTATCGGTTGCTAGACCTTCTTTTGGGGCATTGAGTGTTCCCATCTTTTCACTTATTGAAGTATCAAGCATCGTCAAATTATTTGGAATATTTGAGCTCAAATAATCTTTCTTACTTGATTCAATTTGACTTAATAATTCTGACTTTGCATCATCTAAATCAGATTTTGTTATAGCTCTTGTCTCTCCTAAAGATCCACCACTCATACTACCGATAGATTTAGCATAAAATAATTTAAATTTATCAGTACCCTCAAATCCAGGTATTACAAAATCACTTGGAGAGATATTATATTCCGGTCCTGCTTTATCAGCTTCCACATCAACCTCAAGCATTCCTGGAGATATAACTTTATCGCCACTCATCTTAGCTCCAGGAATAGAAGATTTCTTCATCAATCTAAAAATCTTCCCGTCATTTGTTTGAAATCTTGTTTTTGCCACCAACTGTTGCGATTCTGCATTATATCCATTATATACAGTAAGTTTACCGATTGATTTTGTTGCTCCTGAAGATACGCCGGTAGCTTTAAATTCTCCGGAAATCTCTTTCTCAAGAGTAATAATTTGACCCGGAACTTTTCCATTTAAAATATCAACAGCAGATACTGAGGCATCAGAAGAAACAGGGAATGTAAAATCAACTGTTTCTTTTTTAACTACTATTGTTAAATCAGCTTTTGATCTGAATAAAAACATACCCCCAATAATAACAATAATGAGAGCCAAAACCATATAAGATGTTATTTTCTTATTTTGAAATAAAAATGTAAAATTTAAACTCGGCTTTTTGAAAATTCTGTTGCCATCATTTGTTTTTTTAGCAAATAAATTTGATTCTTGAACTTCCAATTTATCTTTCATTGATTTTTCAAAAAATGAATTGGCATTCTGATTCTTCTCATAATTAAAAGAATTTACAGGCTCTTCAATAAAATTATTTTCTGCATCAATATCTATCTCTTCATGTTTTTTTATCTTCTCTTGTTCAATATTATTTAAAAATGGAGGTCTCTTAATATCTGATATCAAATGATCATCTCTTATTACTTCAGAACTATCAATGAAATCAGATTGTGATATCCTATTCTTACCAGGAACACCAGCAGTATCAAAACCAGCTTTCTCAACAAATGACAATACATTTGCGTTATTTGATATTATTGTTAAGGATTTACCAAGAGCTTCAACTTCTCTTTTTAGAAGTTTTAAATTTATAAATTCTGAAAATAGCTCCGGATTCTCATCAATATTTAAATCAATTTCATTACTTCTGGTATTTTCTATTCTATCTATAAGGTATATCAATGATTCATTCTTATGAATATATAATGTTTTTTTCATGATTATTATTTTAACTTACTTATAGTGTATATTATAGCATAAATATATGAATACTCTCCCTCTGTGAATAACTTTTTTTCATCTTTAAAAAAGTTTACCATATTACTCATATTTAAAAATTCCACTTCAACGTTTTTAACAAATGGAAGGTCAGAAAACCAATTATTACTTTTTTTAAATATCTGAGATATTTGAAGTGTAACATCTGAAGAAAAATAAATAAAAATGTTAGCCGGCAATAAATCAAATTTACTTAATGTGATTAGAGATGGTTTTATCTTACTAAGAATATTTTCTGCAGATATAAATGACAACGATCTAATATTATCCAATATACTTACATCAAGATCTCCGGAGATAAATTTTCTTTTAATGCTCTTTGCTTCCTCTCTACCTACGGCAAAATACTCTGATATATGCCTTTCAAAATCTCCATATCCGATATCAGCATTTTCAATATAGTCCACACGTCCTGATCTTAATAAAAATAGAGATGATAAGTTTTCAAATATATTTATAAATAAAGCATCTTCTAATTTAGAAAAATCTTTCTTTAAATTAACCAATGAGATATCCAGTGGAAAAGCTCCTTTAAAATTTCCTTTTAAAAAAGATGCTAGGCTTTTTAAGTTTAAACTTATCTCTTTTTTTGAAGCAACACCCAAAATTCCAATATTTATATTCTTGCCTGATAACTCTAAATAATCTTGTACTGGATAGCCATCTATTAAAATTTTCTCCAATTTTTCAAGCGACATCATTTGACCGCTCTTTAAAAATTCTGATTTAATATCAATGATCATGGAGTCTATTTCGCTCTGAGTAATTTTTACCTCTCTATTAACTCTTTCAAAATTTTTAGAAATAAAAATAGATGCGGAAACTTCTGGAGAAAAAGCAAACATTATATTACCTACTTTAATATTCATATTTGCAAGCTTATGCTTTATCTTACCGCAATTTAATTTTAATTTATCAAAATCAAAATCTCCTTTCAAAAATGATTCTTCTTGTGTTTCAACTATAGAATTTATAATAGAAAATGTATCTCCTGTTTTTGACCGTTCTTTTTTAATTAAAAAAAATACAACTCTATCAGAAAAAATAGAGAAAAGAGAGAGATAGCCATTCTCATCAAAGATAGAATCATTTTTTTTAAAAATAGAGAAAAAAGACATTTTTATATACAGTATATCTAAATTAATATAATTTATTATATCATATATTTAAAATATGAGAGATATTTGGCTAATATGCTTTGGCAAATATCACTCTTTTATTAGAAGGCTTACCTGTTTTAATACACTTGCCAAGCTCTTCTTTTTGGTCAAATGGAATACAGCGAATAGTCGCCCCGCTCTCCTCTTTAATTTGCTTCTCCACATCAGCGTCACCACACCAGTGAGCATAAACAAAATTTCCGCCTTCTATTGCTATCATAAAATCATTCCAATTTTCTACTGTCTTACTTTTTTCTAATCTATAATCTAAAGCTCTCTTATATAAATTAGATTGGATTTCCTGTAAGATAGAATTAAGCTTATCAGCAATAATATCCAATGAAACTTTAATCTTTTCACCTGTATCTCTGCGTACAAGGACAGCTGAATTATTAGCTATATCTTTTGGTCCAAGCTCAACACGCACAGGCACTCCTTTTTTCTCCCATTCATAATATTTCTCACCAGGCCTTTTATCTCTCGCATCCACTTGAGACCTTATACCAAAGCTCTTTAAAATCTTATTAATCTCCTGAGCCTTAACTGTCACCATATCTCTATCTTTTTCTGATGGAATAATCGTAGTAATTATCGCTTGTATTGAAGCGATTTTTGGCGGTAAAACCAAACCTTTATCGTCACTATGTGTCATTATCAATCCACCGATAGTCCTTGTGCTCAATCCCCAACTTGTCTGCCATCCATATTGCTCAACAGAACTCTTATCCAAAAATTTCACATCAAATACTTTTGCAAAGTTTTGACCAAGATTATGCGACGTTGCAAACTGAAGAGCTTTTCCGTCCTGCATCATCGCTTCAATGGTGTATGTAGCTAAAGCTCCTGCAAATTTTTCCGATTCTGATTTCATGCCAGAAATAACAGGTATTGCCATAATATTTTCAGCAAAATCTCTGTAAATCTCCAGCATTTGTTTTGCTCTTAAATCCGCTTCTCCTTCTTTTTCATGAACCGTATGTCCTTCTTGCCATAAAAATTCAACTGTACGCAAAAACAATCTTGGACGCATCTCCCATCTAACCACATTTGCCCATTGATTGATGAGGAGAGGAAGATCGCGATATGAGTGAATCCATCTTGAAAAAACATCATACATTATAGTTTCTGATGTTGGACGAACAACCAACGGCTCCTCAAGTTTCTTTCCTCCGGCATGAGTAACAACAGCTATTTCCGGCGCAAATCCTTCAATATGCTTTTCTTCTTTTTTCAAAAGTCTTTCCGGTATAAAAAGCGGAAAATAAGCGTTCTGAACTCCCGTTTCCTTAAATTTTTCATCAAGAATATTTTGAGTTTTTTCCCAAAGAGCATATCCATATGGCTTAATCACCATACATCCCCTAACAGGTCCGTACTCAGCAAGCTCAGCAACATCTACTATATCAAGATACCACTGTGAATAATCTTCAGCTCTCGCCGTTATCTTCTTTTCAGCAAATTTATCTTTTTTATCTGCGTTTGTCTCCATATCTTTGTTACTTTGAATTACGAAACTCAAAGATTAAGACTTTCTTCTGTGTACTCACGCTAATCTGCCGACCGGCAGATTAGCTGCGCTTACCGTTAACACGTCAGAAAGCCTTAATCTTTGAGTTTCGTAATTCAAGATTTGTTATTAATTTTCAAAATTACATAACTACATAATAAAGAAAACCGCGTTCTTTTGCAAGTATTTTGATTTTTATAATTATTTAATATACTCTATAAATATGAAACAAGAACTTATAACACTGGCGAGCAAACATATTCGAGATATCATTCGCCTTTCAATAGAACATAAACCGACAGAAAAGGCTTTGGTGGTATATGACACACGCTATGGTCTCACAAATATCTTAACAGAAGCATATCGCATTGCTTTGCCTGATGCGCGTTTTATTGATTTTGATACTATTTCTAAAGAAGATATTATTACTGTTTTTAATGAACTCGCGCCAAATGATCTAGTAGTCCTTATTCAATCTTCTAATTTTCTTTTGGATGCCTTTCGTATCCGTTTGCACTTATTTCAGAAAAAATTAAAAGTGATTGAGCATATGCATCTTCATCGCAATACAGAGGATGTTTGGAATGTATATGTCAACGCGCTTGAATATGATACAGCATGGTACCGCTCTGTCGGACCAAAACTCAAAGCAAAACTTGAAAAAATAGAGATGCTTGAGATTAAATCAGGTGAAATAACACTCACTGTGAAAGGTGGTGTTGAGCCTCCAAAATTAAATATCGGTGATTATACCGGTATGGAAAATATCGGCGGTACTTTTCCAATCGGTGAAGTATTCACTGAAAGCAAAGACTTTGCCAAGATGAACGGCTCCTGTATGATTTACGCATATGCTGGAAGCGACTTCTGCATCAATATGCACGAGCCTTTTCGTGTGGATATCAAAGATGGGCTAATCGTAGGTTGGGCAGAAAATACCCCGGAATCATTCGTAAATATTATTAATATAGTAAAACAATACGAAAGCCCGCTTATTCGTGAGATAGGTTTTGGACTGAATCGCGCCATAACCCGTGAACATTACTTACAAGATATCACCGCCTTTGAGCGTATTTTTGGATTACATCTCTCTCTTGGTGAAAAACATTCTGTTTATAAAAAAAGTGATATCACAACCCATAAATCAAAATTTCATATAGATATATTCCCAGTTGTTGATTGTGTACTTGCCGACGGTGAAATTATTTTTAATGGATCTGAGTATTTTGTATAGAATACTATCTATTATAAAATAAAGCCGCCCTTTTTGGACGGCTATTATTAACTTCATATTTAATGGATTTGAGATCCATTTTTTAAAGCATCGTCTGATTCATTTGGCAATTCATCTTGCGTAAACATTATATTTAGCATAATTCTTGCTTTTTGCGAGTTAATCCCCTCAAGTATCATTACTATAAAATATTCGATGACGGCAAGTTGGCTGGCATTGTGATCCTTAAGACCAATATGATCCATTATGAGGGAAAGTTGCTGAGATACATTACCAGCCTCCTCGTTTTGCATAATGGCATCAATAATCGTAGAATCTAGCGAATGTAAAAAAGCTTCTGCCACTTCTTCAGTAACAACGCATCGTACATCATCAACGCGTGGGACTTTTTCGTATTCCTCGGCCACCGCTATGGCGTCGCCACGCAGCACCTGTATATCAGTAGAAGACCATACCAACTCATCACCAGAGCTATCAATAAAAGCTTCTTTGTCGCCATCCCAATGTATCGGATTATTATAATGACACGGTTTGCTTATAGCTTCTGATTCGTTTGGAAAAGATATGTAAATTTCTCCTACTTTACCTAAACGCAAAACCGCTGAATACAGAACTACTGATTTACTTAATTCATCCTGCTGAAATGGAATCAACAGGAGATCACCAGGTTTCAATGAGTTAAATAATTGAGCCAATTTATCTTTTGTATTCATTATTCCTTCTCCTTTTGGATTTTTAAAGAGCTACTTCATTAATAGCATAACGAGCAAATAATAATATATTTTAAAAAAAATGTCAACATAATCGTGAAAAACTCTATTTTTTTAGCTTTTTTCACGCTTTTAAATATAAATCACCAATAAAATCATTATTTAATATGAATTTATTAAAGTTTTTTGTTTGTTCGGAAAATGCATTTAATTTTTGATGATAGCTTTTTGTTCTAAAATAGCATCAATTAATGATACACTGAAGCGTCTATACATTTTCAGCGTCACACATTTCCCTGTAACTTAACATCTCATCTTAAATTTTACTTATTGTTATTTAAGATAACTACGTTTATAACTTTTTAAATTATTATCTTATCTTTTTGCAATCTACGTAAAAAAAATTTTCCCTTCTCTGTAAATGCAATGGTCTTTTCTTGTGTAGGCACCACCACGAATTCTATCAACCCTGATACATGCAAAATAGATAGCGATTCGCTAGATATATACGAGTTATATCCCCGACTAGATCCACTTCTGTCAGTAACGAATCTTCCAGAAGTTGCATAAATTGCTTGATTTCCCTCTCTAATTGCTTGAATAACCATTGTATCTGAATATACACTTTTCAACTCTTCTTCCCATGTGGTTGTTGGGTCTAATTCTTTTATCTCTTTTTCCTGCACTTTTATCTCTTTTTCTTTTTCGGTTTTTTTCCCCATGAGCTCAACCGCTTCTAATTGTTTTTGAAATATCTTTTTTTCTTCCTCCAGCTTTATTTCCAACTTTTCTGTATTGTACTTTTGTGATTTTTTAAACGCTGGAATTGAAATCCATTTTGGGAATTTCCATATAAATATCCATGTAAAAATGAAGGGGAGTATCCATAATGCATAGAACCAAGGGTCTGAAAAATCAATAAATATCTCGCTTAAATAGTCACTTTTTAGTTGTCCTTTCGTAAATTCCCAAATTTTCTCCTCACTTATAAAAAGTGCCACATATACAAATTTCCAGTGAAAAAATAACCAAGACAAAACAAAAATACCGAACACAGGACTAGTTGTCTTTTCTGTAATCCCGTCTTGAACAGACTGAAGAATTTCGTTATTCTGAAAAAATTTTTTAAGCATAATTTCTCTACTATCAGCAATGGACCTACTTCTTCATAACACCAATATGATACCATGTATGTATAAACATCAACAAACTTTCAAGAGGAATTTTCCATTTGCGACCTAATTTTCTTGAGCGAAGCGATTAGAAAATGGAA
>JBBTYT010000014.1:0-6278 GCA_038061695.1 Patescibacteria group bacterium
TTGGAAATACCGAATGTTCCTATGAAGAATATTGCTAGCAAGATAGGTAAATATGTTTTAAATATTGAGCATTTTGAGTTTTTTCTGAGAGTCTTATTCATGTTCTGAATACTAGACTAAAAGATATTTAAAATCAAGAGCTAGTATCGCCTTTTTTATATATACTAGGCTTAAAATCATTCCAACTTTCCAGTATAGAAGTTATGAATTTCCAGGATTCAAAAACTTCTTTTGTACTTGCAAATAAAGTCTGATCGCCAACTATACAATCAAAAAGTATTTTTTCATAAGCATCCGGCATTAATGCGCCTAATGAGTCTCCGCCATATTTAAATGTTAAATCCTGTTCAATATAATCCATTGTCAGACTTGGTTTTTTAACATAGAATTTTAACTCAATAGACTCATCTGGTTGAATTTTAAATGTTAATATATTTTGATGAATATGCTTCTCGTGTTGAGAAATACAAAAACATGGTTTTTGTTCTTTAAAAAATATCTTTGCTTCTATTTTTGATTCTGAAAGAGCCTTTCCGCTCTCCAGAATAAATGGCACTCCATTCCATCTTTTATTTTTAATAAAAGATTTCAATTTAAAATAGGTTTCAGTATTTGAATCCTTATCAACTCCCTTCTCATCTCTATATCCTTCATATTGAGATTTCACCGCAGAATTTTTAATATCTTTTTTTGAGATTGATTTTAATTCTGAGAGAAGCTTTGCTCTTTTGCTTCTGATATTATCTGCGTTTAACTCTTTGGGTTTTTCCATAGCGATTGAAGCTAATATCTGCAAAATATGATTTTGACCGACATCACGCAAAGCTCCTATGCCATCATAAAAAGCTCCCCTTCCTGAAACATCTTGTTTTTCAAGTAATTTTATCTCAACTTTTTCTATATATTTACTATTCCAAATAGGCTCAAATAATGTATTTGTAAATCTAAATGTTAAAATATTTTGTATTGTCTCTTTTGCTAGATAGTGATCTATCCTAAATATCTGTTCTTCTTTAAATAATTCTCCCAAGAGCCTATCTAAAGATTTTGCTGTTTTCAAATCCGATCCAAATGGTTTCTCTATTAAAACCCTCGTCCAACCCTCTTTCTTACTACAAGGTATTGTTAGTCCTGATTTGTCTAAATTTTTGATAATAACTTCGTAATTTTTCGGAGGTACAGCAAGATAAAAAAGTTTATTTGAACAAACACCAAACTCTTTATCTATATTAGCCAGACGTTCCGCAATCTTTTTATATGCATCGCTATCCTCAAAAACTCCTTCAATATAATCAGCAGGTTCAGTAAATTCACCAAAATATAAGTCATTAATTTTTCCTTTGTAATTTTCTATTATTGATTTTTCTATTATTTCAGAAAATTCATTACTGGACATTTTAGCTCTTGAAACACCTATGAATCTAAACTTCTCCGGCAAAATATCTTTTGAATAAAGATCAAAAAAAGCTGGGAATAGCTTTTTTCTACTTAAATCCCCCCTTGCTCCAAATATTATAATTATTGTTGGTATCTTTAATTTTATATTTTCCATATATTTATATCGTGTATAATCTTTTTAATGTAGCTATATTATAATATAATAAAATAGCTCTTAAATAAAGAGTTGATAAATTAAATTAAAAAATAAAAATTCCACTTTTGAGCGGAATTTTTATATGAGTTATATTTTCTTAATATTTATCTTGTTACGGAAATTGATGAGCTATTTTCAGACTCACAAGCACCAATTGTTATCGTTCCAACAGCACTTCTAGTCATATAGTAGCCAGTATAAATAGAAGACCATGTTCCTGCTCCGTTAGGGCTCACTGGTAATGAGCCAACATATCCTTCGTTAACGAACCCTTGTAAGTTTACACAATCAGTAGCATTAGCTATTGTGGCATCACATGTTAGATTACATCCTGAGGTTGTTGTTGCATTACTTATCATATAATTAGTACCAGCTGTTGCATTTGAAACAGCCCAAAGATAAGAACCGCCATTATCTACCTGATCAATTTTAACAGCAGAAAGAAGAGAAGTTGCATCATTCCATCTACTTGAATCACGCGCATCTTGAAACCTAGTTAGTGGGTCAAGAGCAACAAAAACCACCGCAGCCAATATGGCAATGATTGCGATGACTATCAATAACTCAATCAATGTAAACCCTTTTTTATTATCTTTCTGATAAAAATTTAATATCATATTATTTTTTTATTGCGTATCGCGAAACAACCCAACCATCAATTTTATCATTTAGCTTTATTCTATACCAATTTCCTTTTTCTTCCAATAGTGGATAAGTTTCTTTCGGTAAAACTTCAGCTATTTTAGCATAATTTATTCCAGGACCACTTCGCACATTTACACTCTTTATTATAATTACACTTTTCTCTGCTTGAGGTAAAACATTAGGATTAATTATATCATCTTTTTTAATATCCTCCAATTTTTGTTTTTCTGTTGCAATGTCAATTGCCTCCAGTCGCGACTTTATATCTGCCTCTTTTTTCTCTTTTTGAACTCCTCTATACCAATAAGATGCAGGGATGGCCACCATCGCAACAATAAATAAACCAATCAATATAATTTTTTGAATATGTAATTTTCTATCGCTATCCTGATCATCATCACCACCTCCCTTTGGAGTATTATCTTTTGATTGTTTAAAAAAACTCATGAAGCCAGACAAAATATTACTCACTAAATTTCTTGTTTTATTAGGCTTACGTTCTTCTTTTATTGGTAAAATAGCTGGGTCACTTTTGTCCCATTTTTTATCCAGTCCACGAAGAGCAAGACCTATAGCCTCTATATAATTTAATTTTTCACCGGAAGCATGCTCATCTAATACTTGATTTCCTATTTTTGTTGGCACGCCAAGATTTATGTTGAAATAATCAACCAAGCCCTTTAAAGCGCTTGATCCGCCAACAAGAACAACTTCCACTATATTTTCATTTTTTTGCGTATTAAAATAATTAAAAGTTTTTTTAATATCTAATACCACTAACTGCAAAGCTTTAGTCAAAATTTCATTTACTTGTTCGCCTGGTTTTGACAATCCAATTTCTTTTTTTAATTCCTCAGCCTCTTCTTCGCTTTTGTTGAGAACCTTGGCAATCTCTTGAGTAAATTGTTTACCGGCGATATTTATTGCATAAGAGTACCGCAAACCGTTTTTATCAAAAATAGAAACATTGGTGGTTACAGCGCCGATATCAACAATACTCATAGGATATTTTAATTGTGAAGTTGATATGCCTCTAAATAATGCAAGTGCTTCTATGTCAAAAACTTCTATAAAAATATCCAAACTTTTAAAAAACTCCTGCCACTCAAAAATCACTTCGCGACTAGCTGCAACGAGAACAATTTCTACCCCGCTTTCGCTCTCATAAAGAGATCTGTAGGAAAATTCCAATTCATTATTCTGTAACGGTATATTATTTTCTGCCTCTTTAATTACAAGCTCATCTCTTGCTTGTTTGTCGTGTGGCATAAGAGTAGCTATGTGAGTGTATACTTGACTTTCCGGTAAACCAAAAATAATCTGCTTCGTAATAATTGGGTTTGGACTTGCATCCTTGAGCATCTTTTTTACTAATTCAGCTAGCTTTATTTTATCCTTTATTCTTCCACGCTCAACTATTCCAGAACTTAATATTATACTACTTATATTTTCAATATTTATTCCCTTGGCAGACATTGAAAGCTCCACCACCTCAATGGTGTGGTCTGAAATATCAATGCCGATGGATTTTTTATTTGATGAAAATATCTTTAACATAAGAAGATCTAATTTTACTTTTCTGCCCATGAATTAATAGTAATAACAGGCAATATATCACTTGAGAGTGTTATATTAGCTTCTATCTTTTTATAGTAAAAATCCGTAGTGTTTGCGGTAACTGTAATAGTACGATCACTACCAACAGCAACTACACTTATTACACACAAACCATTGCTTGTTGTAATCGTTTCGCCTAAGTATACCACATTAAGACGAAGTCTTCGAAAAGACTCCTCCATACAACCATCTGCAATTGCAAATGCCTCTTCTCCTTTTTGCGACGTATATCCCAAATCAAGCTCACCCAAACCCAAAATAGAAGCGCTGTATGCTAGAATTAGAACCGCCACACTTACAACTACAATGGTAAGTAATGCTGCAAAACCTCGCTGTGAATTTTGAAATTTAAATTTTGTATCTATCTTTTTTATCATAAAATTATTGCCTTACTCCAATTGTAGTTCTCAAGCTCTGTGAATAATCATATATGATATCTGTATCAGGATTATTGTAATCAACAGTCATATCAATGCGTATGTTTTCTCGTATACCTGATCCAGTTGCATTAGTAAAAGAGAGGTTTGTAATTTTAACTTCATCGCTTACTATGAAAAGAGCAGGAGACAATCCTTCAGTTATCTGCAACACACCATCATTTTGATTTAAAGAAAAAATGGTCGGATTTTTAGATACATCAGCCATTGAAAGTGATAAAATTCCAGGATCAGAACCAAATGTTGAAGCGCCAATATTTACGCCTGTTGATGCGCGAATCTTGCGACTCATAATATCCATCGCCGTACGCGCGTTTGCTTGAACTTCTTGTACAACATATGTCTTACTTCTTGAATTTAAGACAGAAATAGAAAAAAGCACAAAACTACTCACCGCCATACCCATTATAGCTATATAAATGAGTGTTTCTATGAGAGTAAATCCTTGTGATATTTTTTTTTCTATTATCATTGCTATTTATAATTAACTCTCACTTCAGTAAGTGCTGGAGTACTTACACCATCACCTGTTAAATTTGCTCTATAACGTAGCCACTGATTACCGTTTAAGCTTGTTGGTAAAAGAGTTCCCTTAGGGATTGTAGTATTTTGCCAACCAGTCCATACACCAGGAGCACCTCCAGAATCAGTAGCAGTTGAAATATCTATTGTAATATCACATGCTGGTGAACAAGAAGGAATTACCTCATCCCATTCAACAGCTTGTACCGGTGAAATGTTACTCATATTAAATGCAGATGATGTCATAGAGCCACTTGCTTCATAAAGAGCATCTCTTGAGAAATGAATAATTGTTCCGCTACTTCCAATTGACCATCCTGATTGAAAATTCACCAAAGAGAGAGCATTTAGATTACTACTGGTCGGCGAAATAAAAGAATTCCAACTCGTTCCTAACCAACGCCAAATAATACCCTCTTCACCAACCACAAATCCGTCATTCTCATTGACAAAGAAAATTCCATTCCAATTTTGACTACCAGTATTTGTATGCATTAACCAGGCAACACCATTATATTTCCATATGTTACCGTTAGCGCCTACTGCCCAGATATTGGAAGAAGAAAAAGCATAAATACTATTAATATGATCTGTAGGAGAGATCGTTGATCCTATCCAAGCAGTGCCGTTATATTGAGCTAATGATCCGCTATCACCAACAGCCCAACAATTTGAAGAGGAGATACAGACAAGATCATTCCATACTTCAGAGCCTGTATCTGTATGAAGCGACCATACTGTTCCGTCGTAATGCCAGATTCTACCGCTAGCTCCTGATGCCCAGATATCGGAAGATGAAAGAGCATATACTGCATTTATGTGAGCGCTGGAAATAATAGTTGACTCTATCCAAGTCGTGCCATTGTATTGAGCTAATGATCCGCTATCACCAACAGTCCAACAATTTGAAGCGGAAGTACAAGCAATATCGTTCCATACTTCAGAGCCTGTATCTGTATGAAGCGACCATGATGTTCCGTCGTAATGAATTATGACTCCGCTATTACCAACAGCCCAGATATCACTCGCAGAGATAGTATAAATATCATATAAATGTTGTGATGTTGCTAATCCATAAATAATAGAGATGTCATCAAGCTGCACTGTTGTTGTTGGGTCTGTAGGACGTGTAAAAGTTATACGATATTGTATATACCGTCCATCAACTGAAGTTATATCTGATCCTGAAGCATTATTTAACTCCCCACTCCAACCACTCCAACTTCCATCTGGTGTCGCTGTATTACCTGTTCTTGTAGAGATAGTAATAGCACCACCTAATGGAATTATTTCTGTCCAATAAATAATATTCCATATAGTTCCGACGATACCGCTATCAATTATACGAGAAGTAAATGTACCAGATGGATCATAAACAGTGTCGTATTTGAAAATAGTTCCGCTATCACCAACAGTCCAACAATTTGAAGCGGAAGTACAGACAATATCATTCCATACTTCAG
>JBBTYT010000014.1:6378-56994 GCA_038061695.1 Patescibacteria group bacterium
GTAATGCCAGATTCTACCGCTAGCTCCTGATGCCCAGATATCGGAAGATGAAAGAGCATATACTGCATTTATATTAGCACTGGAAACAATCGTTGACTCTATCCAAGTTGTGCCATTGTATTGAGCTAATACTCCGCTGTTGCCAACAGTCCAACAATTTGAAGCGGAAGTACAGACAATATCATTCCATACTTCAGAGCCTGTATCTGTATGAAGTGACCATACTGTTCCGTTGTAATGCCAGATTCTACCGCTAGCTCCTGATGCCCAGATATCGGAAGATGAAAGAGCATATACTGCATTTATATTAGCGCTGGAAACAATCGTTGACTCTATCCAAGTCGTGCCGTTATATTGAGCTAATGATCCGCCATCACCAACAGTCCAACAATTTGAAGCGGAAGTACAGACAAGATCATTCCATACTTCAGAGCCTGTATCTGTATGGAGTGACCATAAAAGACTCTGCGTTAAAAATAAACTTGCCGCACTCCCGCTACCAATAACCTGAATATTTGAATAAGTTCCTTGATTAAAATCAAGATCAGATGTATCTGACGCTAATGATCCGCCAGACAAAGACCATACTCCATCTACAGCTTCAGCAAGTTCTAATTGTCCTGCTATAGTATGATTAATATTTACACCTGTATTATATTTAGTTGGATTAGACCACTGCGCATCTCCTGATCCACCAGACCAATCACTCTGTGTTAATTCACGAGAATCCCAATTAGTAATATAAGCAAGACGAAAAACTGTATTTGATACATTATCACGCGTATCCCATTTCACAGATGATCTCACTTCCTTGCTATGTAAATCTGTATAAATTCCAGGACAAGCAACAATCTTATCAGTTGCATCTCTGCAAACATTCGCAAAAGAAATTGTACGAGTAAACTGTCCGATTGTTTCCGTAGTACCCTCACCGTCAAAAATCCATTTGCCGCCAGATATAGAAACAGAACTTGTGGCATATGTCAGACCATTCCATGATTCATCATAAATTGCTTTTACAGCCTCAACACCTTCTTGCGCTAAAGCTTCCGCTTGTGTTTGTTCACCACCCTGTATTAACCCTATAAAACTACCAAGAACCATAGAAATTATTGCTGAAGAAATTAAAGCAAAAATAGCCATAGCTACTATGACTTCTAAAATAGACTGCCCAGATTGATTGATTTTTAACATATAATTATTACTCTATTTTTCTTCAACTACTCCAAAATTATTTATATCAATAACCCTATTTGAATTTACAGTATGAGTTAATGTTACCATCCCATTTGCATTTGGGACACCTAATCCTTTTGAAAAATTTACTTCATTCCCTGATAATGTTGTTAAAATAGAAAGCGCATTATCTAGTGTTACAACTCTATCATAAAGACTATTTCGTCCTATGTAAGAAGAACCTTGATATAAAGTAAATCTGTCGCTAGAGCCAGCATTAATTTCAAAATATATACCATGAGAAGCATTATTAAGTCCTGCGATACTACGCCCTCTTGCAGTTCTAATAGCTTGGATTATCTGCGCAGTATTTTCATTTAATTGCGCTGATACCTGTAAATTACCATAAACCGGCACAGACGCAGCGGCCAAAATTAAAGTGATACCTATCACCAAAAGAAGCTCTATCAGAGTAAAACCATACTGACTATTTTTAACGTTTGATATTACCTGTAACATTATAAATTGGTGTAATTATTGAAAGAGCTAAAAATCCAACGACAAGACCTATAAAAATAAGTAGCATTGGCTCCAAAGCCGTTGATAAAGATTTGGTTGATGTATCAACCTCCGCCTCATAAAGAGTCGCTAAATAAAAAAGCGTATCTTCAAACTTTCCTGATTCTTCTCCAACGTGAACCATACGTGTAAAAAGTTTTGGGAAAAGATCACTTGATTCTTCTAATCCATCTGTGAGCTTTACACCCATACTTGCACGATGAGCTACATTACCAATCGCTCTTCTAAAATAATAATTACCCATCGTAGCTTTCGTAATATTAAGAGCTTCATCTATGTTGACACCACTCTTAATAAGCATTCCGAGCGTGCGCGAAAATCTAGCAAGATTTGCATTACGAATAAGGGTACGCAAGATTGGCACACGAATCATAATCAAATGTGTTACTGGTTTTGAGAATTCTTGCCTTATAAGCCAAGCTATAAATATAAAAAATGCTACTATGCCCCAAAAAATATAAAAACCGTGATCTTGAATAACATTAGAAAGCCAAATTAAAGAACGTGTGGTTGCTGGTAAATCTATCTTTAATCCTTCAAAAAGTGGCGTAATTTTTGGTAAAACAACGAAAGCAAGCACCATTCCCAATGCAAATGTCGCTATAAGAACAATAATAGGATAAAGTAATGCTCCTTTTATTTTTGAAATAAGCTCTTTTTCCTTTCTTAACTCTTCAGCAATATTTTCCAGATTTTCAACTAGTGTACCAGATTTTTCTCCAGCTCGAGTAACATTTATAAAGAGTTCTGAAAAAGTTTTTGGATAATTTGCAAATGAATCTGATAATGAATGACCTGCTTGAATTGATAAACGAATTCCTTTAAGAATTTTTTTTAATTTACCTTGAGTTGCATCTATAGATATATCAAAAGCTTCTGTAATTGGCATACCTGATCGCAACATAACAGCTAAATGCTTTGAAAAAATCACTTTTTCTCCTAGATTCACTCCAAGGATAGAAATATCCATTTCAAGAAAACCCTTTCTTTTTTTTAATGATTCGGCCATATTACATTTTTGTTACTCTTGATACTTCATCTAATGTCGTTACTCCTTGAAATACTTTATTCATACCATCCTGAAACATTGTTGTCATACCATTTATGATAGCTGCTTTCATTATCTCATCGCTAGAAGCTCGCTTAATAATTAGCTCTTTTATATTATCTGCCATTTCTAAAACTTCAAAAACACCAAGCCTGCCAGTATAACCTGTATTTCCACAAACCTTACATCCTGCCCCTCTATACAAACGCACGCCACTTAAGTCTTGTTTGCCTTTAGCATCAAATATAGCCTTAAGTTTTACATCACTCTCTATCATCTTTTTTTCTCCTTCTGTTAATGTATAAGATGAGCGACATTTTTCACAAATCTTTCTAACCAAACGTTGAGCTATAGCAATATTTACCGTTGAAGCAACAAGAAATGGCTCTATCCCCATATCTAAAAGTCTAGGAAGTGTTGTAGCAGAATCATTAGCATGTAAAGTAGAAAGCACTAAATGCCCTGTCATTGCGGAATTTACCGCGATGCTAGCAGTTTCTTCATCTCTAATCTCTCCAATCATAATAATATCCGGATCTTGACGAACAATTGCACGGAGCCCTTTAGCAAATGTTAGATTAGTTTGTGGATTAACTTGAATTTGAGAAATACCTTCTATGTCATACTCTACAGGGTCCTCAATAGTTGAGATATTGACATCTCTTTTATTTAATATACTCAACACAGCATAAACACTTGTTGTCTTACCACTACCTGTTGGACCAGTCACAAGTATCATTCCATGAGGTTTTTCTATAGTTATTTTTACTTTCTCAAGATCAGCGCCGGATAAACCTAACGAAACTAAATCAAGAGTTCTGCTTTTAGCTGATAGAAGCCTCATAACAATCTTTTCGCCAGATGTCACTGGCACAATGGATACTCTCATATCAACTTCTTCATCTTTTGTGTGAAATCTAAACTTACCATCTTGCGCGGCACGATGCTCATCAGTTCGCATCTTTGATAAAATTTTAATGCGTGTAAGTATAACATCACTCAATTCATTTGGCATATCCAGCACATCATGCAACACACCATCTATCCTAAAACGAACAACTATTTTTTTTCTATAAGGCTCAATATGAATATCTGATGTTTTGTTGTCATAGCTATATTGAAGTAATATATCAACCACCCTAATTGCAGCTTCATCTCTTTGCTCTCTAGTTAAAGAAATATCCTTAAGTTGCTTCATAGCCTCCTCAAAAATATCTTTAATACCGGCCTTATATGCTAAAAGAGCGCCTTGCAATGCCTTCTCTGTTATAAAGAAAATTATAATATTTTGACCAACGCGTTTCTCTATAAAATGTTTAACTTCAATATCATCTGGATTTGTCATGCCAACTTTTACACCTTTTTCATCTCGCATAAAAGCAATAACACCTTTTTTACGCGCTACAAGTTCTGGCACTAAATGTAAAATATCTTCATTGATTTTTACTTTTTTTAAATCTATATAATCAAATTTAAAATAATTTGCGATCACCTGACCAATATGTTCATCAGATATAATATTTATATCTGATAAATAATCAATTAAAGAAATATTTTTATCATTCGCTTCTTTTTCCACAATATCAAACTTTTCTGAGCTGATAAGGTTTACCCCCATAAGAAGGATTTTTAATTGTGTATTTACGAGCTTCATTCTATTTTCCTAAAATAATTTTTTTGATTTCATCAACAATTTGATTTGGTGAATAAGTATCTTTTGGCAGATACATTAAGCAACCGAGTCTTTTTGCCTCATCAATATCACTTTGCTGACTTAAGCTTGAAAATACAATAACAGGTATCTTGCTCAATTCTGCGTCTTTTTTTAATTCAGTCAGAACATCAAAACCACTTTTTTGAGGAAGCATCATATCCAAAAGAATCAAATCTACTTTTATAGACTTTACCTTTTCTAAACCCACTTCTCCACTCTCAGCTAATTCAACCTCAATATTCTCCTGATTTAATTCAGACTTGTAAACTTCGCGTATAAAGTTATCGTCATCTATTATTAAAACTTTCATACTATATTTATTTTACTAAAATTATTACATTTTTGTAGAAACATCAACCAAACCATTTTCTAAATTAAGATCTGCTACCCTTCCGACTGTACCACCAGTCTCCTCATTTTCAATTGGAATACCAAGCTCTTGAAGACGTCTTTTTGCTGATTCAAAATTTTGATAACCAATTCCATCTTTATCTCCATTTAAAACTTTGAACATTCTTGCGCCACCAGTTAATTTTGCCTTTAACCTTTCGCGTTTTCCTCCAATCTTTTCTATTTCTTTTATCAAGCGATCCACAGATTCATCTGCATACCTTGCCACAAATTCAGTTTTATTAATATGAGCTCTCGCTTCATTGATCAGATCAATTTGTCTTTCACCTCTTGAAGGAAGCATTGCGTGAGCCATACCTCCTATTTTTGCCTCGTAGTCATACAAAACAATAACAATACAGGAGCCTATACTTCCTGTTTTTATATGAGTGCCGTTATAACCAACGGCCATCTCACCCATATCTATATTAATTGTTTGATGCATTATTATTTACCTTATAATTTAACTTTTTTTCCGTTGCCTTTAATATTTTTGCGGTAGCTTTTGGATCAAAAAGGAAAAAAAACTGCCCATCTATTTTTTCTCCATCAACTTGAAAATCAACATTAAAGACCAAAACAACATCTGATCCTTGACCCACATCAGCAAGTATTGAATCCACTACAGAACCTAACATATCTGTTGCAGAATCCGGTACTGAATGCAAGATGTTCATATCCAAAAATTTAGCTAAAGATGTAATTCCAGCTCCTGCTAATATATTACCAACTTCACGCAATACGCTACGATCCATATCATCCAAAAATCTAATATCTTTTTTATGATTACCAGCCAAGAGACCGGCGAGTTTTAAAGCATTTTCTGGAGAAAACATTAAAAGCATAATTCCCTCCACATCTCCTAATATCCTTAAAAACACAACAGTCATTATCTCTTCTGACTTACCGAAGAACTTAGGTACTAGCTCCACTCTATCTACAAATATATCTGGCACAAAAATCATAACCTTCTTATTAACCATTTGTGATAAAGCAGTAGACGCATTTCCTGTGCCTATATTAATCACCTCCACAAGCTGGTCTCTTTCAAACTCTGTTAGATATTTTTCCATAACTTATATGTAAATTATTATTAATGTTATATTTTAACTTTATCTTTTATCTGGAAGTCCTGACAAACTTTTTAGCATCTTCCAATAAACTCACGACATCAAGAATCAATATTGTCTTTCCATTACCCAAAATAGTTGATCCTGAAAATCCTTTTGTTCCATGAAGCACAGATGGCAATGGTTTAACAATAATCTCTTGTTCATTTATCAACTTATCAATCACTATGCCAGTAACATCTTTTCCTCTTTTAATAAGGACTGCCGTAATTGATGATTTTAAATTTTTTACCTCCAATTCTTGGCTTGCATCTTCTATACTTTTAAATTTAATATCTGCAATTTCCGCACCATTTAAAGAAAAAACTTTATCCAAATAAACAAGTGGTACATCTACACCGCTTACGACTGCTACATCTTGATCTGCCATACTTTTTATCTCTCCGTTTTGTATATTAACAGACCTCTCAATACTAGAAAATGGAATAGCAAATAAGGTATCCTTTACTCCTACAAGAAGAGAGTTAATAATTGCAATTGTTAAAGGTAACTCTAGTGTGAAGCGTGTGCCATTATTACCTGACAAAGGAGATTCTATGATCACCCTACCTCCAATCTGATCTGTAAAACCCTTTACAACGCTTAATCCAACTCCTCGTCCAGATGTCTCAGTAACCTCATCATTAGTAGACAATCTAGGATGAAAAAGCAAATTCATAATTTGGTCTTTATTGAGAGAGTCCGCTTCTTTTGCTCCGATTATATTTCTTTTAACAGCCGCCTGCCTAACTTTTCCAAAATTTATACCCACCCCATTATTTTCAACAATAATTAAAGCAAAATCATTCTCTCGCATTGCCTGCAACTTAATAATTCCGCTTTTTTCAATTCCATGATCTACAGCATTCCTTAAAATATGGACTAATGGCTCTCCTAATTTATCAACAACTGTTCTATCAAGCTCAATCTCACCACCAGAAACTTCAAGTTCTACTTGTTTATTTTGGTTTTGAGAAAGATCACGAACCATACGAGGAAATCTCGCAAAGATTTGATCAACTGGCACAAGTCGTGCTTGCATAACTTGATGCTGAATGTCAGAAACAAGACGCCCTAGATGCTCAATAACTCCCTTTAGTTCAACATCTCTATTTTTGAATTGTTCCAATCTCATCTTGTCAACAAGTAATTCCTCCATTAAATTCATAAGATCATCCAATCTCTTAATAGGCACCTTAATATGTTCAATTTTTTGTACAACTTCTCCTGCTTGTACAATATTAGCTTTCTTCTCGGGTTCTACTGCTGTTACTTCAACATTATTTATTTGTTTTTCTTCTTTTGGTTTTATATCAACAACAATAGGTTTACCATCAGCTGCTCTAATTGACTTGCCAGTTCCCTCTGTTTTTACACCTGTTATTTTTTTTAATTCTTCTATTATCGCATCTACATTCAATTCATTATTAGACTCTTTAATGGACGCAAGTGATTTTTCAGAAATATCAATAGTCTTAAAAAGTTGATCAATAATAGTTGGTGTTATTTTTAAGACACCGTTGCGAGCGTAATCAAAAATATCTTCCATTACATGCATCAAAAATGCCATCTTTTTATATCCCATCGTTGCCGAAGAACTTTTTATAGTATGTGAAGAACGCATCAACTCATCCAGTAATTTCCCATCACTTGGATTTTTCTCCAAAACCAAAAGATTATCATTTAAAATTTGTAAACGATCCTCCGCTTCACTTATAAATAAATCTTTAAACTTACTTATATCCATAAAATTTTATAATCTAGATAACTCAACTATTTTTTTCATAATTTCTTCAGGTGGTAATATATAATCAGCAAGTCCGCTGTCAATGACTGCTCTTGGCATAGAATCAATAACAGCGGTCTCTGGAGCCTGAACAATAGTATGACCATAAACTGTCTTTATAGCTCTCATACCCTCCATTCCATCACTCCCCATACCAGTTAAAATGACCCCAATAATCTGATTAACATAATTATGAGCAACTGAGTTCATTAAAACATCAATGGAGGGTCGTAATCCATGTATTGCTGGCTCCTTAGTCAAGTGAATAAATTTTTCCAGTTTATTATCATCTCTTTTTTGAACTTTCATATGAAAACCACCAGGAGCAATAAATATTTGACCGGCTCTTACTAGATCACCTTCTTCTGCCTCTTTTACAGGAATTTTAGAAACTTTGTTAAGTCTTTCTGCAAAACTTTTTGTAAAATGTTCCGGCATATGTTGAACTATCAAAATCGGTGCCGAAAAATTTTGAGAAAAAGTAATAATAATATCTTCTATCACAGGCGGTCCTCCAGTTGATGCGCCAATCACAACAATCTTCACAGAAGATTCTTCAATATCATCATCTCTTTTTTTTCCTTTAATAAAAGATTTTTGTACTATTTCATCTAATACTTTACGTTTTTTAACATGTGCCATAGCTGCCATCTTGATTCTTGCTATGATCTTATCTTTCAATTTATTAATATCTAAAGAAAGCTCACCTGATGGCTTGACAATAAAATCAACGGCACCGGCACGTAAACTCTCGAATGTTTCTTCTGCTTCTTCTTTAGTAAATGCCGACAACATAATAACCGCAGGAAATGACTCTGAATCTTTTAAAATCTCTTCTGTTGCTTGTGCTCCATTCATATTAGGCATCTGATAATCCATAGTGATAACATCTGGCTTAAGACGTTTCGCTTCACTAATAGCCTCTAGTCCATTTTTTGCGCTCCCAATAACTTCAATTTCATTACTTGAGCTTAAAATTTCAATCAAAAGCTTCCTCATAAAAAATGAGTCATCTACTATCAACACTCTAATTTTCTTATTTTCTTCTATCATATCATATGAAAATTACCAATAAAAACCAGCGTCATCTCTTATGAGTAAAATATTAATCTTTTAAATTGATCGGGAATTAAAAAAACTTATTTGCTCAAAGCTAAAATTGCTTTTTTAATATCGTCATGAATTGGATGTATAAGACCCGTGTACTTACTGGTTCTTGCATAAGCAGACTCAGCTATACGATGTAAATCTTCATTTTTTATTTCTTCCTTCTTGATATTAAGGATTCCCAAAATAGAATCAAGAAACATAGGAGCGGCTGGTCCAATTATATCCTTACAAATTGTGATAAGATTATTATATAACATATTATTTTTTCTTATATTCATCCATAACGATCTTCAAACTCAAGCGCATTTTATCGAGTGATTTCGCTAGATCTCCGATCTCATCTTTTGAATTAACCTTTATTTCCGTATCTAGATTACCTCTTGCAAGATCATCAGCCGCATTTCTAAGAGATAAAATAGGTTTAGCTATTTTGCGAGAAACAATAATGCCCATACCAATAGATGCTAATACAGAGATTAGGGTACCAACAATCACTATATCTCTCTGAACTTTTGCTGATACTTGAGATTCCGAAACTATCTTACTAATCTCTCCTAACATTGCTTCTGTCTTAGAATACATCTCTCTTTTTATTCTCTCTTCTGTAATAGCAATATCACCCATAGTTTTTGCTATTATTTTATAAGAATCAAGTTGAGCCAAAACTTTTTCGTCAGTAACAATTGAATTATTTTTCACTTTATCAATAGATGCGAGCCAACTGTCTAAGTTCTTCTGATTAGGCTCCTGATATAATGCCTCCTTACTGTAATATTGTATATAGCCTACGTCTATATTGAGAGATGCATTATTGAGCGCAAAGAGTGGCGTTCTAATATCATATCTTGCCTGTTTTTCCAGTGGATACTGCTCTTCAAAAATTTTACGTTGATTAAGTCTTTCTTCTTGCTGACTTAACATCGCATCAGAGACTAAGACAAGAGATTTGGAATTTTTAGAATTTTCAAACGACACAAGAATATCTTTTTTTGCTTTATCAAAATCAGCTCTCAATACATTAAATTCCTTTGAGTTTTTTGTATTGATAAGCGACAACGCCACATTTTGAAAATTACTTACAACTCTAAAACTATCTTGAATTTTTTGTGCACTATTAATTCCTAAAACTCCAACGATAGCCATAACAAGAGCTATGAATATAAATCCGAATAAAATAAACTTCATTTGTATTTTCATATTGTTTTTAGTTAGACTCTTTAAATAATTAATCCTGTTTACTTTAAATTTATATAATTTTAACCAAAACTTTTACTTACCTAAAACATTCTCAATTTCATCTATCACTTTTTTTCTGTCAAATGGCTTAACAATATATCCTTTCGCGCCATATTTCTTAGCATCATTCATCATTTCACTCTGACCCATCGCAGATATAATAATAACATTTGACATAAAGCCAATTTTTTTAAGCACTTCCATACCACTCATCTCTGGCATTATAATATCCAAAAGTAGAAGTTCCGGTTTTTCTGACTCGTACTTTTCCAAACACTCTTTTCCATTACCACACTCTATAAATTGCGAGAAACCGGCATCTCCAAGAATATCTTTAAGAACCTTACGCATAAATGCTGAGTCGTCAGCTAATAAAACTTTTATATCTTTGTTCATAAATGTAATTTTAAATTATTAATTTACTCCTTAATTAAATCAAATAGCTTCTCATTAAATATAAGATATAAGTTTGCTTTTACTTTATGATTAGTAATAACAAGCGTAGTTTCAAATATTACAGCAGAATCAGTTTCGTTTGTTAATTTATCCATAAGTGTGTCTAAAATAGATCCTAATCTTGCTGATGTAATCATATTTGGCACTCCAAGTACTAACTTAATCATAGAAGACTCCGCCAAAGCAGTTACATAGTAGTTAGAAAGTATATTAAGGGTTTCTTTGATCGCTGATCGGTCAATATCCTTTAAAATTCCTGTTGTACCAACCGGTTGTTGATTTAGTAAATCAACTAAAACAAGAGCATCTTCACGTGATAATGTAAGAAGTGATGCTCCGGAAGCACCTAATAATAACTGCGCATAAACAACGACAGCGTGGTCTGCCGGTGGCTTGATGCGATCTATTGACTTCCTAAGTGATATCGTTTCAACTTTAGATACACTTACTTCAACAGAAGAATTTGAAAACTTAGAAAACGCTTCAGCAACCTTCGCAGAACCTTCATCCGCCGCTTTTTGTAAAATTTCTTTTTTGAATTCCATATCTTTTTAATTTATATTTTAATTTTAATTAAGTTTCGACCGCTAAACAAAATATTTTCAATCCTTTTCACTCGCAACCTCAATTACTCTATCTCCCACATCCAATAACTCTTTCTCTTGGAGCATTTTCAGTAAATCAAGTAAAATAAGCAAACGAGTATTAGATTTTTCAAATTGGTTAGTTGTATTATGCGCTAAAAGTAGTTCTCTGCATTGATCTTCAGTTAATTCTTTTGTCGGTTCTTTTCTATCAAGCACCACCACACCCTTCAAATATTCAGAATGTATCTTTGAAGATACCAAAGAAGGTGTTGGTTGTATTGAAGTTATTGGTATGCGTAATACCTCAGCTACCTCATCAACAATAATTCCGAATGTATTTTCTCCAGCTTCAACAATAATAATATGCTGTGACGGCGTCTTATTTTCTCTCACCAAATGAAACCTCCTCTCCAAATCAACTACTACCACTATTTTTCCGCGAAGATTTAAAAGACCTTTAATAAATTCTGGAGCATTCGGAATTGGAGTAATATCTGGAATTTTAATAATTTCTTTTAAATCAGTAATAGGAACAACATATTCCTCATTATCCAAAACAAAAACCATAAGTTGTATAAATTCCTCTGCTTTCCTATCTGCCATTTGAGTTTTATCAGCAACTCTCTCTATGATTTGTTTTAAGTCATCTGTCATATTTTTATACCTCGTCAATTACCTTATGTGATTCTGTTTTCTTTGCCGACCGATCACCAGAATAGATCGACGGAGATGATATACTCACTCTCGGATTATATTCTGATTCATTTGATTCTCTATCTAATGATTCAAACTTTGGTCTTTTTTTCTCTTTATCTATAACATACGCCGGTATTTTCGTTCGTCTAACTTCTCTCATATCTTCTCTAGGTATTCCAGATTCAAATTGTGCAATAATTCCTCCTCCAGCCAATTCTTGTAAATCACCAGCCAATCCTTGTAATTGTTGGGCAGCTGCAGCCACCTGTTGGTTAATACTACTCTGCTGTTGAATTGAAGCAGAGAATTGCTGTGCGCCAGAAGAATTCTGTTCTGCTACAGCCGCAATAGAATCCATGGTTTTTGCAACCTGCTGAACAGATACGCTTTGTTGTTGTACACCAAGAAATACTTCCTGAATTTTAGCAGAAACCTCCTGAATAACAGATGATATATTTTGAAGAGATTCTAGTGTATGACCAATAACTTTAGAACTTTCATCTGCGGTCTTCATTCCAACCTCAACTGAAGCAACAGAATCATCAATTTGCACAACCATTTCTCCAATTTCATTTTTAATTTCATCTGCCGCCTTGCTTGATCCTTCTGCGAGTTTACGCACCTCATCCGCCACCACAGCAAATCCTCTACCAGCTTCTCCTGCGCGAGCCGCTTCAATTGCGGCATTTAAAGCTAATAAGTTAGTCTGCTCGGAGATCGTCGTAATTGTATCAACAATTTCACCTATGGATTTGGATTTTCCTGACATTGACTTAACTATCTTAGAGGCATTCATCATCATTTCTCTAATTTGATCCAAACTTTTTTGTGACTGCTCACTACCAGTACCTGCTTCCTGAGCCATTTGGGAAGTTTTTGTAGAGGTATTAACTGCATCTTGCGCTGAAACCGACATTTGCTGAATTGCCGTAGCCATATTTGCTATAGATTTTGAAATTTCTTCAGCTTGCTTTGATTGCTGAGTAGAACCGGCCGCCATTTGCTGTGAAATAGAAGCATTTTGTTGTGACGCAGATGACGCTTGCTGAGAAGAAGCAGAAAGCTGATTTGCGGCAGAGATAACTTGTGAAACAGAGCGACGTAACATATTATTGATTGATCTTAAAAGAAAGACTAACAAAAGAATAGCGACAATAATAATCACGATTAATAAGAAAATGGCTAAATTATTAATAAAAGAGATATCATTAATAATTCCATTGTGCATAACATTCATTCTAGAATTAACCTTTTCTTCCAAAATTGTAAATAATGGATTTACTGCTTCCATAACATCGTCAAACTTCTTAATTGATTCTGTGGAAAATTCTCCTTTTGCATTAAACATTGATGAATTGAGATATGCATTTATTAATCCTTCTCCAGCATCATTTAAATCTTTATTTAATTTTACCACCAAATCTTTTTCAGCCTGAGATATATCAAGTAAAGTGCCTTTTTCCCTAAATAAAGAAAAATACTTCTGAAATTTCTCTTCAGCCTCATTCCAATCCTTCCTACCATTTTCAATTTCACCACCCATATAATCAGCACGCACAGAACCTTTTTGTAAGAAAGCAATTTTCATTCCAGTTGTTGCATCTACCAATGGCAAGACCATTTCAGAGATAGTTTTTGTATTTTTCAAAATCTTATTGTTTTGATATATATTTATTACACCAGAAATAGTAGATAAGATAATCAGTATCATAAATCCAAAAGTCAATCTTTTTGAGATTGTCAAATTTTTAAATAGATTCATATATTTCATAATCAATTATTTGTTATTAGTAAATTTAATATACATATTTATTTGTCCAAAATCGAAGAGCTTAATTAGAAAACACAATACTATATAAAACATTATATATATATTAACATATGCCAAACACGCCTGTCTATGTTGATAACTCAAAAAAAATAGATTTTTAATGAGCTTCTATTATTTTTCCAACTAATAAAAACATATTCATTTTTATCCAAATGAATAAGAGCGGATCTAAGAGCTTGCTTAGTATATTCTTTTCTATCTAATCTGCCTTTTGTAAGAATACCTATTGCACCCTCGCAAGATCCAATCTGAGTATTTTTAGTTATTCCAGCTTTATTAATAGCCTGACTCATATCCAACCCATCTTTTAGAATAAAATCCATCACTATCTTATCAGGAAATTCCCATGCCGACGATAAGCCAAGATGAAACTCCCTGCCATCATAAATAGCGCATACGCAGACATCCATATAACCGCTCTTTGTTTTTGGGACAGACATTAACCCCGACTCTATCCCTATACTATAATTACAATCTGAAAAAGAATTTTTAGCACGATTAATAGCTCCAGAAACAGTCTCTTAAAGAGATTTTGGCTGATGTGAAACATCAGAGGATGAATCAACACCTATAACCTCGCTATGAAGAAGATGCGGATAATCAAGAAGTATCTCCGCCACAGCTGAAATCTTTACCTGATTCTGTGAGCCAACTTTTATTTTCATTTCTATTTATTTCCCATGACACTTTTTGTATTTCTTGCCACTTCCGCATAGACATAAATCATTCCTTCCTATTTTATCATTTCTCTTACCACTTTCAATTGATTTTAAAATCCCTCCACCGCCACTCATAATAATATTTTTAGGCATTGACTGCTGTGTGTGAGTTATTGAAGAAATTTTATATATTGTATTCGTAATATTCTTTCCGATGGAATCCAAAAGTCCCTCAAACAAAATATGAGCCTCATTCTTAAATTCAACTAAAGGATCTTTCTGACCGTAAGCCCTTAACCTCACTGAATCCTTTAAATAGTCAATGCCATCAAGATGATCCATCCAAAGAAGATCTATATTTCTCAACATTATGCTTTTTTCAGCTTCTCTCATAGCATTACTACCAATTTCTACTTCCTTCTTTTCATAAAAATCAACCGCAATATCAAATAAATATTTTTCTATATTATTCCTTCTATCATCAGGAGATAAAGCTTCTTTTGATATATCTGTTATTTTTGTTTTGACATCTTCATGAGCGAGGATTATCGTTCTTACATCTTCAAATATCTCTTCTATATTCCACTTTTCTGAATGCTCATCTTGCGTATGAGCTGTTACAATTTTTTTAAACTCTTGATTAATATATTCTAAAACTTTAACTTTAGTATCCTCGCTTTTTAATATCTCTCTTCTGACAGAATAAACAGCCTCTCTCTGTCTATTCATAACTTCATCATATTGCAAAACATGATTTCTTGAGTCAAAATTAAATCCCTCAACTTTCTTCTGAGAAGATTCTATTGATCTTGTAATTATAGGATTTCTAATAGGCTGATCTTCAGGAACTCCCAAAGTATCCATCATAGACTTTATTCTATCAGCTCCGAATATTCTCAAAAGATCATCTTCCATAGATATAAAAAACTGTGATGACCCAGGATCACCCTGTCTTCCAGCCCTACCCCTTAATTGATTATCTATCCTTCTTGATTCATGTCTTTCAGTTCCAAAAACAGCCAATCCTCCAAGATCTATAACTTTTTTAGCTTCATCCTTATTATATGGATTACCTCCTAAAATAATATCAACTCCCCTGCCTGCCATATTAGTTGCAATTGTAACAGATCCAAACTTGCCAGCTTGAGCTATAATCTCACCTTCTCTTTGATGATTCTTAGCATTTAAAAGCTCATGCTTTATCCCTTCTATTTTTAAAAGCTCTGAGAGGTATTCGTTTTTTTCAATTGAACCAGTACCAACCAAGACCGGCCTACCAATATCATTTAATTTTTTTAAATCTAATATTAATGCCTTAAACTTCCCTCTCTCATTTTTATAAACTAGGTCTCCAAAATCTTGTCTGATATTTTTTTTGTTTGAAGGAATAGAAATAACCTCCATACCAAAAACTTTTCCAAATTCTTCGGCTGATGTCTCTGCTGTTCCTGACATTCCAGAGAGTTTTCTATATAATCTAAAGAAATTTTGAAATGTTATAGATGCTAATGTTCTTGACTCTCTCTGTACCATCACTCCCTCTTTTGCCTCAATTGCCTGATGAAGACCTTCTGAATATCTTCTGCCCAACATAAGCCTGCCTGTAAATTCATCAACTATTATAATCTCGCCATCTTTAACAACATAATCTTTATCTTTTTTAAAAAGAGTTTGAGCTCTTAAAGCCTGTTCGAGATGATGTATATATCTTAAACCAGAACCACCGGATATATCAGTATCATAAATATTTTTAATTCCCAAAAGAGATTCCACCTTATCAATACCATCTTCCGTTAAAGAAACGGCTCTCATCTTCTCATCTATATTATAATGCTCGTTTTCTTTTAAATTCGGAATTAACCTTGCAAATTGAGCATAAAGACCAGTTGAATCTTCGTGTGGAGCGGATATTATAAGTGGTGTCCTAGCTTCGTCTATCAATATAGAATCAACCTCATCTACTATTGCAAAATTAGTACCTCTACCAACAACATCTTCTTCTGAAGGCGCCATATTATCACGAAGATAATCAAATCCGAGTTCATTATTTGTGCAAAATGTTATATCGGCCGCATATGCTTCTTTTCTTGAGCATACAGTCATAAAAGCATCAGCAACTTTAAAACTTCCATCTTCATCACGCTCTTTGTCTAATTCTTTTATATTATCTGATGCTGGATTTGAATAAATATAAGATACTCCGTGATTAACACATCCCACAGAAACTCCTAAAGCATCATAGACTTGCCCCATCCAAGAAGCATCTCTCTTGGCAAGATAATCATTTACAGTAACAATATGGACTCCCTTGCCGCCTAAAGCATTTAAATATGCCGGTAGAGTAGCTACTAGGGTTTTTCCTTCTCCCGTCTTCATCTCAGCAAGATTACCTTTATGTAAAACCATACCTCCAATAAGCTGAACATCGTAATGCCTAAGCCCAAGTGTAAGTTGAGCAGATCTTCTGACCAAAGCAAACGCTTCAGGCAAAATATCATCTAGCGTTTCTCCTTTTTTTAATCTATCCTTAAACTCCTCCGTCTTTTTCTTTAAATCTTCAATAGAAAAAAGGTCAAACTCCTGAGCAAGAAGATTTATCTTATCTACTACTATTTGAAGTTTTTTTATAACTCTTTTATTTGGATCTCCGAAAATTGAAAACATTTAATTAGGCGCTAGCTTTTAGGTTTTAAAGTTATTATCTTCATAACTTTCAACCTTACAACTATTTTATTTTTCTTTAGTAAGCCAAGCCATCGGAGATATAGATCTTAATTTCTTAATCAATCTTGCTCCTCTTTTATTTATTGCCTGTTTTTTACTTTTCCCATCCGTAAGCTGTCTTTCCATTAAGTCCTTTGTGGCATCAATAGCAACCCTAATATCCCAATCACTATGTTCAGCCCTATAAAGCTCTCCTTTTACCTTCATATTAATCTCAGCTCTATAAACATCTCCATGCCTATGATGTTTACTGATTCTTGCTATCTCAACAAAAGCCTCTACTGGAGCACTTTCTCCATCTTTAAAATCCTTTGCAACATTAATAAATCTTTCTAGAGAGCTAACTTTCTCATCTATATATATATTTATAGATGGAGTTAATTCTAAATTTGTAGCTTTAACATCTATTTTCATAAAGATTAAATTAAAGATTATACTAGACCTACTGCTTAATAACTTTCGTAGCGAGATTTTTAAATAACGAGCGAGACGAAGCAAAAAAATAGAGTAATAATGGTTTTATTATGATATTTTTTTGTAAAGTCGTAGCCGTTATTTAAAAATTGTAGCAGAAATGTTATTGAGTGGTGGGTCTAGTTATATATTACTCTAAAAAAATCTCTTTGTAAAACAACACCACTTTCAGGATATTATAAGATTTTCAGTAAAAAATTTTATTGGAATTTTAATTCATTAACTCTTTCCCAATCCATCTCTGAGACAACAATAATTTTATCATCACCTATAACATGAAGGTAATTATCAATATATACAGCTCTTTTAGCGTTAACACCGCTTATCGCTTTTTTAAGCTTTAAAGTATCATTCTCATACGAGAATACATATCCTCCTTTACTGCCAGGAATAAAAAATACACTATTATCCTTATCCATTAAAAATGCCCTATGTGTATTTAAAACATCAGACCAATATTCATCTAATAAATATTTAGATACCTCCTGAGGATTCTTTGGATCGGAAACATCAAACAAAGATAATTTAACACTTTGTCCTTCCATTCCAACTCCCAGAATTTTATCTTTTGTGATCGGATGTAAATACGCAGAATATCCTGGAATCTTTAATTCTCCCTCTAGCTTTGGAGCTCTTGGATCTTTTAAATTAAGAACGAAGAATGGATCAACCTGCTTAAATGTAACAATATAACCCTTATCCTCTATAAATCTCACTGAATATATATTCTCACCAAGAGCCATATCTAATACAGAGCCAGATTTTTTCATCTTCTCATCAAGAATATAGAGATCGTTAGCAGACTCTGAAGATCCTCCAAGTCCAAATTGCCAAAATCCTTGTTGTCCAACAGTCACAGCCACACGAAGATTATCCTCATACTCATCCATAGAAAATTGATTAAGCAATCTTCCAGGAACAGTTCCTACAGCATCCACATTAAATTTTTCCAATCCTATTTTTACTATATTTGTTTTTTGTAAATCTCTTTTATGTTTTAAGAAAAAAGATTTCATTCTATTTTTAATTTCGTTTTCAAATACAAGAATGTCATCACCGCTTAAAGAGCTTCTGAATTCCTCCAAAATAAACTGCAATTCTGTCATCTTAGCATTTTCACTAAGATCATAACCCTTTAACTTAGCTAAACGCTCAACTGTCTTATTAGGAAAAATATCCTTATTTTCATCAACAAAATTATAGAAAAACTCAATCATATCGCTAGAATATGCGTATGCGACATAGATGGAATTTTTAGACATATATACAGTTGAATCGTACGAGCCTAAAAATGATATGCCTGAAAAAAGCGTTCCGCTTTTTAAATCTATAGTTGAAATACTATAAGTTACATTAACAGGAACGATCACTTCCGGACGATATATGCTCCCGCAAGGAATACTTATCTTCTCTCCGCTAACTTCAAATGGAGTTATGGGGCATGGGTCATTTCTATTAATATTGCTATTTGTCACAATATATATCTTATCGCCATATAATCTAGCTTGAACAAGTCCTGTGCCATCTTGTAAATTCACTTTCCATTTCTCTTTTGGATCAGATGGAGTTGAAATATCGTACCCGTAAATTGTATTTCCGGATAATACGACTAAGAGATCATCTTTTAGAAGTAAATTACCTGAGTTTTTTATAGTACTTATCTTTTTAAGATCAGCTGGTGGAAATGCATTTACAACCTTAGTCTCTCCTTTATAATAATCTGGCATTCTAAAATCAGATCTCATCATAATACCGCCATAGAAATGATTCTCAGAAGATAGATATATATTTTTTCCATCCGTCTTTACAATATCCGGCTCATCTATCCCAAAAACCTGAACATTTGTCTCTGAAACTCTTATGGCAGGCGCCATACCCATCTCTCCCCCAATACCAGTCATTGATGGCACAGATAAGCCTTTTGTCATAGAATCAATAGATGTTGTTTCTATCAGACTTCCGCCAAAACCATACATCCCACCATAAGAGTCACTTTTTTTAATATACTCTTTAATATCTTCAATTGAAGTAACTTTCTTAAATTGATCTTCTCCCCTCTGAATATAATTTTCCTTTATAGGTACATTTAAAAATGGTTCATTTTTCTGTTTTTTAAATGATAGTGGCAATCCGCTTTCCATTTGAAATATCAAAAATAGAATGACAAATACAAATACTAAAGATAAGAATATGCTAATTGGAACATAATGATAATGATGTTGTTGTTTTTTCATATTTTTTAATTAAAAATTATTTCACTATATTATATATAATATCACATATCTTTTAAAATTCTAATATTTGAAAGCAAAATCTCCAGATTTGGAACGAAATATGACTTACTCTTTTCATACAATTCTTAAATAACTTCTAATATAATAAATTAAGTATCGCTAGTGGGATTCGAACCCACGTTCCTACCGTGAGAGGGTAGTGTCCTAGACCGGGCTAGACGATAGCGACATGTTAGCTTCTAAAGATTCGTAAACAATATTACCATATTTTTTATATTTTTCAACTCTAAAAAAATTTAATAATTAAACAATCATCTTTTTTCAATTTTTAGAATCATTCAAAATCTCCTCTATAGCTACTTCAAGTTTAATACCTCTTGAACCTTTAAATAAAATCAGATCATCATTTTTTATAAAATCCTTAATCTTTCTGGATAGTTCATCCGATGTATTAAATATAAAAAGATTCTCGCTTTCTTTAAATCCGTTTTTTAAGACTTCCTCTGCTATGAATTTTCCTTGATCCCCTACAGTAATTATAAGCTTACAAAAAGAAGATGCGATCTTTCCTATCTCTCTGTGAGCCTCTTCAGAATATTTTCCAATTTCAAGCATACTGCCCAAAACCGCTACTTTTCTTTTCGCTTTTATACTTTTTAAACTATTAAGAGCCTCCTTCATAGATAAAGGCGAAGCATTATAACTATCATCCAATATAACAGAATTTTTAATACCATTTAACATAGTCATCCTGCCCCGTTGTGGTTTATATTCAATTAAAGCTTCAGATATATTAACTAAATTCATATCTAAAGAAAGCCCGACTGCGCAAGAGGCTGAAGAGGCATATATATTAGGCACGCCATAAACAGACAATCTTATCGGCACTGTGCTTCCATCATATTCAACCTTAAAAGATGAGCCGAGAGAAATATTACTTTCTTGTTCATTTGTATCTAGTTTATGAATTCTTAATTTTGCATTCTCAGAAAAACCGTATGTTATGACTTTGGCTTTTGTTTTTGATTGCATAGATAAAACAGAATCATAATCAGCATTTAAGATAACAACTCCATTTTTTGAAAGAGCTTTCACTAACTTTGTTTTTTCCTTTACAACATCAGCGGAAGAAGAGTAATTTTCAACATGCGCAGGCACATCACCAATAGCGGTAACAACAACAATATCAGGTCTTACTATACTTAAAAGATAATCCATATCATTTGGCTTATCAGCACCAAATTCTAAAATTAATATTTTTGGATAACTAGTCCAAATAAACTTAAAAATAATTTTTATAAAATTTAAAATCCATAAAAATATATTTTTTCTAGATGAGGAAATACCCAAAATAGTAAGAGGGAGACCTATCTCATTATTAAAACTTTTTTCACTTTTTCTTACATTAAAAGTTTTCTTCAAAACAACATATATAGCATCCTTTGTACTTGTTTTTCCAACACTTCCTGTAATCGCAATAATCTTCGGCTTATATCTTATAAACATTAATTTAGCTGATATTTTTAATATTTTTTGCAATATTTTTTTCATATTTTAAAATCAGGATTTACTTCGTAATATGTTAAAAGATAATTTATCACCTCCCTAAAAACAGATGTTAATGATACCGAAGCAAATTGAACACCTTTTGGTTCATCTAGCTTTACTAAAACAATAAATCTTGCATTATATGCAGGTGCAAAACCAATAAATGAATGTATCGTCTCATCTGAATATCCCTTACCATCACTACTTGGTATCTGTGCCGTGCCAGTTTTGCCGGCTATAAAATAACCAGGAACCTTAGCTTTATCAAATCCATTTTCAACTACCGATACAAGCATTTTTTGGACTTTTTTCGCAGATTGCTCTCTAATAACCCTCCGTATATTTTCAATTTCAATATATTTTTTAGAACCATTTGCATGCAATATTTGATCTACAACATGTGGCTTAACTAAAATACCTCCGTTCGCAATAACAGACATTGCTGTTATCATTTGTATTGGAGTTACAGCTACACCCTGACCAAAAGATGTGGTAGCAAAATTTATCTCTCTTTTTGAATCCAAATTTCTTATATCGCCCTTAGCTTCCACAGGTAGATTTATCCCCGTTTTTTCTCCAAATCCAAATTTTTTCAAATAATCTAAAAAGTTATCTTTAGGAATTTTATTAGAAACAAATACAGTACCAGTATTTAATGATTTTTCCAATACCTGAGTCATTGTATTTACACCATGAACTTTGCCATCATAATTTTTAATAGTATATCCTGATATTGAAAGAAAACCCTTATCTTCATAAGTTGTATCTGGAGACACAACATTAGTATCAATCCCTATCGCCATTGTTATTGGCTTAAATATTGATCCTGGCTCATATTGACTTGATACTGAACTATTTGTAAATGTAGATATATCCTTAACTTGCGAATAATCATTTGGATCAAAATCAGGATAGTTTGCCATTCCCAATATTCTACCGGAAGATGGCTCCATAACAATTATTGATCCTGATTTTGCGCTCCATTTTTCAACAACTTTTTTAAGTTCACTTTCAATTTCAAACTGAACATTAGGGTCTAAAGATAAAAATATGTAATCTCCATTTATAGCAGGATAAGATTGTGGGTTTTGATCTATTATATTAAAACCCAGAGAATCTTTTTCACCAGAAACAAAGCCATCTCTACCGGATAAATTCTCATTGTAAAATTCCTCAATCCCATACTGTCCAATCTCTTTCTCACTTTTCATACTTAAAAATCCTGAAACATGGGATACTAAATTACCATTAGGATAAATTCTTCTTTTTTTTTCTTTAAATCCTAAACCAGGTAAATTTAATCCTTTAAGCTCATTTTTCTTCTCCTCTGACACGATTGACTTAATAGGCTCATATGGATCATCTTCTTTGGATATTCTCTTCAATAAAGCATTATAATCAATACCGAGAATTTCTGAAATATTTTTTGCAAAGAAATCCTTATTTAAAATATCTTTTGGAATTGCAAAAACAGAATACTCACTGCCATTAGTTGCAAGTTCATTTGAAAGACCAAATTTATCAATTAAAAATATCTTCCCTCGCTCAGGCTCTAAAACAGAAGAAAATTCTCTTTGCTCTTCCGCCGTTTCAGAAAAAGTATCATGTTTTAAAATTTGGAGATAAGCTAAACGCACAATGACAATGGAAGATAAAAAAAGAATGAGTATAAATAGCATATTTATCCTCAGATTTCTAACGCTATTTTTCACTATATTACTAAAAAAAGACATGGTGTGTCAAAGCTTTACATAACTTATTTATATTTTCTTATCTATTAAATACAACATTATCTCCCCCAACATTTACATAAGAAACCATAGCGACATCAACCATATCAAGTCCTAAAGCGGATTCTTTTAAATTTTGAGAATTTTTTAATTTCGTTAATTGAATATCTAATTTTCCGTTTTCTACTTCAATAGCATCAATTAATTTTAATTTTTCTGTTTTTTCATATCTCATATCATTCATATCTAAGATTTGAAAGATCGTGAAGAAAAATATACCAACAGAAAAAATAACAAAAGTAAAAATAGCTTTACTTATTTTATTTTTTTTTCTGATTTTAATTTTGCTTTGATGATTCATATTTTTTCTGCAATTCTCAACTTAGCTGATCTTGCTCTTGGATTTTCACGTATTTCCTCGTACTGAGGAACAAGAGGCTTCTTTGTAATTATCTTAAATTTATCCTTGTTATCTCTAAAAAAATTCTTAACTATTCTATCTTCTAAAGAATGAAACGATATAATAGCCACCCTACCTCCAACTTTTAAAATGTCGCGCATATTTGGCAAAAAATTCTCTAAATCTGCAAGCTCGTTATTTACGAATATTCTTAAAGCTTGGAAAGACTTAGTGGCAGGATTTATCTTAAAATGTCTTTTTGGAAACACACTTGCAATTACCTCTGCCAACTCCAAAGAAGACTCTATCTTTTTCTCCCGCCTTTTTAAAATAATTCTTTTTGCTATCTTTCTTGAAAATCTTTCTTCACCATATTTATAAAGAATATCCGCTATTTCGTTTTCCTGAAAAGAATTTATAACTTCGTAAGCTGTTAAATCTTTCCCAATCTTTACATCAGACTCATACCTCATTATCAGAGGTTCATCTTTTTGAAATGAAAACCCCCTGCCAGACTCATCAATATGATAACTTGAATATCCCAGATCTAGTAAGATTCCAGAAACATTTCCGAAATCTTTTTGATTAACGATATTTTTAATATCTGCATAACTTCCGGATACAACATTAATGTCAAACGCTCCTTCTTCCACTTTTTTTTTCAAAGAGCTAACTATCTTGCTATCTTTATCTATTGCTAACACCCTCCCTGTCGGTTTTATCATATTCCACAAAGCTAAAGTATGACCACCACCATTTGCCGTTCCATCGATAAATAGATCTCCATCTTTTGGATTAAAATATTCTAAAATCTCTTTTAAAAGTACTGGCTTGTGTATCATATATTTATATACCTATACCTGTCATTCTTTCTGCTATCTTTACACTATCTTTTTCTGTAATATCTTTATATTTATTCCATTTATCTTCATTCCAAATCTCTACTCTATTATAAAGTCCAGCTAAAACAACATTCTTCTTAATATCAGCGAAGACTCGCAAATAATCTGGCAAAACAATTCTTCCTTGTTTATCAATATTTACATCCATAGCCCCTGAAAGCATATGCCTTGTAAAAGCTCTTGAATCTGATTGAGTAATTGTTACCTGAGATAATTTATCAGCAAATTTCTTCCATTCAGAGATTGGATATAAAAATAAACAATCATCTAAACCTCTTGTAACAACCGCCCCATCTTTCAAAGAGCTTCTGAATTTTGAAGGAACAGCAACTCTGCCTTTATCATCTATTGAATGTTTGTATTCTCCTAGAAACATAATTCTTTTTGCGAATAAACAGAGCTAAGTCGTATTGAGAGATTTACAGGATTCGCCTGTAAAACTTAGCTCTATTTTCCGCTAACAATGACCTTTGCAAATTAAAATAGCTAAAGTAGTAATCCCCACTTTTCACCACTTTCATCCACTAAGATTAATTATATCCCCACTTAATAACAAAGTCAAATAATTTATATCCACCAAAAACAAAAATACGATATAAAAAAACCGCCTATTTAAGCAGTCTTTTATATCATATTTCAAAAAAAATAAAGTTATACACATTTATAAAATCAATGCGTAAATAATATTAAATATATCTCTTTAAAAATTGTCCCGTATAGCTCTTCTTATTTTTTACCACATCTTCTGGTCTTCCCTCAGCGACTAATTGCCCTCCTCCATTTCCGCCATCAGGACCCAAATCCACTATCCAGTCAGATGCCGCAATAACATCCATATTATGTTCTATAACTAAAACTGTATTACCCTTATTCACTAATTTTCTTAAAACTATCAAGAGCCTTGAAACATCTTCAAAATGAAGTCCTGTTGTTGGCTCATCCAAGATATATAATGTTTTTCCGGTATCACGCCTTGAAAGTTCATCTGCGAGTTTTATTCTCTGGGCCTCTCCGCCAGAAAGCGTTGTTGCACTCTGCCCAAGCTTAATATATCCTATTCCAACCTCTCTTAAAGTAGAAAGGATGTTTTTTATCTTTGGAATATATTCAAAAAATTTATATGCCTCATCTACACTCATCTCTAAAACCTGGGCTATATTTTTTCCTTTATACTCTATTTCTAAAGCCTCTTTATTATATCTTGTTCCTAGACACTCCTCACATTCAACATAAACATCCGGAAGAAAATGCATCTCTATCTTTTTAATTCCCTGACCCTCGCAAGATTCACATCTTCCACCTTTAACATTAAAAGAAAATCTACCTGATTGATAACCCCTTATTTTAGCATCCTGAGTGGCTGTAAAAATATCTCTTATATGAGTAAATAGTCCCGTATAAGTTGCGGAATTTGATCTTGGAGTTCTGCCAATTGGCGACTGATCTATATGTATCACCTTATTTAGATGTTCAGTTCCTAAAATCTCTCTATGTTTTCCGGGTGCTTCTTTTGAATTATAAAATTTCTGAGCTAATGCTTTAGCTAATATATCATCCATAAATGTACTTTTTCCAGAACCGGAGACTCCAGTAATACAGACAAATTTTGAAAGCGGAAATCTAATATCAATGTTTTTTAAATTATTCTCCTCTGCACCCTTAACCTCCAAATAATTTGGAATGCCATTTTTTCCATTTTTTAATTTAAGAGATTCTTCATATGCCTTTTTCTTTCCTGAAAGATAAAGACCTGTTATAGTTTTTGACTTTTTAAGTTTCTCAGGCGTTCCTTCAAAAACAACCTTTCCGCCTTTCAGTCCAGCTTCAGGACCTATCTCTATTACCCAATCAGCGGAAAGTATAGTCTCCTCATCATGCTCAACAACTATAACTGTATTATTCAAATCCCTCAAATCTTTTAAAGTTTGTATAAGCTTTTTATTATCCTTTGAATGAAGTCCGATTGAAGGCTCATCCAATATATACAAAACTCCAACAAGTCTTGAACCAATTTGCGTTGCCAATCGAATTCTTTGCGCCTCTCCTCCAGATAAAGATTCTGACTCTCTATCTAAAGAAAGATATAAAAGTCCAACATCCGCTAAGAATTTAAGTCTTTCTGATATTTCCTTTATTATTAAATTAGCAATTTTTGCCTGAGTTTGAGAAAGTTTTACATCTTTAAAAAATTCTCTCGCATCTGCTATTGATAAAGCTGTTACTTCTGCAATATTTTTATTATTAAATAATATTGAGAGCATCTCTTTTTTTAGCCTCTTTCCTCCACAGGCTGGACACTTTTTAATCACCATATATTTTTCTATCTCACCGCGAGTCCAATTTGAATCTGTATCCTTCCATTTTCTATCAAGATTAGGAATTACACCCTCAAATTGAGAGTTTGGATTACCATATAAAATTGCATCTACTATCTCTTTCGGTATTTTATCAATCGGTGTATTCAGAGAAAAATTAAGATGCAAAGCTAAGTCCTCAAGAGCAAGCCAATGCCAATTTGATCTTGAAGCTTGTGACCAAGGTCTTATTGCCCCCTCTGCTAAAGTAAGCTTCTTATTAGGAATAATGAGAGACGGATCAACTTCTAACTTTTTGCCTATACCGGTGCAAGAGTGACAAGCTCCGTGAGGAGAATTGAAAGAAAATGATCTTGGCTCTATCTCAGTTATTGATATTCCACAATCAACGCAAGCAAATTTTTCAGAAAAAAGTTTATCCTCTTTTCCTTTCTCAGAAACTATTACAAGACCCTCTCCAATCTTTAAAGAAGACTCTATGGAATCCGCCAGACGAGCTCTATCCATATCATTTTCTATTACAACTCTATCAACGATGATTTCAATATTATGTTTTTTATATCTATCAAGATGAAGTAAGTAAGCCTCCTCTATTGTTAGAATATCACCATTAACACGAACCCTTTGGTATCCTGCCTTTTTAATCATCTCAAAAATATTTGTATGCTCACCCTTTTTGCCAATAACTACCGGGGCTAAAATCTCTATTTTTGAATCCTTTTGAAATTTTAATATCTCATCTACTATCTGACTAGTATTTTGGTGTGATATTAATTTTCCGCATTCAGGACAATGAGGCGAACCAACTCTCGCAAATAAAAGCCTCAGATAGTCATATATCTCAGTAATAGTTCCGACAGTTGATCTTGGATTTGCGGAGACGCTTTTCTGATCTATTGAAATTGCTGGAGAAAGCCCATCTATTGAGTCAACATCAGGTTTTCCCATTACCCCCAAAAACTGCCTTGCATAAGAAGACAAAGACTCAACATACCTCCTCTGACCTTCAGCATAAATAGTATCAAAAGCGAGTGATGATTTACCAGAGCCTGAAAGACCAGTAATAACAACAAGCTTATTTCTTGGAATCTCCAAATGAATGTTCTTAAGATTATGCGTCCTTGCCCCCTTTATCACTATCTTATCATTTTTTAACATTTCTTTTTTGGACATATCGCTTCATAATTTAAATAGTATATCTTTTATATAAGACAAAATAATACCATAAAAATTCAATATTTACAACAAAGAAAATAACCTCTGACAAGACCTATGCTTTTGAGAATTCTTAAAGAAAAATAAAGGAAGTGTGCTAACAGAAAATGTGTTTATTTTTTTTCTAATCTATCATAAATATCATCGTACCTTACGATATCATCCTCTCCTAGATAACTTCCGGTCTGAACCTCTATTATCTCAAGATTTTTATCACCAGGATTTGAAAGACGATGTTTACTTTGAGATGAAATATAAGCGCTTTCATTCTCATTTAAAATAATATATTCATCTCCATTAACTACGCCTGCTACACCTTTCACAATAACCCAATGCTCCGATCTATGCTTATGGGATTGTAAAGAAAGTTTAGCCCCCGGATATACCGTAATTTTTTTAACTTTGTATGTTGGTGTATCTATTAAAATCTCATAACTTCCCCATGGTCTTTGGACGATTATATCATGCTCTATCTCCTTATAGTTATTCTCAATAAGATGCTTTACCACATCCTTTACATCCTCACTCTTTCCCTTCTTCTGAATCAAAATAGAATCATTATTTTCAACAACTATAATACCCTCAACTCCTGATGTTATTATAAGCTTTCCGCCACTGCTATAAGAAAATATATTCTTTGAATTTATACTTATCTCTCTTTTATTATTATCTTTATTTTTATCTAAAATATTCGCTAAAGAATCAAAAGAGCCGACATCACTCCAATCAAAATCACCCTCAAATAGCACCATCTTATCAGACTTCTCAGCCAAAGCGTAATCTATGGATATGGACGGCAACTTTGAAAAATTCTTTACAAATTCATCATAATCCTTATTAAAAAAATCATACATTCTTGGGGCATGCTTTTTCATCTCCTTCAAAAAAGCATCTGCTTTAAAAATATATTTCCCAGAATTCCAAAAATAATTATTTGATTCCACATATTGTTTAGCCATTTTTAAATCAGGTTTCTCTTTGAATTCAGTGACCTCCCAATAATCATCAATTCTATTCCCTTTTTTTATATATCCATAACCTATCTCAGGATTTTTTGGTGTAATTCCTATTACACCTATATTATCATTTATAGATAAGGCAATATTTTTTAATAACTCAATATATAATGATTTATCACCTATATAATGATCCGATGGCAATACAAATATAGGCTCTTTCACATCAATGCCTACTTTCTCAAGCATATATTTTAATGCATGGAGTATTGCTGGAGCGGTATTTCTGCTTTCAGTCTCAACTATAATATTTTTTTTATCAAAAGCAGGCTCTAACTCTTTTATCTGATTATAAACATTAAATAATCCATCTTTATTAGTTATAAAAAATATATTTTCTTTCTGCATTATCTCACGCATCCTTAAAAATGTCTCTTGTAATAAGGATTTATCACTGTATAATTTTAGAAATTGTTTTGGAAAATTCTTTCTGCTTAATGGCCAAAGCCGTGTTCCAGAACCTCCGCATAAAATAATTGAATACATATTATATATTTAGATAAATACATATTACATAAAAAAATTCAATCTTGCAATTAAAGCTATTGGAATAAATAATATAAAAATGATATATTTATAATAAGAGTTAATTATAAAAAAATTATGGAGGATTTAATAGATGTGCAATCCGTATTTAAAGAATTTAGCAATGATGCAAAAGCAATTATTTTAGATGTTAGAACAGAGAATGAATATAATAGTGGCTATATAAAAGGAAGCGTCTTACTTCCTCTTAATAAACTTGATAGAGAAATTGAAAATATTTTACCAGATAAAAACACTCTAATATACACAATATGCAGAAGTGGTAGTAGAAGTTCTATGGCAAAGAATATCCTTAAAAGTCATAATTATAAAAACGTAAAAAATATAGTTGGAGGAATACTCCAATGGCAAGAAGAAAAATTACCGTTTGATTATAAATATGAATAAAAATAAAAAGAAAATTTGGGATGTGGCGGTTATAGGCGGTGGACCTGCCGGTATGATGGCGGCCGGTAGAGCCGCTGAGCTTGGAGCTAGTGTTATTCTTCTTGAAAAAAATAACTCTTTAGGAAAAAAATTATTAATTTCCGGCGGTGGCAGATGCAATCTAACAAATGCTGAATTTAATGTTAGAAAATTTCTCTCAAAATTTAAAGAATCAGATAAGTTTTTATTCTCTGCTTTCTCACAATGGGATGCAAAAAACACCATTGACTTTTTTAATGCAAAAGATATGCAGACAAAAGTAGAAGATGAAAATAGAGTTTTCCCTGTTAGCGACAGCGCAAAATCAGTTTGGAGTGTACTTGTCAAATATATGAGAAAAGGTGGTGTAACTATATCATATAACTCCCCGGTTTCTGGCTTCATTAAATATGAAAATAAAATAAAATATCTTAAACTTGAAAATGGAGATGAGATACACGCATCATCTTTTATTTTAGCCACAGGAGGAAGCTCACGCCCAGAAACAGGATCAACCGGAGATGGATGTATCTGGCTCCATAAAATAGGACATAATATCATAGATACAAATCCAGCTCTTGTTCCAATAGTGATAAAAGACCCGTGGATTAAACGCCTTCAAGGAGTAAGCTTAAAAAATGTAAAAATTACTGTATCTCAAAATGATAAAAAAGAATTATCAAAAGAAGGAAAAATTCTTTTTACCCACTTTGGATTAAGCGGACCTGCTATTTTAAATTTAAGTAAAGATGTTGGAGAACTCTTAAAATATGGAGTTGTAACTATATCGCTTGATCTTATGCCATTAATGGATTATGGCGTGCTTGATATTAAAATTCAGGAAATGTTTGTAAAAAATATCAATAAAAAATTCACTAACTCTCTGGATGGACTATTTCCAGATGCTTTAACATCAATAATAGTATGGCTTTCAAATATAGATAAAGATAAATTCTGTCACAGCATCAGTCGCGCTGAAAGATTAGCTCTTGGAAAACTTATAAAAAATATACCAATGCAAGCAGTAAAGCTCCTTGGAGTTAAAAAGGCCATCATAACGAGTGGCGGAGTTGATCTGAAAGAAGTTGATTTTAAAAATATGCGTTCAAGGCTTTTTAAAAATCTCTACATTGTTGGAGATATGTTGAATATTGATAAACCATCTGGTGGCTATAGCCTTCAATTATGCTGGACTACAGGATATATAGCAGGCAACGCATCCGCTAAAAAAGATGATTAAATTTTATTCGCATTTTTTACATCTGCATCCGTAAGGTTTTATATACTCGTCAAAATATTCCTTGCCATAATCGTAAGATAATTCTTCTTCCGATCTAATATTCTTTTTTGCATAAATCAATACTCTCCCCTTCTTTATTTTAACCTCACAATTTGGCCTGCAAGAATGATTTATATAACGCGCCATATTCTGCCTTATGCTTCCATCAATAGTTTTTTTAGAATTTACTTCAAATAAATATCTACCACCTTTTTTATTAGCCTCATCTACAGAAAGTATCTCGCCAATATATTCAATTAAAAAATCATCTTTTTTAATTGAATCATTTGCAAACAAACCCATGCCAGCTTTAGATTTTTTAACCTTTAATATTTTTTTTATAAAATCTTTCTTCATTTAAATCTCCAAAATTCTTAAGTTAATCAACATTACATTACCAACAGTATAAATCAAAGTCAATAAAATACTTAACCATTAAATAGCTCTTGACAGCGTATTAATTTTATTATAAAATTAAATAAATCAAATTGTACTTGTAGAAAAACTAAGTCGAGTTTATTGTATAGTGCTTTATATTTGATTATTTATTAACTTAGTTTTTGAAAAAAATGAACCAAGGAACTATTTCTTCTATTGTAAGAGAAAAAGGATTCGGCTTTATAGCTAGAGAAGGAGAGACTAAAGATCTTTTCTTCCATAGAAGTGAGCTTAAAAATGTAGAATTCTCTGAGCTTAAAGAAGGGACACCTGTTACATTTGAAGTTGGTGAAGGCCCTAAAGGACCTAACGCAACTAATGTAAATGTAGCTTAAGTAAAATAAAAACACCCCAAATGCTGGGGTGTTTTTATTTTATATTGATAAGAATAAACCTGGATTATAAGTAACTTTCTTATCACCTGTAAATAAATAAACTGACTCAAAACCGATAACACTTATTTTACCTCCATCAACATAAACACCAGATCTTTCAGGTAAAGCTAACACTGGGATACCGCGTATTATAACAAACTCTTTAATTTCAAAATCTTGCTCTGATGAATAGTGGCATTGGATTGCATATCCGCCAATCAAATTAAATCCAGATTTATCTTTTATATTAATCTCATTTTTATCTGAATCACCACCAAATCCAGCAGTATCAATATTACTGCCAAATATAATAGCACCCGCACTTCCGCCATAAATTGGCCTACCACTTTCTATGAATCGTATTAAAGTCTTATCAAATCCAGAAGATTTAATATCATTCATCAATAAATATGTATTCCCTCCTCCTATATAAATTGCGCCAAAATCCTCTAATTCCTCATATTTTTTATTTAATAATTTCGTACACATTTTGAAATTATTAAAACCTAAATTAGAAAATACCGAAGAAAACCAGCTAAAACAACTGTCGAAATCACCGCCTTTCCAAGCAATCGGAATATATAGCAACTTTTTACCCTTAGGAATTAATTCCAATAAAAGCCTATCAAGCAATATTGAATATTGTGAATCTCCTCCACCAGAAAGTAATAGTTTTTTATTCATAGTTAAATTTTATCATCTTCAATATATCATACATTAATAAAACAAAAAACTCCGAGATTACCTCAAGAGTTTTTTGTTTTAATAATCAACTACCAATGAATTTTATTACAAAGCCGGTGTTGTAAATGAAAATTCTGTTGAAGTCGCTGTATTTAATACTGCATCCATAGACCTTACATAATAATAATACTGTGTTGATCCTATAAGACCAGCTAAAGACAAGCTATGATTCGGAGTTAATATCGCTGAATTAACATTCAATGTTGTTGGTACTGGTGTTGTTGTGCTGTACCAAGCCGTACTATCGGAATGTTCGTTTGTTGTCCATGTTATAGTTGCTATTGTCGCAGTGGTGCTTGTCGCAGAAAGATCTGAAATGATTGGCGCTGTTGTATCTGGAGTTACTAATGTTGTAAATAACCCATCTACTGACACACTCTTGTTTCCTGATAAATCAGCAGACTCTACTAAATAGTAATAAGTTGTAGATGCTGTTAAACCAGAAAGTGTTATATCATGAGATTTTTTAAAAATAGCTGAGCTGATTGAACTTGTCGTGCTCGTTGCTATCACAGGGCTTGTTACACTATACCAAACTTTGCCATTTGCATTCTCATTTGTTATCCACTTTATATGAGTGGCAACAGCTGTTGTACTCGTCGCAGAAAGAGATGAAATGATTGGCGCTGTTGTATCGTTAGGATTTGGCACTGGCGTTAAATCACAGCTACCAATTACATCTCCATGCTTGATGTGAGCTTTTAAAGCTTTCGGTGAAATGGTAATTGTTTCTTTTGCTTTATGACAGATGGCAACTTTGCCTATATTTTTTATATGATGATCGTAATAATCATCATCGTTATCATCGTCGTCGTCATCGTCGTCTCTATTTTTTTTATTTTTATCTTTTTCTTTATGTTTCTCCTTGTATTCATCCTCATGATTCTTGATTACTTGGCTTGTTAATATATCTGATTTCTTTTTCATTCTTGCATAATCAGGAACATCTCTTACAGATTTAAATGTATCTGCCTTAGGATACCATTTGAATTCCTTATCATTAATACAAAATATCTTCTTAAAAAATTCAGGATCTTGGGATACAGCTGTATTTCCAGACACATCTACCCAACTCATTGTTCCTGTATCCTCTCCATTAATATTCACCCCATAAACCTTAGTATCATTAGCCTCGCAATTTCTAAGTAGACCAGAGGTAACAAAAGCATCACGCACTTCTGTAGTTACAAGTTTAACATTAAAGAATCCTCCAAGATGTCCATAAAAATTAAATATATCCTGGTTTAAAAAGAGACGCTTATATCCATCATTATTTATAATGTAGATATCCGGATCATTTGAAAAAACTGCGCTTATTAAATCGCCTTCATGAAGACCGTAGTCAGAAGGTGCTACTGCCAAAGAATCTCTCGCAATTCCAAAAAAAGCGATTGAAAAAATAGCCAGCATAAAAATAAATTTTTTGTATTTGTTCATATCTTTATATTTTATAATAAATTATTAATAAATTAATATCTCTTAAATTATATCACAACCTTTATATAAAGAAGACTGCGTACTAAAAATAATGTTACATATCTTTTCAATTCACCAAATAAACAATGATTTATTTTAATGATTCTGCTAATTTAGTATAACACTGAAATGATTGTAAGTTCATTATATTGAATCATTACGCGTGGCTTGACAAATTCATATCTATAGTATATTATTGGCAATACTTAGGCGGATGGTCCGCAAAGTGTTCTTTTAACTAAACCACAGTAGAGGATCTATATCATGGGCTATTTTATCATAGTTATTTTTATTATTCTCATCGGCGGAGGTCTCTGGAAGTTTACAAAAATAGCTGCTCCAAACTTTCACTCAAGTACTATTTATTTCACATTGATCATTCTGGTTCTAATATCCATTTTTAACATGGCATATCAAGTTCCAGCAGGACACGTAGGTATCATATATAGCTTCGGAGCTATCACAGGTCAACGTGGTGACGGCTTACAATGGATTGAACCATGGAAGTCAATTAAAAACGCCTCCATACAAGTACAGGGCTACGAGTTTGAAAAACTCTCATCGTTTAGTAGTGAGACACAGGATGTGTTCGTCGACGCCACTATCAATATACAGGTGTCGCCTAAATATATCCAGAGCCTCTATCGGGATGTTGGTCCAGAGTATTTTAATATCCTTGTACGCCCGCGTGTCTTGCAGGCTTTCAAAGATGAAACAGTAAAGTACACAAGTGTACTTATCGCTCCGAATCGTGAAACGATTCGCAAGATGGTTCGCGAACGTTTGACTCAGGAGTTAAAAGCACACTCCATTACAGTGCAAGACTTACTCGTGGACAATATTTTGTTCACAGAAAAGTTTCAGCATGCGATTGAAGAGAAACAAAGTCAGACACAACTTTCTCTCGCGGAACGAGCAAAGATCGAAGGTGAAAAAGCAAAGGCTGATCAAGCTATTGAGACAGCGCGTGGCACAGCAGAATCTATTCTCGTCAATGCTAAGAAACAAGCGGAAGCAAATCGCAAGCTTGCTGCGTCAATCACACCAGAATATATTCAATATATCTTTGCTATGAGGTTGGCTCCAAATGTCAATGTGATGATGGTGCCATCCGGTCAACCCTTTATCTTGAGCAATGACATACTCAAAAATCAGACAAAAAAATAAGTAAGTAATACATCTGTACACCCGGGAAGCAACAATGCTTCCCGGTTTTTATTTGAACGGCTCATTTCTTTTCTATAATCAATTAGATACCCTGCACGCGAAGCGTGCAATTAGCTTTCAAAAAAAATTCGTGCAGAAAAAACAACTCCAATTATTACTTTATTAAAAAAGATATAAAAATTCTCCGTAGCCATTTTCTATCATTTTCTCTTTTGGAATAAATTTTAGAGCTGCAGAATTCATACAATATCTAAGTCCTGTCGGTGCCGGACCATCATTAAAAAGATGACCGAGATGTGAATCAGCATATTTTGAACGAATTTCAGTCCTTTGAACAAACAAAATAAAATCATCTTTTTCTGCAATATCCTCATGAACTAATGGTTGCCAAAATGAAGGCCATCTAGTACCAGAATCATACTTATGCGTATATGGTTTCTTTTTTTTGAAAATATCATAAACCAATAATATACAAAATAAATTTAAATGTCAAATTAACTTAACATTTAAATATTGATTAAAACAAAATATATAGATATACTACACTCATAAATAAATGACACTTAATTACGATAAGCTTAAAAAAGATTCTATTTTTTTCGGGTTATTGAAATTCGCTGTTTTTGTGTTTCTTCTAATATTAATATTTTTACTTTTTACAGAGAAAATAACCTATGAAGAAAAAACAGATATACAAAATATTTCAGAAAAGCCTGTAGATATAAAGAAAGATGTGATTTCAAAAATAGAACTCCCGCCTATTATTGAAGACGCTGTTAATGTAAAAGAAGTTACTTCAAAAGTTCTCCTTAATGGGCATAAATGGGTTCCACAAACATACAATGACTGCGGTCCGGCAACAACCTCTATGATATTACAAGACTTTGGATATTCTGTAAGCCAAAAAGATATAAAGAAAACGCTTCGTAAAAATTTTTATGACAGAAATGTTTTTTTGTATGAAATCCAAGATTATTTAAAAAACAATTATGACGAAATAGAATCAAAAATTCTATACAATGGACAAATAGAAAAACTCAAGCTTCTTTTGGCAAATGATTTTTATATTATACTTGAGCATTGGATTCATCCAAACGAAGACATAGGACACTTCTCTATTTTAATAGGATATGACGATGAAGAAGGAGTTTTTATTGTTGATGATTCATATCTTGGAACAAAAACAAAATTTAAATATAAGGAATTTGACGATCTACAATGGAAGGCATTTAATAGAAGATATATGCCTGTTTATAAAAAAGATGATGAAAAAATATTAAAAAAAATAATAGGGGAAGATTGGTATGAAAATACAATGCATCAAAACTCTATTTTAAGAAATAAAGAATCGATCGAAAAAAATCCAAACGATGCTTATGCTTGGTTTAATATTGGTGCAAGCTATTATGCCTTGAAAGAATATCAAAACTCTTTTGAAGCATTTGAAAAATCAGAAAATATAGGTTGGCCGTCAAGAATGCTTTGGTATCAGATATATCCTGTACAAACAGCAAATGCGATTAAAAATTATAATAAAGCGCTTAAACTTGCAGATATTGGCTTAAAAAATAACGACTCTTTTGTTGAGCTTCATTACGAAAAAGCGATTGCCTATAAAGCTCTTTCAAATTTTGAATCCTTAAACAATGAACTTATTCTTATCTTAAAATACGACCCTAATAATCAAAAAGCAAAGGATATGCTCTTAGGTGAATAGCTTTGTTAAATAACATTTGAAATAATACGTCCTGATATTTTTTAGTATGTAGAGGCGGAACGCGTCATTTCAGGTTTCGTTTCTTGGATTTGTGGATTAGGTTTGAAAAAATAATTTACAAAATCATTTTACCTTCTCCGGAAGCTACGATAAGCTAAGTTAATAAATTACTAACACTAATCTAAATTACCCTACCATGCAATTCAATATTGTTTATAGTGGAATTATTTGACTTACTGTGTATTTGAAGTTAATATAATATCAAACTCTGAACCTTGAAAAAAGCTCAAAGAAAGGAGCAATATAGTGTTTATTACCATCGAAGGACCCAATGGTGTTGGCAAGACTACGGTAATCAAAGCCGTATCGGAGAAGTTATCTGATTTGGATTTTGATGTTCTTCTAACCAAAGAACCGACAAAATCCAACCTTGGAGATTTTCTAAAAAATTCTGAAGAATCCTATCGTGGCAAATGCCTTGCATGCATTGCTGCCGCGGATAGGTATTTCCACATCGAACAAGATGTGCTGCCAGCTCTGTCAGAAGACAAATTGGTTATCTCTGACAGATATGTTGAATCATCGCTGGTTCTTCAAAGACTGGATGGTTGCACCCTAGAATTCATCTGGGGACTTCACTCACAAATTCTCGTTCCCGATCTGAGTGTCATTCTTGTGGCCAAACCCTCGATTCTCAGAAAAAGACTAGTAGCAAGAAAAATCAAGCTCAGTCGATTTGAAAAGACTGAAACAAGAGCAAGAGAACTGCGTTTCTATCGTGAGGCAGGAGAGTTCCTGTCTCAAAAAAACTTCAACGTTCTTGTTCTTAAAAACGAGTCCGCTTTCGTCAATAAGGTGGTGGATCGTATCGTTGATAAGATACAAGAACTGCACCAACAGAAAGAGAGGTGAACCATGAAGCGGCAAATCATCTCGGAAGCTAAAGCGGCATCTTGCTATTTCAGGACGTCCGTTGATACTCCGAATCGCAAAGCACTAGTGCAGATTACGGAATGGTGCAATTTGCACTGTGCTCACTGCTTTGTCTCCGCAGGAAAATACGGAGATGCGATGTCCTTTTCGGATATCGAAAACCTACTCGTTCCTCGACTGATCGCCTGCAGGGTGATCAGTGTCAGTCTAACTGGCGGAGAACCGTTTGCTCACGAAAAGATCGTCGAGATCGCTTTGCTTCTGCGAAGAAACAATATGAAAGTCAGCATATGCACCAATGCGACCTTAATCACGCAAGAGCAAATGGAGACATTGGCTTCTGTTGGAGAAGTCCATTGCAACGTCAGTCTGGACGGTTTCTATCCAGAAAGCCACGGCAAATTCCGGGGTGACAAGGATTCCTTCGGAATAACCATCGCAACGATCCGTGAGCTGGCAAAACACAAACTGCTTCATGGATTGCTCGTAACTCCCAATAACTTGGCGGAAGTCGACGAGTATTCCAAGCTCTGCGAATTTGCTATTGAAAACGGTGCTGCCTATGTCCTCATGAACCCTCTCTCTTCAATGGGAAGGGGGGTCAAATCGATTGGCAAGCTCGCAATGCCAAACGAGGTGATGCGTCAGATCGAGGTCTCAACTTCTCAGTTCTCGGACAGGATCCAGTTGGTGAGAATCCGTTTTCCCAACGATAAGAAATTGCCTCTTGCTTCCTGTGAAGCTGGCAATATCGTGTACGTTTTTACGCATGGGGAACTCACGGTCTGTCCGTACCTGGTTTTCGCAGCCAACACCCCTCAGAGCCTTCACAAGGCAGAAGAGTTCATTGTTGGAAATATTTTCAAGGATGAAGATATCGCCGACAAACTCGATGCCTACAATTTCGGAAGCCGCTACAAGATTGGTGGCAATCCAACCTGTGAAGGATGTCAGATAAACGCCCGGTGTGGAAAGGGATGTCCTGCCGCAGTCATCGCGTCAGGAAAGAGGATTGGAGAAGTTGATACCGAAGTCTGCCCGATGATAAACCAAAAGTAGATACGACTTTAATTCTTATCCCCATTAGTACATTGTTATTGGTGGGAATTTTTTTTATAATGAAGAAAGAAAATACTATGAAAAACATTTCATTATTTTGTTGGAACATTGGAAATCCATCCATTAAAAGAGCAAAGAAACAAGTTCAATGGCTCAATAAGAGATCAGAGGACTTTTTCATTCTTACTGAAACAAAAAATAGTGAGGGATGTTTGTTTATTAAGGATTATTTTCAAAAAAATGGTTATCATGTTCTTTCCCCAAATATAGAAGGTAAAGAGTATGGAACAATGTTAATTAGTAAATATCCCTTAGAAGAAAGTACATTTTCAAATCACATAAATTCTTTGCCATTTCGAGCAGTATCAGCTCAAATATCCTTACCCAATGGAACATTAGAGATTATAGGATTGTATGTTCCTTCAAGAGATAAAAGTGCAAAGAAAATAAAGAGAAAAAAGAATTTCTTAAAAAATGTCGTTCAAGCTTTAAAATTTGCTCCAGTTCCTAACTTTCGTATTATTTTGGGAGACTTTAATATTCTTGAGCCCGATCACATTCCCCACTATTCTTTCTTTGAAGAATGGGAGTATGATTTTTATAAAAATTTAACAGATAACCAATTAAAAGATGCATTTCGCTTAGTAAGTCCGAATAAAGAAGAATACAGTTGGGTAGGTCGTACCGGTGATGGATATCGATATGATCATTGCTTTGTTTCAGAAAATATATTATCTACAATAGATAAGTGTTTCTATCTTCATAAACCAAGAGAGATTAGATTAAGTGATCATTCAGCTATTGTTACTCAATTAAGTTTATAATTTTATAAAGTATTAAGAGCATGAAAACAAGAAATAAATCTGTACCTGCGGTATATATACTACTAGAAAAAGAAGGGAAATTTTTAATTGGTAGAAGATATAATACTGGCTATCAAGATGGTAACTACCAAGTGCCAGCAGGACACGTAGAAGAAGGAGAACTTCCAACAGAAGCCATTATTAGAGAAGCGAAAGAAGAAGTTGGCGTAGATTTGATTTTAAGCAACCTTGAATTAGTGCATGTGGGCTATAGGCCAAAACATGATCCTACTGGGGACCGTGTGGATTTTTTCTTTCAAGCCAAAAATTGGCAAGGCGAAGTTAAAAACATGGAACCAAATAAATGTGATGATTTAAAATGGGTTTCCCTGAATGAATTACCGGAAAATATGACACCCCATGTCCGTGAGGCCATGCAATGCATAAAAAGGGGGACATTTTTTAAGGAACTAGGCATTGATTACCTAAAAGAAAAAGGCCTTTATATGCTTTAAAATACTTAATAGTAAAAAGGTAACTCCAAAAAATGCTTTCGGAGTTTTTATTTGTTAAAAAGTATTATTTTTTATTTAAAAATAAGAAATTTACGTATTTGCATTTTTACTTGTAAAAAGGCAAAATGAAGTAATAAATTATTATGAAAAAATAAAAAAGAGAAAATTTACGAGTTACTAAAACGTAAGCTAAAACTCACCGAAGGCGGTGAAGAGTTGCAACTGGATTAGTAAGAGAATTTTTTCCACCAGAACGTCTAGAATATGAGCTTGATATAACGGTAAGTATAGTGAATAAAAAAATAACGACTCTTTTGTTGAGCTTCATTACGAAAAAGCGATTGCCTATAAGGCTCTTTCAAATTTTAAAGCCTTAAACAATGAACTTAATCTTATCTTAAAATACGACCCTAATAATCAAGAAGCAAAAGAGATGCTTACTAGTGAATAACTTTAAATAAAAAATTGCCAACATATTTAAAAAGTGGTATAATTATGACAATGTGATTGTCGTGCTGATATTGCATTAGGAGGAAATTCCTATGGATATTTTCATGATATTTCTTACTTTTTTTGGGTTAGTATGTATTATTCTTGGCGTTCAGTTTTTATACTGGGCTGTCTGGATGGTAGGAAGCGGATTATTTTTCTCTATCGCATTCTCGTTTTTAATGATCGGAGTATTAGTTGGACAATATGTAATTAGTGAATGGTAGTGAAAGATATATCAATTTATGGACGACGTAAATAATAATACACAACAAAAAAAGCCTTAACGACCCGAACTATCAGGTCGTTTTTCTTTATTAGTACTGATTAGGCTATGGAGCGATGGTTAGGTCTTCAAGCGAGGAAACTTGTATGAGCTCAAGACGCAAATGATCAACACGGACGCTTGAGAGAGGGGCTTGTTGTCCGTCACATGTAACAGAAAGCACAGCGGGGTCAAGATTGCTTAAGCGACTCGTCAGCGTAATTTCTCCACTTATGCCAGTACCTTCGAATGGCTGTCCTGAAACAGCGACCGTCCCAATATCTAGAAAGCCTTCACCGGCTCGGTGAAGTTGACAACGCATTGTCGCAACACCTGCCGCCGTGCTGGAAAGAGAATAGGCAATGCGTGCTAGCGCTAAATATTGTCCCGCTGGTGCATTCCAGCTCCAGCTTACACTTTCGCCCCTTACAACATCAGCACCAAATCGAGTACCAGAGCTGATAAGTTTTCCGCCGTCACCGCTACCGGCTGGTCCAGGAACTCCCTGCAAACCTTGTGGACCAACTAGCCCTTGCGCACCTACTACTCCCGGCGTACCACTAGCACCTGCGGGACCCGGAACTCCTTGTGCCCCGGCTTGGCCAGCAATTCCCTGCGCTCCCTGCAGACCTTGTCCTCCTGATGCTCCAGGCTGACCGTCGTTACCGTTTATACCATTAGTTCCAGCAACTCCCGGTACCCCCTGCAAACCTTGTGACCCCCGTGGTCCGGTAACATTCCAACTAATCAACTGATCGTTATCTTTACAGCTAGCACGCTTGAACCCTTCTCCAACCATATACATTTTTCCTTCTTTTTTAACACAGACTGTGATTGTGGAGCTTGCTGTTTGAGCGAATGTCCATGAGACAAGCGAAAATGCCGCCACTCCAAAAACGAGTAGTGCTGATGCCAATTTGTACTTTAGTATTTTTTGCATAATATTATAATTTTGTTAATTTTTTGACTATATTAGTAATGACATCTATGGTAAGCATACGAAAGGCTGGGTAATCCGTCAAGTGTTTTGTAGACTCCGTGGGTAGGATTCTAGACAGGCTAAGATTACTCCGTGCCAGAAAAACTATTCAACAAACTTAGAACTTTTTCTCTGTTTATTTTAATGCTAATATGACCAGATGTTTAAAAACTCTCCTATATATCCTAATATGACATAAAGCCATACAACATACCCAACGACTCCGACAGTGAGTGCAACGACAACGATGTTGAAAATTTCATTCCTACGCTTCTTTGCTTCATCAAGAGTACATATTCCTTTCTGTCTACGAATATAAGAAAGCACTGATAAACCAAGAAGCACTAAACCAACCAAGCGAAATACCCACTTATAATCTCCGTACAAAGAATCTGCCAACGATCCTGCTATTGCAACCGACCCGAGTCCAAACAGGACAATAATAATAGGTGTAAGACAGCACAATGACGCGACAACAACTGGAATGCCGGTTAATTTTAGAATTTCTTTTAATTTCATAAGTTTATATATGCTCTTCGTAGCTATAAAAATAGAGTACCATCCGATAGTTACGAACAGACTAATTGTACATGTGTATATTCTATCATATTCTAAACTAAAAATAAAAAAACCCGTCCTAATTTAGGACGGGCTTCCAAAAAGCTAAAAGCTTAGCTTACTGCTTCTCGCCAGTAATTTAGCGCTTCTGCGCCAATCATTTGTGGATGCTTACTATAAACATCTTCTAATCTTTTCATAAAAGCATCGGCATACTTTTTGAGCCCTAAAATAGACAAACTCTTTAATATGCGAGTTATTCTCAAATGGTTATGATTGTACAGGGTCAACCAATTCTCTGATTTACTCTTAAAATCATTTGAATATTCCACAACAGGACCACTTCCTGCTTCTTGAAGTTCAAATCCGTAAAAGTTCAGCAATCTTACGAAGGACTCCTTTAGTTTTGCCTTCAAGTTATTACTATTTCGGAATGTTTCAATTTCTTCTGTGCTGATTATTGGAGCGAAAGCATTATAAGCACTTCTATTTTGAAGTGGAAATAGCCATTGAATATAATCATGTGATCCCTCCAAGCGTAGATCATTCCAAGATAAAATATCATCGATAGTGCGACCAGCCACATCTGTAGCTTGACCTAAATAAAATAATACCGCCTTTCTTTCATTATTATCACAATGACCAGCAGCCATAAAATTTTCTCCCTTATTTGATTGTCAAATATCAAAAAAAATACTTTCCAAAAATAGCACTTTAAATGCTATTTTGCAAGAATGATTAAAACATCTTTAGAGTAGAAATTTAACATTCAGTTCGGATCATTACTAATAGAAAAAATTCTTTACAATTTTTTTTGTTCATGATATCTTGCGTTGAGATTAGTTCATTACTGATCTGAGTACTTGCCTCTTGCAAGTTTTAGTAAAAAGGAGCGAAGAAAATGGACAACGTTCTCAATTTGTCACCTTTTATTTATATGGAATATCGTTTATACAAAATTAAGCCTGGGAAGAGAGATGTTTGGTTAAATTGGTGCAAAGAAGTCATTGACCATCATCTTCATGAGGCTATCGTTACTCTTAAAGAGGAAGGGTTGGTACATGAATCATGTATGATTTTTGGTAGTGGGGATGACAGTTATGTTTTATATAAACATCAACCAGCTGAAGGTAAAAAGAAGAAGAAAGCAAATTTTGACAGAGAACTAAATAAAAAACATTTTGAAAAATTTTATGAATGTCTGGAAAAAGTAGAGGGACTAATAGATGGATACACACTTGACGCGATATAATTAGAAAGTAAAGCTTAGTTTTAAACTTTTCTCTCTTAAAACAAAACACCCCAAGAATGGATGTTTTGTTTTTTACTTGAATGTAAGAGCATATTTTGAATTTTTGACTGGCAGGGAGAGTTTAGCAATGCGTAGTTCCGCCTTAAAAATATAGCTAATCTAGCCTCGCTTGCACACTAACTGCTTTACCTATGTTTTAGTAAAATTTCAAACCTTGCTTTATTTTCGACCATCCACTTCTGTTGATTGTCTTTAGTTGAAGTTTTCATCACGTCAGCGTGAGCATTCATATAATGAGGCATAAGCGCCTTCATCCATGCATCAAATGTTTCGCCTTCGGCCGTCACTTCGCATAGGTCGCATTTAAGAGTTTTCATATCTAAGACTTAATTTAAAAATTACAGATAAAGCTAAACTTCGCCTATTTGGCGTGATTTTCAATAGCAACCATCTCAAGTAAAACGTTGGGCTCGTCTCCAACAACCCATGCATCGTGCCCTGGTTCGATAACCGCAAAATCACCAGCAACAAGTTCTACTTCCGTGCCATCATCCATTACTATTTTTTGCCTTCCCGACACGATGTACTTTAGGTGGCGTTTTTGACAGCTCGCGGTTTTGACGACTGGCTTAACATGCTCTGACCATTTCCAGCCTGGCTGAAGAGTTTCTCTCAGTAGCGTAATGCCAGCAACGGTCACGGTTTCGATTTTTCCTTTCTCAAATGGTGAAGTCGTTTGATCTGGAGAATTCAAACTTTTTATTTCTATGGATGCCATATTTTTATTGTTTATTTATTTCTATTTAGCATTTACTAAGTAAGTATAACACAAAATTAAAAGATGGGCTAGCTCCGCTGGTAAGCTCCCGATTTGTCAAAATCTTTGATTTAGTAGAAATCGCACTCCTTTAGTAATTCGCCTCTTTCTTAAGAAAATTGGGTAGGAGCCTTTGTTGATGAAATGGGGTCAGCGTACCACGATGTGTTATCTTAAACAAAGGCTCCTGACCCCATTACGACCTGACCCCATTACTCTAAAAAAAGGTACCTGACCAAATTAATCTATATCTATTTGAAATCGTATTGTTTTCTTTCCTCACTTATCTTGTCGAAACCATCAATGCCGTCCGCTCCTATTTTTGCTTTATAGCTTTCAATAACATACTCATCCCCTGGATCAGGCGGGAGAGAAGTCACAGGATGTTGCAGTGTAAATCCGACAAAGTCTTTTTCTTGCTTGATGATAAAGTCTGATCCATCCTGATAGAAAATTACCTTGTCATCTTTGATAATATGGATCTCTTGAGCATGACAGCTTACACATCCCGCACCGACAGTAACTAGTACAACCTCTTTTGTTCCGTCTCCATCAAAATCTGTCGTAAAAGAAGAGTCCGATATCCAAAGACAATTGTTTTTTACTATTTCGATCACAGTTTTATTGCTATCAACTCTCGATGCGGAACGTTCCAATCCTGATTTAACTATACGTTCGCATTCTTCCGCAATTATCATCTTCTTTATGTGTGGTATTGGTTTTTCGCATTGTATTGAAATTTGATTTTTTACCTTCTCTTCAATCACAGCCGTAAAGGTGTCTTCTGTATCTTTATACGTTTTTATATCCGATGTTTGATTCGGCATGAGGGTCGCATAATACCCGTCCTTACAACTTAGGGTCATGAGAAAAAATGGGGTGTTAAAACTAACCCCTGCATATACATCCTTATTTAAATACACTGGCCACCCCTCCTGACCAATTCCCGAACCGTCACCGATATAATATGCGCGATTAGTGTATATGTCGGAACCAATACCACCTACATGGATAACCGTGGCATCATATACATCTGGCTCAAAAGAAGATGTAATTGTGGAATTACCGATGTTATAGTTTTTAGATATAAAATCCTCATAGTAAATACCGATAATAAGTAAAACGCTGGCTAGTAAGACGGGAAATATGGGGCTATAAAGTATTTTGCTTATTTTCATTTATATTTAATATTTTTCAATAATTTTTCCGCTCAACCTGCAAATCCCACCCAGTTGCTGAGCTTCCGTATTTTTGAGACGATGCTTGATTTTCCATTTAGCCCCCGACCGGTTTTTATCCAAAAAATAATTCTCTAATGGGTCTACAACGAATTTTTCTTCTTTAGTCATGTTTGAGATTAGTGAGTTTTCTCCATTATTCCCGTTAATCATAAGTAATTCAGCACCAGCAAAAGATATGGTGTAACCTACTCTGAACCATTATCCTTCCTGAAGATTGTCGTAGTAGATGCTCATACTAACTGGCTCCGCGGGTAGGATTCGAACCTACGACCAATCGATTAACAGTCGACTGCGCTACCACTGCGCCACCGCGGAATATATACTTATCTTTAATATATAAAAATATCTGCTTTTTTGCAAGCTCTCTAAAAGCTAGAAAATAATTAGTATTCTTCCAGCTTCTTTAACTTATCATTGTTTCTAATCTTTTCAAGCGACTTTGCTTCAATTTGTCTAATTCTCTCTCTTGTTACCCCAAACTCCTGACCAACCTCTTCCAGTGTATGAGTAACGCCATCTTCCAGACCAAATCTCATACCTAAAATCTTCTGTTCTCTTGGACTCAAATCGCTCATTATATCTTTTAATTGATCCTTTAGAAGGCTTCTTGCTGTTGCTTGTGAGGGCGAAATCTCCTTATCATCTTCAATGAACTCACCTAGAGTTGACTCATCTGAATCATTTCCAAGCGGAGTCTCCAAAGATATAGTATCCTGTGATATCTGGATTATATGTCTCACCTTTTCAATTTCTATACCCATTTCTGATGCTAACTCTTCAGCAAGAGGCTCTCTCCCTAAATCTTGAACAAGCCTTCTTTTAATTTGATTAAATTTAGAAATTGTCTCAACCATATGAACAGGAATTCTGATTGTTTTTGCCTGATCTGCCAGAGCTCTTGTTATTGCCTGTCTTATCCACCATGTCGCGTAAGTTGAAAATTTATATCCTCTCTTATAGTCAAATTTTTCCACAGCTTTAAATAAGCCAATATTTCCCTCTTGAATTAAATCTAAAAGTGTTAAATGAGAGCTTCTTCCTATATATCTTTTTGCAATACTCACGACAAGCCTTAGGTTGGCTTGAGTTAATTTTTGTCTTGCATCTTCATCGCCCATCTCTATCCTTTTTGCCAAGTCTTTTTCTTGGTCCTCTTTTAAAAGTGAGATTTTACCTATCTCTCTTAAATACATTTGAACGGAATCTTGGGTAAGATTCAGCTCATCAAATATTTTTTTAGGACCTCTCTTCTTCGCTGTTTCCTCTGGCATCTCAAGAAGATCCCTTGATTCAACAAGCTCAACAGATGCATTGCTTAATTTATCATAAAGATTCTCAAGCGCAGTTATATCTTCTTCAATATTCGGCATCATATGCAAAACCTCAGCATGGGTAATAAAACCCCTCTGCTTACCCCTGCTTACAAGCTCCTCAACGGATATTTGAAATTTTGCCTCCAAATCAATTTTTTCGGCTTTTGTCCTTTTTATTTTTTTTACAGCTGTTTTTCTTTTTTTGGTTTTATACTTTTTAACCACCACTTTCTTCAAAAGTTTTTTTTGAGACGTTGTTTTCTTTTCTTTTTTTTCTTTATTTTTTACAGCTATCTTTTTTTCTTTAATTAACTTAGCTGTAACATTTTTCTTAGTTGTTTTTTTCTTTGGCATATTTTTCTTAAGAAATTATATTTTACTCTGTTCTTTTAAATGCTTATCCACGGATTCATCATCTCCTTTACCTTCCGCCTCTCTAATCTTAAGATGAAGATCTGATCTTTTTATGTCAAGAATATCTTTTTTAATTTGATTTATACAGAAATTTATCTCAAGCTCAATTTTTATAGAATCATCCAACATCTCAGATTGCAACATTATAGGATTTAAAAGAGTTTTCTCCATTTCGCTTGCCTCACTCATTATTTCCGAAACTTTGCCTATCTTAACACATTTTAAGAAAAAATCAAATAATAAAAGGATATTTTCACTTACTATGCTTTTAATTTGTTCTTTGTCTTCTTGGATAATCTCAATAATTTTAGAGTTTTCAAGCAAAGAATATTTACTTGGATCCTTAATTAAAAAAGAGATTAATGAAGTAAATATCTTATCGTCTTTCTTTATTGTTAATTCAGGTATATTTTTTGTATCTTGCTTATCACTATAAGTGCGAGGCTGTTCTAATTTAATATTTTTCATCTCCTCTTCCAAATATTTAAGATCAATATTTAAAGTCTGTGAAAGCTTATCCAACCAATAATATTTCTCTACCTCATTTTTAATCTTTTTAATATTAGGTAAAATTTCCTCTGATATCTTCTTTTTTCCATTTAATTCATCTTTGTTATATTTTAAAAGCGCGGCCTCAAAATAATAATTCATTATTGGAATTGAGCTTTCAAGAATATTCTTAAATTCTCCTTTGTGAGCTAAGATAAAATCTGCGGGATCCTTACCATCAGGTATTCTGACGACAGAAATATTTAAACCTTCCTGCGACGCAACATCTATTCCCCTTTTCGTTGCAATATCTCCAGCAGAATCCATATCAAAAGCCATTTTCAAATTAGGAGAATATCTCTTTAAGAGCTTTGATTGATATTGTGTCAACGCTGTTCCCGATGAGGCAACAACATTCTTGACTCCATCCTGCCAAGAAGAAATTACATCCATCTGACCTTCCACCAAAACAACACTTCCTTCTTTTTTTATTTCAACTTTCGTCTTATCAAGAGCATACAATATCTTACCCTTATCAAATATCGGTGTTTGCGGAGAATTGACATACTTTCCTTCATTTTCTTTTGGAATTAAATATCTTCCTGTAAATCCAACTATATACCCGTTGGAGTCCGATATTGGAAACATTATCCTATCCCTGAATCTGTCAAAATATTTTTTCTTTCCTGATTTTAAACTTGAAAAAATAAGACCCGCCTTCTCTATCATCTCATTTTTATAACCCTTTAAGGCTAGAAAGTTATATAAAGAATCCCAACTTGGCAAAGCATACCCAAGTTTAAACTCATCCATAGTTTCTTTTAAAATCCCTCTTTCTTCTAAATATTTTAAAGCTGATTCACCTTCCACTGAATGAAGATTTTTATAAAAATATCTTGCCGCATCAACAGATATATCCTGTAAAATTGACTTTTCACTCTGTTCCTCCTTATTAACTTTTTTTAATTCAACTCCAGCTTGTTTCGCTAATATTCTTAAAGCATCAACGAATTCAATCCCCTCCATTTCCATAACAAATTTAAAAATATCTCCGCCCTTTCCGCATCCAAAACAGTTAAATATTTGTTTGCTGGAAGATACAAAAAACGATGGTGAATGTTCATTATGGAAAGGACATATAGCCCTAAATGAACTTCCAGCTTTTTGAAGCTTAATATATCCTGATACAACATCTACTATATCAAGTTTTAATTTTATCTCTTCTGAAGGAAAATCGCTCATAATAATTTAAATTTTTCTACCTGTTTTTTTGACAGATCCAAAAATGTCTCAAAGCTATCATTCTTTGATAATTTATTTCTTTTTATATGACCGCATTTCAAACATCTCAAAACTACATAATTCAAATCTTTATTAGTTTCAGCGTCAACAGGCTCCATCATACCTTGGCATTTTTCCATTCTATCACCAGGATTAATATCAACATGTCTACTGAAAAGGCATTTTGGACAATGATTGGTATAACCTGTCCCTTTGACATCTTCTCCGCAGTTTTCGCATATAAAATCCTCTTTTTTTCTGATAAATTTTCCCATATAATTCTAATATTACATCAATTATATATTTAAAACAAACCAAAAAAATGGGTATTGATGCGTTTTTTATTTACTTTAAATTATTTCACTTGTTTTTAAATCTTTTGCTCCAAGATAACTCATTGATGATCGGAGTCCGGAAATTAAATCAGTCAAAATCATAGATGCATCACCCCTAAACGACACCCTGCCTGAAGCCCCTTCCAGAGATCTAAAAAGCCCGTCTTCCGATTCATTATCCAAACGTTTTTTATCAGAAGCCGCATCACTTGAAGCAACATATTTATTATCATCCTCAAATAAAAGATCACGAGATGTTAAAATACCAACTAGCAAATTTTTTCCATCTTTCTTCTTAACAGCAAGAACACTGGAAACGCCTTCTTTTTTAATTCTCTCCCTTACTTTAAAAATTGTTTCGGTAGGCTCTGCCGTTAGCGGGTCTTCTATCACAACTGACTCCGCCATTTTAACCTTACGCACCTCTTCTGTTTGTCTTTCAATAGATAAAAACCGGTGAATAATTCCTATTCCTCCGGCCTCAGCCATAGCTCGAGCCATCTTAGACTCGGTAACGGTATCCATATTAGCAGAAATTAAAGGTATGTCCAAAGAAATGTTACGAGATAATTTACTCTTTGTAATAATATCTTTTCTAGAAAAAACCCGAGATTTTCTCGGCGACAGAAGAACATCATCAAATGTTAGACCTTCTTTTATCATAACCTTAATATTATACACCTAAGCCAAAATTGGAGCAAATTTAAATATCCTGGAAAAAGCTATTGACCACCCCCCCCCACGGCTGGCGGGTTCTAACTATATAGTGTAAAATATATACATATCAATAAT
>JBBTYT010000015.1:0-13585 GCA_038061695.1 Patescibacteria group bacterium
TACATCTGTGCAAGCAGTGTATGTTCCAGCGGATGACTTTACTGATCCTGCTCCTGCGACAACATACGCCCATTTAGATTCTACAGTTGTGCTTTCTCGTTCTTTGGCATCACTAGGTATATACCCAGCTATTGATCCTCTGGATTCATCTTCAACGGCTTTAGATCCTAAAATAATAAGTGAGGAGCATTATAGTGTAGCGATGGAAACCAAGAAGGTTTTACAAAGATATAAGGACTTGCAGGATATAATTGCAATTTTAGGAATTGAGGAGCTTTCGGATGAAGATAAGCTTACTGTCCAAAGAGCTAGAAAGATACAGAAATTCCTATCTCAGCCATTTTTTGTTGGAGAGGTCTTTACTGGAATTACTGGTCAGTATGTAAAATTAGAAGATACTATTAGGGGATTTAAGGAAATTATAGAAGGAAAGCATGATGGTATAAATGAGCAGAATTTTTATATGAAAGGTTCTATAGATGATGTGATTAAAGGTTCTAAATAAATTTAAATTCCAAAGAAATATTATGTTTTTTCTAACAATAGCAAAAATAAATGAAACAATATTTTCAGGAATGGTTAATTCAGTAAATTGTCCTGGCTCTGAAGGTGAGATGACAATTCTGCCAAATCACATTCCGCTTATTACCACTCTCAAAAAAGGAGAGGTGAGAATTAAACTTAATGATGAGAAGATTGAAAAGTTTAATATAGAAAAAGGCATACTTGAAGTAAGTAAAAAAGAAGTTATTATTCTTCTCTAAATTAATTAAAACAAAATAGACTTGGAGTCCAGATCTCCAAGTCTATTTTGTTTTTTTAAGGTTATTTATTTTCAGTTCTGAAGACCTCTCTTTCTGATAATACATATACGTATTGTCCGTTGCTTGATATTGTAAAATCACGGATTTTTATCAAAGAAAGAAAATTAATATATTTATCACTTTTCTCTTTCTGAGTTTTTATGATCTGATTTGTATCAAGAGAGTAATTTATTTTTTCAAATTCTTGATTATATCGGCTTGGTTTCTCTTTTAATAAATTTCTCAATTCCTTTTCCGCTTCTACTTTATATATTTTATTATCATTAGGATCAAAGAATCGAGCTTCTTCTCTAATGTAATTTAAGAAGAAAAATTTGTCATCTTTTTTAAGTACTTTTTCCACTTCAAAATTTTCTTCATTCAAAAACAAGAATGATCCAGAAGAATCACCTGATTTTATCTTGTAAACAGCATCTAAAAAATCCGAGAATACATATACATCATTATTACTTTCAAGGATAAATTTTGGATTAAAATCAAATGATCTGCCTGATATTTTACCAAAACCCTGAAGAGATGATATGTTGAAAATACCATTTATTTCATCCATTTTTTTATTTATTCTTTCTTTAAGAATCATTGCTTTTTTTGTAAAGAATGGATACGAAGATATTTTTAAAGAGATATTAGAGGCTTCATTTAAAATATTAAAAGCTTGATCTTTATTTTCAAATAGTATTTTATCCGCCATTTCTATTTTTTTATCTGCATCAATTATTAAATTTTGAGCTTTTCTAATATTTACGTAGAAAGATACAAGAGTTATTATTATAATAAGAGCTAGAGATATACCAATAAATACTTTTTTCTTTTTTACGAATCTCATAATTAATGATAAATACTGGGAAATTATTTTTTTATCTTTTTTCTTTGTAGTATTGTACTCCTCTTCTTCATATCTTAAGAGTTGCCCTGCGACAGTGTTAATATTTTTTTTTCTGCCAAAAACATTTTTTTCTGATTTTTGATTTTTTCCTGATGATATCTCAAAAAGTAAAGCTGCTTGTGGTGGTAATGGAATTTCACTTGATTCAGAATCATATATTTTTTTTATAATCTCCGCCTGTTTTTCAATAGCATCACCAAGAATCTTTTTGATGCTTTTTTGAGATAATATATCAGCAAATTTTGATGTTGCGAATATATATTTATCTTGAGCCTCAAGATTACCAGTAACAACTCTAGAGAATTTTTTATTTTTCTCGTTTGAATCGCTGATGTTTATAATGGAGTCTTTTCTTAAGAGATAAATGAAGTGTTCACCTATTAGAGAGAATTTTATTTCATTTTTTATTGAATTTATAATACAAAAAGAAATGTTGCGCGCAATGTTTTTATGCTCATTATCTATTTCAGCCAAAGCTATATTAACCTTTTTAAGACAACTTTCAAATCTGTTTTCATTTTGTGTGTCTGGAAGTTTATAAAACTCTCTTTTTGCAATTGATGCTACTAAGTTAGGCAAGAATTCTAAATCATTTTCTCGGCTTTTTATCCAACCTATTATATATAAATTTCCAAGTCCATTTTCTTCTATATTAGATGGCTCATAGACAAATGTTTCACAGCCTGAAGATTTTTTTTCGTTTGAGAGTATTAATTCTTGTACTTTTATATTTAATTCATTCATAAAGATAATTTTAACATAAAAAGAGGAAAAAATAAAAACTTCGCAATCAGTAATAAAAATAGAGGCTTGTATAAGCCTCTATTTTTATTACTCGTGATGGACATTCAAACCGCTTATGTTAAAAGTTTATCTTCGTATTTCTCAATGAAGTATTTAACAGGATAGACGAGCTCTTTTTCTAGTGCTTCTTCCAAAGTGAGCCAGACTGGCTTAACTCCCTCATCATTTATTTTTATTTCATCAATATTTTTTACTTTAGCAGTATAGAGATGCCATTTGTGATTATCAGCACCACGACGGCACTCATCGCCGATAACATCTTCTTCTGAAAAGAGTTTTACACTATGAACTTCAATGCCCGCTTCTTCCTGTAATTCTCGTTTTGCGGCTGTTTCTGCGCTCTCTTCGATATCCAAATGTCCTGCTGGGATAGTGAATGCGAATGGATAAATTATTCGTTCAAAAAACAGAGCCTTGTTTTTCTCATTGAAAACAAAAACCCCGACGCTTTCATGCCAGTATTCTTTCGTTGATTCATCTATCCACCAGACTATCTTCGGGTCAATGACTATAAGACGAGGAGATTTATCGCCACAACTATTGCACAGATAGAAAGTTTTTTCTCCCTCAAAAGTACGGTTGATACTTTCCGAATGGCATTTTGAGCAATATTGATGGAATCGATTATTTTCTGGCAGTGGAAAAGTAATCTTCATAAATCGTAATGTTAAAAGTCTTGTCTTATCAGTAAACTCGTGTTACAGTATTTTGTCAAGGTTTAATGTATAAGCTTTAGCAAGTTCTTTCACATTAAGGAGAAGCAAAATGAAAGTCTTTCAAGTCGACTGCAGAGAGTGGCATGGTTATAAGCCTTGTAGTAAGCAAAAGCTTGGACTGGTAGAGGGTTGTGAAAACTGCCATTTCTACGCCCAGATTCAGGAAAATATTCTGATTATTGAGGCTGGCGGACTAGGGAGCGCCTTGCGAACGAGTGTGATTACCAAAGAAATCAAGCAACGTAGTCCGAATGCTCGCATTCAATGGCTGACTAACGAGCAGTCTGTTGAGCTCGTGGAGAAAAACATCCCGAGCGTCGACAAGGCGTATCCGACGACTTGGGAAAGTTTGATGATTCTGAGAGCGCAAGCGTATAATCAAATCATTAATTTTGAGTCCAATCCACTTTATCTTGCTTTCCTTGTTTTGCTGGGCGACCAGAGAAATGTATGAACCCGAACACTTTACAGTGTATGAGGGAAATCAGTGTTTCGACAGTCTATCAGATTTTGGAGCAAGAGCTTTCGCAATGAAGGCTCGCAGTTGGTCTCGGAGCTGTTATACGGCTACCGAGACTTATTTTTGCATTTTTATTTTTTTTTGCTTATAATATAGTAGTATTTACTTAATAAGCTCACATTAATCCTTTATGGTTACATTTGAACAATTTTTTAATTCTGAGAAAAAAGCAAGGCTGATAAAATTCTTTCTCTATAATGCGCATACAACATTTGAAATAAAAGATGTAGCCAGTAGATTAAATTTAAAATCATCGGCTATTAAAAATGAATTGCAGGAGCTGATAGATGATGGTTTTTTGAAATTAAAGAGAGTTAAGTCAGCAAGGTTTTATTTAATAGATCAAAAATGCAGATTTCAGAAAGAATTACGAAATATTCTTTTAAAATTTTCAGCCGCTTCACATGATAAGCTTCTAAATAATGTAAAAAAAATAGGCGTCGTAAAGCTCGTAGTTTTGGGAGGTGTTTTTTTAAATACAGATAAATTTAGAACAGACATTTTTATTGTCGCTGATAAGATAAATGATATTCAGTTAAAAAAAATTTTGATAAATATAGAAGCAGAGGTAGGAAAAGAAATCTCTTATGCGACTATGAATACGGCTGAATTTAAGTATAGAATGGATATGTTTGATAGGTTTGTAAGAGATGTATTGGAATTTCCTAATGAAAAAATTATTAATAAGCTGAAGATCTAAAGTAATAATTTAGTAATGAATCTTGAAGATATTAATTTTTCACAGTTATCCGTTCGCGACACTCTTTTGAAATTGGAGGTTCCTTCAATAGGATTATCAAAAGAAGAGGCTCAAAAAAGAATAAAGGAGATTGGACAAAATAAACTGCCGGAGAAGAAAAATATCGGCTGGTTTTTTTTATTTTTAATTCAATTTAAAAGCTCTCTCATCTACATTCTTTTTATAGCCGCTTTTATTTCATGGAAATTTGAACATTATGTAGATGCTTATATAATTTTAGTGATACTTTTTATAAATGCAATTATAGGTTTTTTTCAAAGAGGGCGCACAGAGAAGATACTGGAGGCGTTAAAAAAAATGGTAACAATTAGCGCACGAGTAGTAAGAGATGGAGTGGAAATTAAAATTCTAGCTGAGAACCTTACATTGGGAGACATTGTTATTTTAGAAGCTGGAGACAGAGTTCCAGCTGACATGAGAGTTCTTGAATCAAGAAATGTACTCGCAAATGAATCATCTTTGACTGGAGAGTCTACTCCAGTAGAGAAAGACAGTCTGCCTGTTATAGATATTATTATTGGTGAATATCCAAAAAATTATATTTTTATGGGTACTAATATTGTTTCAGGTTATGTTCGTGGAGTTGTTGTATCTGTCGGAATAAAAACAAGACTTGGAGGTATTGCTGAAGAGATAAAAGAGATAAAATCTGGAAAAGGTCATTTTGAAAAAAAAATAGACGAGTTGGTAATCCATATGGGTGGTTGGGCTATTTTTGGTGCTCTTGTAACATTTATTATCGGTTTTTATTTTAAAGGACTGGAATTTTTTGATATTTTTTTATTTTCAGTCGCTTCTTTAGTAGCTTTAGTTCCTGAAGGACTACCAGCAGTGCTTACTATAGTTTTAGCTGTCGGAGCTTCAAGAATGGCAAAAAAAAATGTTATTATAAAAAATTTACCATCAGTTGAGACTTTAGGAGTAGCTAATGTAATTTGTACTGATAAGACAGGAACTTTGACGGAGAATATTTTAACTGTTGAAAGAATATTTATAGGTTCAAAGTTAATAAATGTATCAGGTGTTGGTATGAATATAAGAGGTGAATTTTTCTTGGAAGAAGCTCCCATATTGCCTAAATATTTTCCAGATCTTATCTATATTCTAAAATCAAGTCTATATTCTTCCGACGCTTCTGTTTTAGTAGATGGAGATGATTTGAAAACAATAGGAGAGCCAGTTGAAATTGCTATGGAGATTCTTGCTAAGAAGGGAGTTATTTTAAAATCTGATATTCTCAAAAATGTAAATATATTAGATAAGATAGCTTTTGACACACAAGATAAATATAAGGCAAATTTGATAAATTTAGGAAGTGAAGGTCATCCTAATAAAAAAATATTTGTTTCTGGAGCTTTTGAGGTTATATTGGAAAAATCAACTTGTTTTTATGAGGATGGTGAAGTAAAAAATCTTACAAAAGAAAAAAAAGAGGAGATTTTAAAATATGCTTTAGATATGGCTGGAGATGCTTTAAAAGTTGTAGGGTTTGCTTTTAAAGATGCATCAAAAGAGAAGGTTAATATTTTGAAAAATGATATATCAAATTTGGTATTTATAGGTTTTTTTGGAATGATAGATCCTCCAAGGCAAAATGTGAAAGAAGCTATAGCAAGATGCAAATCTGCGGGGATAAGAATTTTAATGTTAACTGGAGATCATAAAGATACCGCAGTTGCTGTGGCTAAAAAGATAAATCTTATTCCAAATGAAGCTCATGAAGAGGGTAGGGTTGTTACGGAGTCTGATCTTAGAGATATTTCTGAAGAAGAATTTAAGAAGGTTATAGAGAAAGCAATAATTTTTGCAAGAGTAACACCAGAAACAAAATTAAGAGTAGTAAGGGCTTTGCAAGATGATGGTCATATAGTTGCTGTAACTGGAGACGGAATTAATGATGCGCCAGCTTTGAAACAGGCGGACATAGGTATTGCTATGGGTATTACAGGAACTGATGTAGCTAAAGAAGCGTCAGAGATAATACTTATAGACGATAACTTTGCCTCTATAGTTGATGCTATCTTAGAAGGCAGAACGGTCTTTAGTAATGTAAAAAAGACAAGCTTTTATCTTGTAAGCACAAATATAGCAGAAGGAGCAACGATAGTTACAGCTTTAGTTTCAGGACTTTCTTTGCCTCTTTTGCCAATTCAGCTCTTATGGCTAAATTTAGTAACTGAAGGACTTGTAGTTGTGGCATTGGCCGTTGAACCAAATCAGATTGATATATTAAATAAAAAACCAAAACCAAAGAACGAAAAAGTGCTTTCAAGAGATGTTTTGCCACTTTTATTCTTTACATCTTTATTGATGATTGTTGGAACAATAATTTTATTTTCATACTTTATGCCCCATGGTATTGATAAAGCAAGAACGATAGCATTTTCATTTATGGCATTTTCTCAACTTTTTAATGTTCTCAATATGAGGTCATTAACTCTATCAATATTTAAAATAGGATTTTTCTCAAATAAATTTATGATATTTGCTCTTATATTTTCAGTTGGTATTCAACTTATGGTTATTTATATTCCTTTCTTTCAAAATATATTTTCTTTTGAAAATCTAAATCTACGAGAATTGATTCTAATTATAGTGTCATCATCATTGATAATTTTTGTTGTTGAAATTTATAAAATCTTTAAAAGAAGGTCTTTAAGATTAAAAGATATGTAGTTTTTTGTAAATTAACTTTGTCTTTAAGTTTTATTTTTGTTAAAATATACTTATGATTTATTTATTTTTAAAATGGAAATTTATTGATTCAAATATTGATTTTATTAAATCTTGGTTTTTATTTTTAAAATTTGGTTTAAATATATTTTCTGTTCCTCTTCTGTTAAGAACTTTTTTTTGGCCTTGGCATAAATATCAAGTTCAGTATCCGAACGGATTTAATCCAAAAGAAATTTTATTTACTTTTTTTGGTAATATAATGTCCCGTGGAATAGGAATGATATTACGGACATTTTTTATATTAATAGGCTTATTTTTTGAATTTTTTATTTTTCTTTTCGGTATTATTTTGTTTATTTTTTGGTTTATTCTACCGTTCATAACAATTTATTTTTTATATCTTGGAATTTTATTTTTATTAAAATAGCTTTTTTATGTATTTTAATCTAAAACAAACAAAAACATATTATACTATTTTGTTTCCAAACTTTGCGGTAAAAGTTTCTTTTTTCCTATCCCTCATTTTTTCTATTATTTTTCTCATTGCGATATTATTTCCTAAGTTGCATATATTTCCTCTAGTCTTATTAAGATCAGAAATAATAGGCTTGTTTTTCCTATCTCTTTTTACAACAACATTAACATTTATTCTTTCTATATTTTATAAAACTTGCTTAATGACTCTATCAGGTAAAAAAAGCCTATATGATCTTTCCGATGCTTTAAAAAATGAAGAAAATATAAATTTAGCGGATTATCTTGATTATGATTCCGCTTTAGCCATACATAAGGCTATATTATTCACTAGAAGAAAAAAAATAAAACTTACTTATAATTCAATATTTTTATTTTTACTGGATAATAAAAGATCAAAATTTATTTTTGATAGACTTTTAATAAATGAAGAGCAATTTAAGAAAAGTCTAGAGGTTGTAGTTGAGAGTCAGAAGAGAATCGTAATGAGAGATGAGGATGTTAATGAATTAGAAGAGATTTTACTTGATGCTATCGAGATTTCCATTAAAGGAGGTAAGGAAAAAATTATTTTTGGCTCTCTTTTTTCCGCAGTTGTAATTTATGATAAGGTTCTTGAAAATCTATTTTTTGATTATGGAGCAAAAAAAGAAGATGTTATAAATGTCTCTATATGGGAGGAAAATTATAATAAAGAATATTTTATCAAAAAATCTATATTAGATAATCTTGGCGGAGTTCTTGGTATCGCTGATAATTGGATGTTTGGTTATACGCCAATACTGTTAAAATATGCCCACGAGGTAATGGCCTCAGATAAACCCGGCGCCCATATTCATGCCTTAGGAAGAGATAATGAGATAAATAAGATAGAAGAGGTGCTTTCATCTTCAGGAAAGAAAAATGTGATATTGGTAGGTGAGCAAGGAGTTGGAAGAGAAAATATAATATTAGGTTTCTCTCAAAGAATTAAAAGAGGAATTTCTTCTACTGCTTTAAAGCGTAAAAAATTGATGATGCTTGATATGAATTTTGTTATATCAAGAACAAAAAATTCTTCTGAAACAGTCGCTTTAATTGATAAAATTCTTTCAGAATGCTTAAGTGCCGGAAATATTATTTTAATTATTATAAATATTCATGATTATATAGGTAAACAAAATAAAGAAAATGTAGCATCTTTAGATATTTCAGGAGTCATAACACCATACTTAAAGTCAGATAGATTTCAGTTAATAGCTGTAACAGATCATTCTCATTATCATTCAAATATAGAGGCAGTTCCATCGGTTTCTATTTTACTTGAAAAGGTAGAGGTTTTAGAGCCTGACGAACAACAGACAATTTCAAAATTGGAAGATTTAATCCCAGAGATTGAAAGATATAACAAAGTATTTATCTCTTATCATGCAATTTTAGCTGTAGTTGTAGATTCGGGATCTTATATCCAAAATATTCCATTTCCGGAAAAGGCGATATCTCTGCTTTCTGAGGTTGTTTCATTTGTAAGGCTTAGAAAAGTTTACGGAAATATTGTTACACAGGATCATGTGACAGAAGTTGTGTCGCAAAAAACTGGTATACCATTAGGAAGGATAGAGGGAGATGAGAAGGCAAAACTTTTAAATATGGAAGATCTTTTGCATAAGAGAGTGATAGGACAAGATCAAGCTATAAGAGTTTTGTCTGAGGCGATGAGAAGAGTAAGAGCCGGGATATCTGAAAGAAGAAAACCAATAGGAACATTTTTATTTTTAGGTCCTACTGGAGTAGGTAAAACAGAAACAGCCAAAGCTTTAGCGGACACATATTTTGGATCAGAGGAAAGAATGATACGTCTTGATATGTCTGAGTATCAAGACAAGGGGTCAATTCAGAGACTTATAGGAAGTACTGATACCGGAGCTGAAGCTCAATTTGCAAATAAGGTTAGGGAAAATCCTTTTTCTTTGATACTTTTAGATGAGTTTGAAAAATCACACCCTGATATAGCAAATTTAATGCTTCAGATATTGGATGAGGGTCGTTTAACCGATGCTAATCAGAAGAAAATTTCTTTTAGAAATACTATAATCATAGCAACATCAAATGCCGGAGCGGAGTTTATAAGAGAATATATCTTATCCGGTCAAAACCAAGAGGTATTAGATACAATATTGATTGATCATTTATTGAAAGAGAGAATTTTTAAACCTGAATTTTTAAATCGTTTTGATGCTATAGTTGCTTTCTCTCCATTATCAAAAAATAATATAAAAGATGTGGCATTTTTATTATTAAAGAGTCTTGCTGAAAGATTGGAAGAAAAAGGAATGAAACTTAAAATCACAGATGATCTTTTGGATAAAATTTCTGAAATAGGATATTCTCCAACCTTTGGAGCAAGAGAGATGAAAAGAACAATTCAGGAGAAACTAGAAAATAGAATAGCGGAAGATATCATAAAAGAAAATTATAAATATGGATCTGAAATATATGTAGATCCTAAAAGTATCTCATAAAATGAATACCCTTTATTTTGATTTAAAAAATTGCTATACTCTATTATAATCTAAGGTGATGTATGGTATTTAATCTAGTAAAATAATTTTTATGCTGACAGGTTTAGATAAGATAAAGCAGGATAAGCTTGATAAATTAAAGAATATAAGGTCAAAGGGGATAAATCCGTATCCGGCTTCTTCAAACAGAGATTCTTCTTTGGTTTTTGTTCAACAAAGTTTTGATGAGCTTGTAAGGCTCAAAAAAGAGGTTTCAATAGCCGGTAGAGTTATGGCAAAGCGTGAACACGGATCTTTAACATTTTGTGTTTTGAGTGATGGTACGGAAAAACTGCAACTGTTTTTGAAGAAAGATAAAATCGGCGATGAGGATTATTCATTTTTTATAGATAATATTGAGGTTGGTGATTTTGTGGATGCAAAAGGAGTTCTATTTATAACTAAAAGAGGCGAGAGAAGTTTAGAAATTGCAACCTATAAAATTCTTGGGAAATCTCTCTTGCCTTTGCCGGAAAAATGGCATGGACTTGTTGATGTTGATGAGAGGTACAGAAAAAGATATCTTGATATTTTGATGGATGAGGATGTTAAGAATAAATTCATCAAAAGATCAAAGATAATAAAATCAATAAGAGAATTTTTAGATAAAGAAGGGTTTTTGGAAGTTGAAACTCCGATACTTCAAACTCTCGCTGGCGGAGCTTTAGCAAAACCTTTTGAAACTCGCTTAAATGCTTTGAAGCTTGATTTATATTTAAGAGTGGCGCCTGAACTTTATTTAAAGCGTTTGCTTGTTGGTGGGTTTGAAAGAGTTTATGAAATAGGCAGATGTTTTAGAAATGAGGGTATGGATGCGACTCATAATCCTGACTTCACAATGCTTGAATGTTACGTGGCATATCAAGATTATAATTACATTATGGATATGACAGAAAAGATGCTGGAATTTATTATTAAGAATATAAATGATGGTTCTTTAGAGATAGAATACGGTAAGGAGGATGGTAAAAAAGAAAAATTAAATTTTAAATCGCCTTATCCAAGAGTTGAGTTTAATAAACTTTTAAAAGATTATACAGGTATTGATTATGACTCTTTATCAGAAGATGAGCTTTTTAAAAAAGCAAAAGAGCTTGGTGTTGATGTTAAGAATGGTTCAAATAAAGGAAAGATAGCGGATGAAATATATAAAGATTTAGTGAGGCCGAAAATAAGACAACCTATATTTATAATAAATCATCCTATTGAGCTTTCTCCTTTGGCAAAAAAAATGGAAAGTAATTCGATGAAAGTTGAAAGATGTCAGCTTGTCGTTGCCGGATTTGAAGTTACAAATGCATTTTCTGAATTAAATGACCCTCAAGATCAGTTTGAAAGATTTAAAGAGCAAGAAAAAAATGCTGAAAAAGGCGATGAGGAAACACAGAAAATGGATATGGATTTTATAGAAGCTTTGGAATACGGTATGCCTCCGGCAGCAGGTATAGGTATTGGTATAGAACGTTTAACAGCTTTACTTACAAATTCGCATCATCTGAGAGAGGTTATACTTTTTCCAACGATGAGACCAAAAAGAGAAGATAAAAATTCTATGCCATCAAATGGAAATTTAATTTAATTTATAAATAAAAAACTTCTTAATATACTAATATAAAATAAAAACCATTTATATAAATAGTTTCTATTTGACTGTTGATATTTGATTAGTTATACTTAATTTAAGTTATAGAATTTTATATGATTTAGCTAAAACATCGTAGATGAGGAGATAATATGAGTTTTACATAATGTCTACATTAAAAGAAGAAAAATTGGGTAGTAGAAATACTGTGCTATTAATACACTCAGATACAGAGTTTTTAAACTCTTTAAGCGCCTCTCTAAAAAGTCTTGGTTTCGGCATTATTATAGCTCAAGATGGTGAAATGGCAAAAACTCTTTTTTCCATTTATCAAGATCAGATAACAGTAGTTATTTTAGATGTTATTTTAACAAAGAAAGATGGTTTTATTATATTACAGGAGATAAAAAATATTAATAAATATATACCAGTAGTTATGGTTACGAATTTAAATGATGTGGAAGATATTAAAAAAGCAAAAGAGCTTGGAGCGGAAGATTATATGATAAGATCAAAAGTTACGCCACAGGAAATAGCAAATAAAATTTATATGATATTAAAAGTTAAAAATCATAGTTATAATAAATTAAATATATGATAAAAAGGGCATATGCTTTTTTACAAAGAAAAATAGGCTCTATTGAAATAGATATTTATGATATCTCAAAGAGAAAAAAAGGAAGTGACTTAAGTAAACATTATTTTATAAATTTATTTTCATATTTAACTATAGGTATAAGATATATATTTTATGGTGTTTTGGAATTTATCATTAAATTCTTTGTTTTAATTTTCAAAAGTCCGGAAAATGGCTATAAGATATTAGTTGCTCCTATAGAAAAGTTTGAGCTTGATGTTGAGAAGATACGAGAAGAAGTAGGTTTTTCAAATTTTTCCAATACTCACAAGAAAGCAAGAAAAATATTTTCCGGTACATTTGCCGCCTCTGTTGCCACAATTGTTATAATTTCATTGCTTTTAAATATTTTTATACCTATAGGTCAGCAAGCTCTTGGAGCGACATATACATTCCAGCAGACAAGCTGGTTAGGCGGATCTGATGGAGGTTCACCTCTTCCTGTTGATCCTACTAATAGAACCAATTGGACAAAATATTCCACTAAAGATGCGAATACATCAGTCTCTTCAACTAATGGTTCTTTATCACTAGCCACAACAACAGATTCATCTATTAAAACCTTAACTGCTGATTTTAATAATGATGCTATAAGTGCAGGCTCTCTAGGTTTAAAAAATACTCAAATATTAGATGATCAAGTTACTTTATCTTCATCTGATCTTGCTACTACTACCGCTATCTCTGGCGGAGCATCACATTCCCTCGCTCTCAAAAGCGATGGCACCGTCTGGGCTTGGGGAAGTAATGCTAATGGAGAGCTTGGAGATGGCACAACTATTGACAAGAGAAAGCCTGTCCAAGTTTCAGGTTTAACAGGAGTTACCGCTATCTCTGGAGGAGCTTATTTTTCTCTTGCTCTCAAGAGCGACGGCACTGTTTGGTCTTGGGGGCATAATTATCAGGGTAAGCTAGGAGATGGCACCACTACAACTAGATATACGCCTGTTCAAGTTTTAGGTTTAACAGGAGTTACCGCTATCTCTACTAAAAACTCACATTCTCTCGCTCTCAAAAGCGATGGCACTGTTTGGTCTTGGGGGCGTAACATTTATGGTCAGATTGGAGATGGCACAACAACTTATAGATTACTGCCAGTCCAAGTCTGTTTAACATATAGCGGAAGTTGCACAGCATATTTAACTGGAGTTACCGCTATCTCTGGA
>JBBTYT010000016.1:0-9092 GCA_038061695.1 Patescibacteria group bacterium
ATGTGGCACGCACGGAGCGCGTGGTGGCTCTGACCTAAATCGTACGCTCCACGAACGCCCCGCCATCGCCTCGCTCTGCTCGGCAACCACGAAAGAAAAAACATTCCTTGCATTTCTCATTTAGCAAAATGACCTACTGGGTGATTTGGCGGGGGTGAGTTTCTTTTTGAAAAAGGAAAGGGTGTTTTTTCTTTCGGGGTTGCTGGCGTACTCGCCAGTGCGTGTGGCTTGTTCCGAGCGTACGGGGCAGTTTCAAGCCACCATGCACGCGGGAGCGTGCGACATCATTTGTTTTGGAAATAGGTGCGCGCTTGGTACAATAGAGACACCAGTAGTAACTTGTTCGGAATTAAGAATATGGAGCGATTTTGCGGAAGCCAAAACCAAAAAAGAACCAGAAGAAAAAGATCGGCTCGAACCATCTTTGAATTTTAAGAGAAGAAAAATTTTAATCCAGATCAGAAACCTATTGTGCCTTTTTGTGTAAAATCAAAATCACCAGAAATATTAAGATATATTCTGTTAAAAATACTGAATTTGAAAGATTTTCAATATATTTTGAGAATCATTAGTGAAAATAAATTTATAAACAAAGAAATAATAGAAATATTATCAAATTCCTCTTTGCCAGAAAAATATAAAAATAAATTACAAAAATAATCATGATTAAAATACTAGATTTAAATTTGTGGAGATATAATGATTTTGAAAACAGATTAAAAAATTTTTTAAAAGTCATAAAAATAAAAAATCCTGATGTTGTCTTCTTACAAGAAGTACAGATTGATACTAGTATCTCTTTTTTCTCTCAAGTTGAAATTATAAAAAAGAAATTAGATAAAAAATTAGGATATAGATATACTTTACATTCAACGATATCTTTAAAAGATCATCAAAGTGGCAAGAAACTAAAAATCCCAATTCAGCATGGTATGGCTATTTTATCTAAGCATCCTATTTTGAATTCTTTTGAATATTATTTACAAAAAAATACAAGTGAATTAGAACCTAGATCTATATTGTGTTTTGACCTAGAAATTAATAATGAAATTCATAAATTCGCTAATATTCATTTTGCAAATAATGAAAAGCTGGCTAAAGTACAACTAAAAGAATTTTTAAATTTTTTAGTAAAACGCAAAGAAAAAAGAATTTTAGTTGGAGATTTTAATATGTTCAAACTCTCAAATTATTTTAAGAAAAATAAAAATTCTCTTTTCTCGGAATATAATTTGTCTAATGATTTTAAAAAATATATTTCTTACAAAAAAGATTCTGGTACGCTAGATTATATATTATTACCTAAAAAATATTATTTTAATGAACTTGTTTGTTTGGAAGAGTATTTATCTGATCATAATGGTTTGTATATAGAAATTAAAAACTTAACTTAATTTTTTGATTTCTCATAAAAAAACGATTTTTTAGCACAGAATAGTGGTATCGAGTTAAATTCATGCGGGCTTCTTTTTATTTTTGTTTTGGCTTGAGATACAATTTATAGTATGCTATTCTTAAATATTATCAGAATCGTAAGAAGCTGGTAACATCTGCGGCAATAATGCCACTTGGAAATGTATGGGGAGGTCAAATGGACTATTTTGTAAAGCTGGTGGCTAGTATTTATAAATGGTTTTTCGTGATAGGTATGGTCAGTATAGTTAGTACTATAGTGACCATCTTTATCTACTTTATAATCTACTTTATATTGAGTTGGTTTATGCCAGATATATTCTTGTTCAGGAACATCACCTTCTGGGAGCTTTGGTGCATTACTTTTCTAATAACATCATTTTTTACTTTGGTCGATAATCGATAACTTTAAGTCGAACAGAGAGATGTTGAGATGTTTCGTGTTCAAATTCTGGGGCCATTGTGGATATTATCTCCGCTTTGGCCTCTAACTTTTTTCTAAAATTGAAATTTTTATCTTTTAAACATTCGCTTTTTGAATTATTAATATTATAAAAATACGACTCTATATTATAGGGTATTTGAATATGATATAATTATCTTATGAATGAATTAACTAAAGAAGAAAAAAGAGTTATTATTGATAAGGGTACAGAAGCACCATTTATTGGTGAGTATGTAGATAATAAAGAAACAGGTGTTTATCTATGCAGACAATGTGGAGCGCCGTTATATAATTCTAAAGATAAATTTGTTTCTACTTGTGGTTGGCCGAGTTTTGATGCTGAAATTTTAGGCGCAGTGAAAAAAACTTTGGATGCTGATGGCAGTCGCACAGAAATAACTTGCGTAAAGTGCGGAGGACATTTAGGACATATATTTACAGGTGAAGGATTAACAGATAAAAATATTCGTCATTGCGTAAATTCAGTATCAATGAAATTTATCCCTACAATTTTATGATTAAAAAAATGGTATTGGGTGGCGGGTGTTTTTGGGGGATGCAGGAGCTTATACGAAAACAAGAAGGTGTTATTGAGACAACAGTCGGATATTCTGGTGGTAATATTGAAAATCCAACATATGAAGATCATGATGGTCATGCTGAAGTTGTAGAGATTAAATATGATATTGAAAAGACATCGTATAAAAAATTACTTGATTTTTTCTTTCAAATACACAACCCAACTCTTTTAAATCAACAGGGTAATGACAGAGGCTCATCATATCGTTCGGTTATATTTTATAATGATGATAAGGAGAAAGATGAGGCTCTTGATTTTATTAATATAGTGAATAAATCAAAACGCTGGAAAGATCCCGTTGTTACAACTTTGGAGCCATTTGTAAAATTCACAAAAGCCGAAGAATACCATCAAGATTATTTGGTAAAAAATCCCGGGGGCTATACTTGCCACGCTATATTCTTTGGTAGCTATTTATCTTGAATTATAAAACGCCATATGTTAATTTAATTATATGTCAAAAATAATTCTTGATGAGAAATTAATAGATGAAATCCTTACCAGAGGAGTTGAGGACGTCATAGAAAAAGAGCATTTAAAAAATTCTTTGCTTTCTGGTAAGCAACTAAGGGTTAAGTTTGGTATTGATCCAACATCATCAGATCTTCATATTGGACATATGGTTGTTTTGCGAAAGTTAAGAGAGTTTCAGGATCTTGGACACAAAATTATATTGATTATAGGGGATTTTACCGCTATGATTGGTGATCCTTCAGGGAAATCAAAAACACGTCCTTCGCTCTCAGAAAAAGAAGTAAAGAAAAATATGAATGATTACTTGCGTCAAGCAAGTAATATGATAGATATTAAAAAAACCGAAGTTCGTTATAATAGCGAATGGTTAGAAAAACTCAACGGTGTAAAAATATTGGAGCTTTTAAGTTTAGTAAGCGTTAATCAGATTTTAGAAAGAAATGATTTTGCAAAACGATTAAAAGAACAGCAATCTATTAGAGCGCACGAACTTTTATATCCTATTATGCAAGCGTATGATTCAGTAGTGATAAATGCTGATCTTGAATGTGGAGGCACCGATCAAACATTCAATATGTTTATGGGTAGAACTCTTATGGATCGTATGGGTAGAACTCCCCAAGATATTTTAACTGTGCCTATTCTTGAAGGAGTGGACGGTAAAGAGAAAATGAGTAAAAGTTTAGGTAATTATATAGGTGTAACTGACATGCCAAGCGATATGTTTGAGAAGGTAATGTCTGTTCCTGATAATTTAATTATCAAATATTTTATGCTTACTGTTGATTTATCTCAGGATAAGATTGAAATGATCTCAGAAAGATTAAAATCTGGAGAGAATCCAAGAGATATTAAGCTTGATCTTGCCGAAAGTATAACGACCTTATATCATAATGCAAAAAAAGCAAAAGAGGCAAGAGGAGAGTTTATTAATGTATTTTCAAATAAAGAAAAACCTTCAGATATTGAGGAATATAAGATTTCAAAAAATAATATTTCTTTAGTTGATATTTTGGCGGAGGCGAGTATAGCATCAAGCAAATCAGATGCAAAAAGGCTTGTTGAGCAGGGAGGAGTTAAGATGAATGACGAAGTTCATAAGGATATAAAAGAAGTCATTGTTTTTAAGGGGGGAGAGATTATTCAAGTTGGTAAAAGAAGATTTTTGAAAATAAAAATTTAGTTTGTATTCAGATATTCTTTTAGAGCATCTTCCCAGCGTCTAAGTTTTGGGAATTTTTGATTTATCAAAGATGAGTAAATAGGTATTTTTGCCAGACGAGGGAATTCATCTGATGTAACTGGAATTACTTTTATATCAATGCCTTTTATCTCAAAAATCTTTTTTGCCAATTCATAAAAAGTGCAGGATCCTTCATTTGTTATATGGTATATCCCATACGGATATTTTTTCTCTACTAAAGAGAGAGTAGCTTTTGCTATGTCTGGCGCATAAGTTAAGTTGCCGAAAGCGTCGTTCACTACTTTTAGCTCTCTTTTTGTTTTAGCTAGGTTAAGCATTAGATCAACGAAGGATTTTTTTCCGTTCTCAGATAAGGCAGGCTTTCCAAAAAGCCTAGTAAGTCTGATAATATAATATTTTTTTATATTTTTTTTTGTCAGTTCTTCACCAAGTAATTTTGATTTGCCATATTTATTGATAGGATTTGGAATGGCATCTTCTTGATAGCCATCTTTTTCTGTCCCATCAAAAACATAATCTGTACTGAAATGAATAAATTTTGCATTTATACTTTGTGCTATTTTAGCTAAATTTTCAACAGCGTAGCCATTGATTTTTAAGGCCATTTTTTCCCATTCTTCGCTTTTTTCCGCTTCATCAACATTATTATATGCAGTTGCGTTTATTATTAGATCAGGTTTTATATCATTAATCTTTTCGGTTGTTTTTAAATAATTTGTTATATCAACATCATTTTTACTCAAACAGATTTGTTCATACTCAAAAAAAGCTCTTACAAGCTCTTGTCCTAACATTCCTTTTGAGCCTAAAATTAAAACTTTCATATCTTACTTTTACCATAAATAGTCGTAATTTAAAACATGCATAAGTTCAGAAACATATTGCACTCTCAGAGATAGAAATATGAATGGAATTTAATATATTCAAAGGAACAAAAGGCTTCTTGAGCACACGGGAATATATGCTAAGGTATTCCCATTTGATCTGTGGAAACAACTATGCGAGCAAACTCGTGTCGCTATCGAAACGGCTGAGTAATGTACTGGCACATCGCAGTCGTGTAACGGTTCCTATTGGATTGAGTATTGCGGACTCAATACACCAATTAGTTCTGGTACTTGCTACCGGTGGTTTCTGTTTTAAAAAACATTTGTGTGTTTGCCACTCGAACAAAGAAAACTTGAAATTGTATGTTGTTTAAGGGAGCCAACCACTATTATTTTCAGTACAATACCAAATATTTATTTTCTGTTTCTGTTGGATAATTCTGGAGAGCATCTTTTCAGGAAAATAAGGTATAATGATGAAGAAGCAATTATTTTACTACTTTGTCTTTCGTAATTCAAGATTTACTAAATTATGCAAATAATCGTACCTAATCCTATTACTATTCTCAAAACCAGATTTGGTTATGACTGTTTTAGACACCAGCAGGAAGAAATTATTCAAACGGTGCTTGATGGAAAGGATTCGTTTATATTGATGCCGACTGGTGGAGGGAAGTCTTTGTGTTACCAGATTCCTGCTTTGATTTTTGACGGGGTGACAGTGGTGGCGTCGCCTTTGATTGCGTTGATGAAGGATCAGGTTGATGCGTTGCGTTTGAATGGCATTGCGGCTGCATATCTGAATTCTTCATTAACTTCTTCTGAACAGGATGAGGTTGTTTCGCAATTGCGTCGTAGTGAATTAAAACTTTTGTATATTGCTCCCGAAAAACTTTTTGCCAACAGTGGAGCATTTTTAGATATTCTTAATGATATTGGCGTATCGTTATTTGCTATTGATGAGGCGCATTGCGTATCGCAGTGGGGGCATGATTTTCGTCCAGAGTATTTTTTGCTTTCCCGCTTGAAGAAGGAATTTCCGGCCGTACCAGTTATTGCTCTGACGGCGACGGCCGATCATCTGACGCAAAAAGATATTCTTGAAAAATTGAGGCTTCAGAATCCGCGCGTATTTGTTTCCAGCTTCAATCGTGCGAATATTCACTATTTTGTTTCGCCAAAACAGAATAGTTATGAGAGATTGGTGGAATATTTAAAAAAACGCAAAGGAGAGATGGGTATTATTTACACTTTGTCGCGACAATCCACGGAAACATTGGCAGAGCGTTTAGTTAAGGACGGTTTTTTGGCTAGACCGTATCATGCTGGGCTCAACAAAGTAGTCAAGGATAAACATCAAGAGTTGTTTCAAAAAGATGAGATTAATATTATTGTCGCAACAATTGCTTTTGGTATGGGTATCAACAAATCTAATGTGCGGTTTGTGGTGCATATGGATTTACCGAAAAATCTGGAGAGTTATTATCAAGAAACCGGTCGGGCTGGAAGAGATGGACTTAAAAGCGATGCGTTGCTTTTTTACAGTAGTGGCGATCTGATGAAGCTCAAGCGTTTTACAGCGGTTGATGGCAACCCAGAGCAAACGCGGATTATGTTACGCAAACTTGGGCAGATGGCGGACTTTTGTGAAATTCGGAGCTGTCGTAGAAAGTATCTGCTTAATTATTTTGGTGAAGATACTAAAGATGTGTGTGGTAGTTGCGATTTCTGCCTAACAGAATATGAGACATTTGATGGGACGGTCATTGCACAAAAAGCGCTCTCCGCCGTGTTGCGTTTGGGAGAGCGGTTTGGTTTAAGTTATGTCGTGGATTTTTTGCGCGGGTCAAAGTCGGAGAAAATTAGGTCGGAACACAAGGATCTTAAAACTTATGGTGTGGGCGCGGATATTTCAAGGGAGGAGTGGCTTCGCTTTATGAAGGATTTGATTGCGATGGGCTATTTGAAACAGAGTGGCGACCAGTATCCAGTGGTGGCATTGACTGTAAAAAGCGTGGCTCTGCTTAAAGGAGAGGAAAAGGTGATGCTGGTGAAATCCACAAACAGAAAAGAGGTGGAAAGAAAAGAAGAAAGATATGAAGAGGGTTTATTTGCGAAGCTTAAGAGCATTAGAACGGAACTAGCTCGAAAGGAAAATGTGCCTGCGTATCTTATTTTTTCCGACGCTACCTTGCTTGAATTAGCGACCTATCTGCCGTTAAACTTGGACGATATGCGTCGCATCTCTGGTTTTGGTGATGTGAAAATAGCGCGCTATGGAGAGGCGTTTCTGTTTAGTATTGTGGAGTATTGTCACGAGTGCCAGTTGGATTCAAGGATATCCGAAAAAATTTCCCTTCATCGTCCGCGTCACAAAGGGCAGAAAGATATAGTAATAAATGGGACAAAGTCGGAGAGCCTTCAAATGTTTCGGAAAGGGAAAGCGATCGCAGAGATAGCTAGCCTGCGTAGCCTTACTCTTTCTACGATTGAAAATCACCTCACCTCATTCCTTGCTACAGGAGAAGTGAAAGTAACAGATTTGGTATCCGAAAAAAAGATTTTGTATATTCAGGAAACGCTTGCCAAGTATGGCAATGCTCCTTTAAAATTTTTTAAGGATCTCCTCGGGGATGATTACACTTATAGCGAAATTCGCGCTGTGATTGAGTGGATGAAAAGAAATGGAAAGTAAATATATCATTTTTTAGATATTGAATAATGTGTTCTCGTGTGATATATTATATAAATATTCTACAGGTCTTTTGGTTGGTTTAGCGCGCTTAGCTCAGTTGGTTAGAGCATCTCGTTTACACCGAGAGGGCCGGGGGTTCGAGTCCCTCAGCGCGCACCGTTATGTCCGGGTAGCTCAGTTGGTAGAGCACACGACTGAAAATCGTGGTGTCGCCGGTTCAATCCCGGCCCCGGGCACCACGCGGGTATCGTATAATGGCTATTATATATCCTTGCCAAGGATAAAACGAGGGTTCGATTCCCTCTACCCGCTCCAAATATAAATAAAAGCTAAAATAAAATAAGATAGTTCATCTGAAAAATTATTTTTCAAGTTTTTTTATTTTATCAAAATATGTTAGAATTTAACTTATAATAAAGTTAAATTGAAAATTGTGAAAAGAAAATTTTTATTGGCAATGATTTTTCTATTTACTTGGATTTTTTTAGGTCAGTTGCAGACTCTCTCTTTTGCTCAAGAGGATATTTCAACGCTTACAGAGTTAAATGCAACTTCAACTGCAGAAATCACAACTTCTTTGCAGACAACGGCAACTTCAACGCCAGTTGCGTTTTCTTCTCCAATTATAGAACAACTGGCAAAAGAAGATTTGCAAGAAGAAGAGGTAATGGCAGAAACGCAGGTTGTGGAATCGTCAGAATTATCACTCTCTTTCCAAAAGTCGCTCAAAGAGCGTAAATTAGAAAAATTGATTATTTTAGATAAAAAAGCCAAGCATAGATGCCAAGCTGGAAATTTCACCATTGATATCTCAAATCAAAATTCAGCAATAGTGGAGCTTGGCTTAAATGGCAAGCGAGGTAATTTTGAAAATTTAGAGATTGGCTCTTTGCCAAAAGGCATTGATATTACATTTTTTAATAATGCAGATTATTCTTTGTCGCCCTTAAAAAGTGAGAATCACGCACTCTTGCAAATTGTAAATCAAGTCGGTTCGCAAAAAGGCAATTTTAGCATCCCGATTATTTATCAAAGAGGAAATTCAACCGTAGTATGCCAGATAAATGTTATTAACTTTTAGATGTTATGTTTTCTTTTTTGGTAAAAATATTAAAATTTTCTTTAGCACTGCTTTTTATTATGAGTTTTGTTTTCTCGGGTTTGCCGTCGGTTTTTAATTTTCCGCTAAAAGTTCAAGAAGCGCAAGCGGATGTGGCGACTGGCGATGGCAAAGTGATTTATGGCGAAGGTACGGTCACGGATCCAAGAACGAGAAGTTGGACTGGGACTTTTGATGTAGAAGGCAATACTATCGTCGCCGCAGCTACTATTCGTCACACCATAATTAAAGCTTCACCTACTAGAGATGAAATGATTGTTGGTATTCAAACTACAGGAGGGGCACTCTATATACAGCGTTGGAACGGTACTTCTTGGTCAAACGAATGGAATGT
>JBBTYT010000017.1:0-20900 GCA_038061695.1 Patescibacteria group bacterium
ACAATAGATCTAGTAGTAAACGACGGCGTAACAACCCAAAGATTTCCGATGACGACAGATACCACAGCGACAACGACTCTAAAGAAAAGAGAGAGGGTTTTTGACACCCTAAGTATTTTTTTAAAGATTCAATCTAATTGATTTTTATCTTCTTTTTAGATAGTATTAGTTTATCATAATAAATTTAAGTTATATGAAAAAAGAGGAAATACAAAAATCAATACTTGTTAGAGAAGTTGGAAAAACAGCTCGGATAGAAGAGGATATTTTAGAGTTTTGGAAAAAAAATAAGATATTTGAAATATCTTTAAAGAAAAAATCTTTAAAAGGAGATTATGTTTTTTATGATGGCCCTCCTTTTGCCACAGGCTTACCGCATTACGGGCATGTTTTGGCAAGTGTTATAAAAGATGTGATTCCAAGATATAAAACAATGCAAGGTTATAATGTGCCACGTCGTTGGGGTTGGGATTGCCACGGTTTGCCAATAGAAAACTTGATAGAAAAAGAGCTTAATCTTAAAACAAAGAAAGATATAGAGGATATTGGAATTGAAAAATTCAATACTGCCGCAAAAAACTCTGTTCTTGCTTACGCGGATGAATGGAAGAAATTTATTCCCAGAATAGGCAGATGGGTTAATATGGAGAGTGATTATAAGACAATGGATGTTGAATATATGGAGTCCGTGTGGTGGGTTTTTAAAGAGCTTTATGAAAAAGGTTTTATATATGATGGATATAAATCAATGCATATCTGTCCGAGATGCGAAACTACGCTTGCGAATTTTGAAGTAAATCTTGGATATAAAAATATAACCGATATATCCACGACTGTAAAGTTTGAACTTGAAGACGAGCCAAATACTTTTATTTTAGCATGGACTACCACTCCTTGGACTCTGCCTGGAAATGTTGCTTTAGCGGTTGGAGAGAATATTGAATATGTGAAGGCGATTATTTTGCCTGAGGCGGATTTTGCAAATAAAGAAGGTTTTCCTGTAGATGTAGATAAGAAAGAATATATTATCTTTGCTAAAAAGTTTTTAAGTGGACAGACTTCAAATGGTGAATATGTATTTAATGGAAAAGCTATTAAAATAGAAAAAGAGTTTAATGGAAAAGATTTAATCGGCAGAAAATATAAACCAGTTTTTGATTATTACTATAATGATAAAAAATTAGAGAATAGAGAAAATGGATGGAAGATATATGGAGCAGATTTTGTAACGACTGAAGAAGGTACGGGAGTTGTTCATATAGCACCGGCTTTTGGCGAGGATGATATGAATTTAGGCAAAAAAGAGAATTTACCTTTCATTCAACATGTTGGTATGGATGGAAGATTTAAACTAGAGGTGGGAGACTTTCCAAAAATGTCCGTTAAGCCGAAAGAGAATAGTCAATTAACTGACATTGAAATAATAAAGTGGCTTGCTCATAATGGAAAACTTTTTTCAAAAGAAAAAATTCTTCATTCATATTCTCATTGTTGGAGATGCGACACCCCGCTTTTAAATTACGCGGCATCTTCATGGTTTGTTGAGATTGAAAAGATAAAAGAGAGACTTGTGAAGAATAATCAAAGTGTGAATTGGGTTCCGGAGCATATAAAAGAGGGACGTTTTGGTAAGTGGCTTTTAGGTGCTCGCGATTGGGCAATATCTCGTTCGCGTTTTTGGGGTACACCATTGCCTGTTTGGAAGTGCGAAAATTGTAAAGAAGTAGATATACTGGGTTCTATCTCCGACATTGCAAAAAGAAGTCATTTTAATAATAAGTATATTATAATGCGTCATGGAGAGGCGGAGTTTAATAGAAAAAATATAGTTGCTTCTTCAAATAAGCATAAAAACAATTTAACAAAAAAAGGAATTTCTGATGTTAAAAAAACAGCAAAATCTTTAAAAGGGATTGATTTTATAATAACCTCGCCTTTCAGAAGAACATTGGAGACCGCTGAATTGGTTGCAAAAGAGCTTGGTATTAAAAAAAATAATGTGATAAAAGAACCTTTATTGGCAGAGATAAATACGGGAATTTTTGACGGACATCCTTCCGATGATTACCACTCTTATTTTAATGGAGGCAAGGTGCCAACTACTACAAAAGAATATTTTTCTTCTATTTTGATGAAGTTTGATAAAAAACCTCCAAAGGGCGAATCTCTAAAAGATTTGAAAAAACGAATGCACTCTGTGATAGTGAGGCTGGAGAAAAAATATAAAGGAAAAAATATTCTTATAGTTTCTCACGAATATTCTTTGTGGATGCTTGAAACAGCGCTTTTTGGATGGAATAATAAAAAGTCTGCTGATAAAAAGGCCAAGATGAGAGATCCTGACTATATAAAAACAGCAGAGGCAAGAAAGATAAATACAGGGAAACTTCCTTTAAATAAAAATGGTGATCTTGATTTACATAGACCTTATATTGATGATATAAAGATAGACTGTAAAAAATGCGATAAAAAAATGAATAGAATAGAAGAAGTTTTTGATTGCTGGTTTGAGTCAGGCTCAATGCCTTACGGGCAAGCTCATTATCCGTTTGAAAATAAAAAGAAATTTGATGAAAATTTTCCAGCAGAGTTTATTGCTGAGGGGATAGATCAAACAAGAGGTTGGTTCTATACATTATTGGCGCTTTCAACCGCGCTTTTTGGCAAGACGGCTTATAAAAATGTGATAGTTAATGGTGTAATTCTTGCTGAAGATGGACAAAAAATCTCAAAGAAATTGAAAAATTATCCTGATCCGATGGATCTTATCAATAAATATGGCGCAGATGCGATGCGTTATTATTTGCTCTCCTCCCCAGTTGTTTCAGGAGAGAGCTTTAATTTTTCAGAAAAAGGCGTTGATGAAGTTCATAAAAAAATAATAATACGTCTTTTAAATGTTTTTAATTTTTTTGAGATATATGCCGATGATATAAAGCAAAGCTCAAAAAAAATATCGGATAATGTTTTGGATGAGTGGATAGTGATAGAGTTTGAAAATATGAAAGATCAGATAATAAATTCAATGGAGTTATATGAACTTAATAAAGCTGTTCGTCCGCTGGATAAATTCATTGAAGATTTTTCAACTTGGTATTTAAGACGCTCAAGAGATAGATTTAAAAAAGATGGTAAGGAAAAAGAAAATGCGATAATAACAATGAGATATATTCTTCTGGAATTGTCCAAAGTAATGGCGCCGTTTACGCCTTTTATTTCCGAATATATATATCAAAAGTTAAGTGGAGGTGAAAAAAGCGTCCATTTGGAATCTTATCCAAAAATCGCAAAGATTCGGAATCAGGATCTTTCAAGAGAGATGTCTGAAGTAAGAAAAATAGTAAGCGAAGCTCTGGAGCAAAGGGCAAAATTAGGCATAAAAGTAAGGCAACCTCTTAAAGAATTAAGAATTAAAAATGATGAATTAAGAATAAAATCAGGATTGTTGGAATTAATAAAGGATGAGATAAATGTAAAAAAAGTGACTTTTAATAAAGGTATTTTAGAAAATGTTGAGCTGGATACGGATATCACTCAAGAGTTAAAGCTTGAAGGAATGTTAAGGGATTTAATAAGAAATATTCAAGAAGAGAGGAAAAATAAAGGATTAACTAAAAGCGATTTTATCAAGATTATTTTTAAGGAAACATCATTTATTTCTGAGTTGGTAAAGAAGTACAGTCAAGAGATAAAAATAGAAACTATAACTAAAGAAATAGAGCTTGTTTCAGATATTGAGTCGGCAAAAGAGATGAAAGTAGCCGAAGAGATTGTCATCTTTGTTATCGCAACCAGTTAAGATGTATCCAACACTTGGTATTATTATAAAAAAACAGGATAAAGGAGAAAATGATAAGATTGTAACTCTACTCACAAAAGAGTATGGCAAGCTGGATTTGATAGCAAGGGGGGTTAGAAAAAATAAATCAAAACTCGCTAGCCATACAGAGCTTTTTTCTTTATCAGAGATTGGCTTTGTTTTGGGTAAAGGAAAGTCTGTTTTGGTATCTGCTTGCGAGATCAATGTTTTTGTCTGTATTAAGAGTAATTCGGAGAAGTTAAAAACAGCCGATTGTATAGCGGATCTTGTCTGTAAATATATTTTACAAGATAATGGTGATGAAAATATATTTAATTTAGTCAATCAAGCTTTTTCATATATGAATGAAAAAGAATTTTCTTCTTTGGAGATGGAATATTTTTTAAGATATTTTGAGTTTAAATTTTTAGCTACATTAGGATATCAACCACAAGAAAAAGATATTACTTTTTTTTTCTCACCAGAAAATAAGGTAATAAACAGAAAAAAACTGAGGGATATAAGATTAATTTTATCAAGATATTTTAAAAATATCTTTAATGAAGTATAATGAAATTATATATAAATAAATTTTTTGTATTTTATGGCAAATAATGATCTTGAAAAATTAGAGAAGAAAGTTTTAAGTAGAAAGTGGGGTGAAAGCAAGCAGATGCCGGAGTATGAGGTTTATAAAGAGAGTGATCTGTCTGCAAAGAAGCTTGGATGGAATGAGGGTGGTGGAAAAAGAATTATTGGTAAGAGCTTTAAATCATTTAAAATGCTTTGGGTTTTGCTTCTTTCGTTAATTTTTTCAGGGGCTATTTATTTTTATTACTCTTCTTCACCAATCTTTAATCAGAAAAGCATAAAAATGTATATTACCGGGCCAAGTTCTGTTTCATCAGGAGAAGCTGTGTCTTATAAGGTATCATATCGTAATGATTCAAATGTTATTTTGAATGATGTTAATCTATCTTTTGAATGGCCGGCGGGTTCAGTATTTGAAGGAGCAGAATATTTTAAGCCTGTAAAAATAGAAAAGAAAATAGGACTTTTAATGCCTAATCAAGAAAAAGTATTGATATTAGATGGCAGAATATATGGTGAAAAAGATGCTGTCAAACATATTAAAGTTGATTTAAAATACATTCCTGCCGAATTGGGAGAGCCATATATACTATCTGAAGAGTTCGTTACTAGTATTGGAACAGTGCCTATATTTTTAAATATTACAATTCCTAAGCAGGTTGTTGCCGATAAGGAGTCTGAAATGCTGATTGAGTATGTAAATGATTCGGATGCCTCATTTTCCAATATGGAGATAAGAGCACAATATTCTTCAGGTTTTATTTTTGCCTCAAGTAATCCAAATCCTGCTAAATCAAATAATTTATGGCAACTCGGGACTATTTTAGGCAATGAAAGCGGATTTGTAACCATAAGAGGAAAGTTTAATGGTTTGGAGGCGGAAAATCAACTCATATCTTTTGATATTGGTCAGGCTGAACCAAATGGTGACGGATTTTCATCATTCGCTAGCGCAATAGCAGAAACACGATTAGCTTCGTCTGCCCTTTTAGTATTTCAGACAGTAAATGGATCGCGAGATGCATCTGCTAATTTTGGAGACACATTGACATATAAAATTTCTTATAGAAATACAACAGATACCCAAATATCAAATGTGATAATGTTTGTTCAACTTGAAGACAAACTCCTTGATCTTAAAACTTTAAGTATTCCATGGGGATCTTTCGATGGCAGGACAAATTCAATTATTTGGAATCAATCTGGAGTGCCAGAATTATCAGTTTTAGATCCAGGTGAAGAGGGTTCAGTGACTTTTTCAGTAAGAGTTAATCAGAATTTTACTCCTAAATCAGTTTTAGATAAGAATTTAAAAATTAAATCTTCTGCACAGATAGCTTCCGGATCTCTTCCTGAAAATCTATCAGGACTTCCAGTTGAAGACGAAGATACACTTTATGTGAAATTACAAACATCTTTAGGATTTAATGCAACAGGTTATTATGATGATGGACAAATAGGAAATTTTGGTTCACTTCCGCCTATGGTAGGCTCAGAGACATCATATGCTATATCTTGGCAAGTGGTGAATACTATAAATGATGTTAAAGATGCAGTTATAACAGCATCTTTGCCATTGAATGTAAAATGGACAGGTTTAGTTTATCCTAAAGATGCTGATATATCTTATGATAAAGATAAAGGTGTTGTGACTTGGAAGCCGGGTATTATATTTGCAGGCTCTGGATTTATTGTCCCTTCCCAAAGAGTTGATTTTCAGGTATCATTTTTACCAGCTATAGCTCATGTTGGACAACAATTTAAGTTAATATCAGAGTCCACTTTTAATGGAGTAGATGCTTTTACAAATAAAGAGATAAATAGAATTTCTTCATTAATTGATTCATCTCTTAAGGGAATTATTAAGTCTGATAACTCAAGAGTTATTCAATAGACTTGTCTCACAATAACCTTTTTTATGACTCGGCTAAAGTCTCGCTGTGGAAGGCTACAATTTCCAAATAACGTTTACGAAAGTTATTAAGCGGTAGATCTAATGAAATTTTTAAAGTATAATAAATTGGATTTTTTAATTTTTAGTTGATATAATCTTGAAATGGAAGACACGATAAAAAAATATTTTCAAGATAAGTTTAGAAGCGGTGGCAATGTTTTTAGCGTAGAATTTTTAACGAATGGCAATAGTAGTAATCATTTAAATTATAAAGTTACCACATCTTCGGGTTTATATGTGGCAAGAATAACAAAGCCTGGAGATTTGCTTAGCTATTCAAATTTAGCAGATGAGTACACTATCTTAAAAATGGTTGAAGACTTTTATATTGGTCCACACGCTGTAAGTATTGATCTTGAGTATTTTGATAGCCCTATTTTGATTGAGGAGTATATTGACGGCATTTCTTTTGCTGAATTAAAAAGTCCTGACGAGGAAATTTTTAAAAATGTTATTAGCTTATTAAATCAGACAAGCAAAGTAAACATTCGTTCAGAGCAGTTTCCTTTTAAATGTACATATACTACATATAAGACGAATTTCAAAGTGTGGGATTTTCGTATGAAAGAAATTGAGAAACTATTGGGGGAAGATCATTTTATTATTCAAGAGTTTAGAGTTATTTTAAAAAAAGCCGAAGATATTCTTAAAGAGAAAGACGGTCTGCTTCAAAACTCTCAAAAAGAATTTATTTATAATGATGTGCATCCAGGAAATATTTTTTGGATGAATAAAGAAAAGAAGGCAAAGTTTATAGATTGGCAAAAGGTGAGTCTTGGCGATCCAACATTTATGATTGCACTTTTTGCTAGACGGTTTAATTATATATGGAATGAAGAAAAGGCGTCATTTTCAAATAGAGTATTAGAGTTTTATTCAAAGGAGAAACAAATAAATAATATTGAGGAGTTATTTTACGCACGATGTCTGGAAAGAGCGGTATCAGATATGATTTGGATTGTGTGGGCAGATATAAAAAATGGCGTGAAGCCTAAAATATCTATCATTGAAGAAAATAAATATTATTCTGAAGCGTGCTTGCTAATATCTAAAATATTTAAATGAAGATTGAAAAAGTAATGATGATGCGGTAAAGAATGATCATCTGTAAGTCCATTTATTATTTATAAAAAATAAAATATATGTTTAAGAAGGAGATATTAAAAAATAATATAAGATTGATCACGGCTCCGATGAGAGAGGCAATGACTGTAACTGTTTTGGTTTTAATTGGAACAGGCTCAAAGTATGAGGTGAAGGAGATGTCTGGTATATCGCATTTTTTGGAGCATATGATCTTTAAGGGTACAAAAAAGAGGAAGGATACATTGGCGATTTCAAGTGAGTTAGATAGTATAGGCGCTGAATATAATGCTTTTACCAGTAATGAGTATACAGGATACTATGTAAAAGCAGATTACACTAAAATTGATCTTGCTCTTGATGTTGTTTCTGATATGCTTTTAAATTCAAAATTCAATCCAAAAGAGATAGAGAAAGAGAAGGGGGTTGTGATTGAGGAGATAAATATGTACAAGGATAATCCTATGCGTCAAGTTTCCAATAATTTAGGTAATTTAATTTATGGAGATCAGCCAGCTGGATGGGATATAGCTGGGACGAAAGATATCATAAGATCATTTATAAGAAAGGATGTAAATAAGTATTTTCTCTCGCACTACACAAGTAATAATACAGTTGTTTGTGTGGCAGGAAATTTTGATAAAGAAAAGATAAAAGATAAAGTTGAAAAATATTTTTCCGGTTTAAGGCATGGGTCAAAAAAAGAGAAAGAAAAAGTCTTTGAAGATCAAAAAAACTCAAAAAGTAGTATTGAGTATAAGAAAACAGATCAAACTCATATGATTTTAGCATTTCGCTCTTTTATTCCAATCGCTGATGAAAGAGCGCCGATACTTTCTATTTTGGCAAATATTTTAGGAGGAAATATGTCATCAAGATTATTTATAAATATCAGGGAAAAACAAGGACTCGCTTATTATATAAATGCAGGCACAGATTCAAGCACTGATACCGGATATTTTTACATAAGAGCTGGCATTGATAATAAAAGAGTCCATAATGCTATAGAAGGCATATTAAATGAGGTAAAAAAAGTTAAATATAGAGGAGTTACAGAAACAGAGCTTAGAAGAGCAAAAGACTATTTTAAAGGGAAGATGGTTATGGATATAGAGTCATCAGATGAATTAGCCATATTTTTAGGCTCGCAGGAAATATTAAAAAATGAGATATTAACATTGGAGGATTTAATAAAAAGGATAGAAAAAGTAAAGCTCTCCCAAGTAAATAATCTTGCAAAAGAAATCTTTCAAGATAAAAATCTAAATCTCGCTTTAATAGGGCCATTTAAGAATAAAAAAGAATTTGATGGATTGCTAAAAGTTGACTAATTTTTAAAATATTAGCGATCCAAGAGTAGTATTTTTTATATTATTTGTCTTTTATGATATAATTTATAATATTAATTCCTAGCATTTCAAAGTATGATTAAGTTAAAGTTTTGCGGAGGTGTGGCAGGTTCTGTTACAGGAGCTTGTTATTTGATAGAAACGAAAAATACTAAGGTTTTGGTTGATTGCGGGATGTTTCAAGGCTCTAAATTTACTGAATTTTCTAATTCTGATCCGTTCGCTTTTAATCCGGCAGAGATTAATGCCATTATTATGACCCATGCTCATATAGATCATTCCGGTCGTCTGCCAAAACTTGTAAGAGATGGCTTTAAAGGTAATCTTTATGGCACTGGACCGACATTGGATTTTGCTCACACTCTTTTAAATGACTCCGAACATGTTATAAAAGAAGAAGCAAAAAGAGATGGGATTCTTCCATTTTATAATTTAAAGGATGTTGAGAGGGCTTTTGAATTAGCACATCCTAAAAAATATGATGAGGAGATAGTTGTTTCAGAGGATATAAGATTTTTTTTAAGAAATGCCGGTCATATTTTAGGTTCTGCAATAGTTGAGGTTTTTGTAAAAAATAGTAAAGGAAAAGAGGTTAAGATAGTATTTTCCGGAGACTTAGGTAATTATCCAGCTCCTATAATAGGCGAGACAAAGTTTATAGAGGACGCGGATTATATATTAGTTGAGTCTGCTTATGGCAACAGATTACATGAGGATCATAAAAAGAGGAAGGACTTACTGGAGGATGTTATAGAAGAAACAATTAATAATGGAGGAACATTGATGATACCTGCATTTGCCACAGAAAGAACACAGGAGTTGCTTTATGAATTAAATGAACTTGTTGAGAATGGCAGGATAGCAAGAATTCCTATATTCTTAGATTCTCCATTAGCAATTAAGATAACCGATATTTATAGAAAATATGAAAGCTATTTTGATCAAAAAACAAAGCATTTGATAGAGAAGGGGGATGATGTTTTTAATTTTCCAGGTCTTAAATTTACAGCAAGCGTTGAGGACTCAAAAGCTATATCACATCATTATGGTCCAAAGATTATAATAGCAGGTTCTGGAATGTCTAATGGTGGCAGAATAATTTATCACGAGATCTCTTATTTACCGGATCCAAATAACACTCTTTTGATTATAGGATTTCAAGTAAAAGGCTCTTTAGGCAGGAGACTTCTTGATGGTGAGAAAGAGGTTAAGATATTAGGTCAAATTATTCATGTTAGGGCAAGAATAGTTCATATTGGAGGATATTCCGCCCATGCCGACCAGAGACAACTTTTAGAGTGGTTAAATCCTATGCGTCATACAGCTAAGAAGGTCTTTGTTGTTCAGGGAGAGCATGATGCCGGAATGGAGCTAATTGAGCATATTAAAGATGAACTCGCTATGAATGCAGAGATGCCGGCAATGAATCAGGAGGTCTTTTTAGAAGAGTAAATATTAAATAGGACTTTTAATATATAAGTCCTGAAATAAATTTATAAAAGATATGGATTTAGGAATTAAAAAAGAAATTGAAAATAAATCTTTAGAAGAATTTATCTCAAAGAATATAGTAAAATCAAAAAATTTTATACAAAAAAAGTTAAGTGAATTTTTGATTTATCTAGTTGTTTTTTTTATACCGTTGCTATTTTTACCAGAAACTTTTTTACCGCTTAATTTAAATAAGCAATTTTTTATCTTCTCAATATTAACCTTAACTTCTCTGATTTGGCTGGTAAGCTTTATTAATGTAGGCAAGATAAGATTAAGGATGAATTTACCTACTCTAGCTTTATTTCTTTTATTTTTAACATCCATTTTATCATGGTTTTTAAATGGTAAAATGCATTTTGGACTTTTCGGTATTTACGGTGGTGAGATTTCAGCGGTTTTTAATACAGCAATCTTATTCCTTTTATTTTTTATTTTACAGACAGTATTTACTGAGAGGAAGATAATTTTAAATGCTCTTATTCTATTTTTAACTTCATCATTTTTTTCTTTGGTTTTTTGGTTTTCGGCAGATAACGGATTTTTATCAGGATTTATACTTCCAGATTCAGGCTTCAGCACCATAGGGTCAGAAAATTCATTTCTATTATTCTTGATTTTTGGATTTTTTATTTCAATCGGTTTTATTATATCTTCAAATAGATTGTTGGAGAAGTTGGTTTTAGTCGGTTCACAGATTATATTAGTAGTTTCATTTTTTGCACTTGGATTTAATGCTGGTTGGTATCTGATAACCATTGGATTTCTTCTTTTTATTTTTCTATATTTTTCAAATAAAGAAAACTTTGAGATGAGAAAGATTCAAGTGTCATTGTTTTTTATTGCTTTGATAATTTCAATATTTTTTTCTTTTTCTAATATAGCGGATAATCCTTTAGAATTAAGATTAACATACGATGCTTCTGAGGATATTATATTTAGTCAATACAAAAATAGTTATAAGGAGATTTTAATAGGTTCTGGTCCATCAACATTTCATCATTCATTTTTACAATATAAAAACAGCATTATTCCTGATTTAGAGTTAAATAGGATAGTTTTTAATTCAGGATACTCTGCTTTAACAGATATTTTTTCTGATCTCGGTATTTTAGGCGGTTTGTTATTTATTTTATTCTTTTTTTCGATTTTATATTCAGGGGCAAGATTGTTGTATTTACAGGCAAGTCAGAATAAATATGACACAATCTCTATATCTTTATTCATAGTATTTTTTATTTCGTTTTTAGAGTTATTATTTTTTTCAAGTAACTATGTTATTTTAATCACCTCAATTATTTTCGGAGCTTTATTAGTAAGTTATAGATATTATATACTAGGAGAAGAGCTAAAAGAAATTGATTTATCTTCGGATAGAAAAAAAATATTTTTAGGTTTGATATTCTCTATTTTTATATTAGCTTTAATTACATTCTCTTATTATAAGCTGACTTTAAGATATATGGCAGAAATAAATTATAAAAAGTCTCTTAATGTTCATAATTTAGAAGAAAAGGATGATTTTTATGGTTTTATAAATAAAGCTATAAAGTTAGATGATAAGAATGATGCTTATTTTAGATCGTCAGCGGATTTTTCGCTCACCACATTAGAGGGCAATATGAAGAATACTAATTTATCAGATAAAAAGGAGATAGAAAAAATATCCAAAGATATTCAAAATATAGAGAATTTATATAGTATCGCTATTAAACTTAATCCAAATAATTTTAATAATTGGTCCAGATTGGGTTTTATGTATGAGACTATCTCAAGATTTGACAGCTCTGTTATCCAATTAGCGCAAGACTCTTATAAGAAGGCGCTGATTTTAAATCCTAAAAATGTAGATATTTCATTTTCTCTTGGAAAGATGTATTATGAGAGTGGTAAATTTGAAGATGCAAAGAGAATTTTTTTAGAAATATTATCTGTATTTCCAGATGATTCAGATGTAAGATTTTACTTAGGATATACTTATTTAAAAATAGGAGATAAAGAAAATGCTTTAAAGATATTTGAGTTATTAAAAGAATCGGATCCAAAAAATAATTTACTAAATCAGGCTATCGCAGATATTAAAAAAGATATAAAAAATAAATAAAAAATTATGGAAAAAATACATAAAGTTCATGATATAGAAAAATCATCTTTAAAATATAAGATATGCGTTTCTGGAGCGGCTGATTCAAGTCATTGCGCTACGAATGCTCTTCAGATGTCAGAGGAGATTGGTAGAGAGATTGTGAGACAGAACGGGGTTGTTGTTACTGGAGCTACATCAGGGATTCCTTATTGGGCTGCAAAAGGAGCAAAAGAAGAGGGTGGCATTTCCATAGGCTTATCTCCGGCATCTTCCGAGATGTCTCATATTAAGACATATAAGCTTCCAATAGATTATTTTGATCTTATAATATATACAGGTTTTGATTATTCTGGCAGAAATCTTCTTTTAACAAGAGCATCGGATGCTGTTATTACTATCTGTGGAAGGATGGGTACTTTAAATGAATTTACGATTGCTTTTGAGGATAAAAAACCACAAGGTGTTTTGCTAGGTAGTGGTGGAACAGCTGATCATATAGAAGATATAATAGTTAAAATGAAGAGAGGTCCAGGTAAGATTGTTTATGATTCTGATCCTAGGAAACTAGTGATGAAAGTTATTAAGCTTATAGAGCAGGAGAAGGCAATAAAAATTAAGAAAAATAATAAATAAATGGATTTTTTAGGACCATTGGATTTTGAAATATTTTTAAAGCTTTTTTTAGCATTTTTGCTTGGTCTTATTATCGGTATAGAAAGAGAGACAGCTGGCAAAGAGGCTGGACCAAGAACATATTCTCTAATAACGGTAGGTACAACACTACTAACAGTAATATCTTTAGACCCTATTTTTTTTGGCGATAATTCAAGAATAATATCCCAGATATTGCCTAGTATAGGTTTTATTGGTGCTGGACTTATAATATTTAGAGAAAATAAAGTTCGTGGACTTGCCACAGCGGCAGGTGTTTGGATGATGTCGGCAATAGGCATCGCTATCGGTATGGGGTATTATGCGATATCTATATTTTCTGTTATTATGGCGCTATTTATTTTATACATATTTAGAAAGCTTGATATTAATGGTAAAATAAAAAAGTTTAGCAAGATAAAATACGAAGATGATTCTTCAAAAGAGTAAAAGTAGATAGATCACAATATGAAAAAAAGCTTTTGGTATGCAGTCTCTATGTTGACAGGTACTATAGTTGGTGTTGGTATGTTCGCCCTACCTTATTCTTTTTATAAGGCAGGGTTTTTTGTCGGTTTATCGTATCTATTTATATTATTTTTTATTTTATTATATCTACATCTGATGATGGGTGAGATTGTTTTAAGAACTAATGAGCGTCATAGATTTTTAGGTTATGTGGGTAAATATTTAGGTGATAAATTAAAAAATATTGCTGCTGTAGCAAGTATTATTGGTCTCTTCGGCGGTCTTTTGGCATATATTTTAATATCAGGCTCATTTTTAAAAATGCTGGGATTTTCCATATTTTCTAATATAGAAATAAATCAAATTTTATTTTGGATTGTTATGAGTATTGTAGTTTTTTTTGGAGTATCAGTTGTAAAAAAATCAGAATTTATTTTAGTAGTATTTATGGTGGCTATTGTTATAGGCATACTTATCAATGGCTTGCCTTATATTAATATAGAAAACTTTTTACATTTTAATTTAGACAATATATTTTTACCATATGGCATCGTCATATATTCATTAGTTGGTTTGTCGGCAATTCCATTAATGAGAGATTTTTTGGTTGGCGAGGAAAAAGTTTTTAAAAAGGCTATATTTTATGGAGTTTTTATTTCAGTAGTTATCTATCTTTTATTTGTCACTTTAGTAGTCGGTGTTAGTGGTGACTCTGTATCAGAAGATGCAATAGTTGGATTATCGGGCATATTGGGGGATAAAATTATTTTTCTAGGCGCTGTACTTGGGCTTCTTGCAGTTTCTACATCGTATGTTGCTTTTGCTGTTTATATAAAACAGACACTTATTCTAGATTTTAATGTAAGGGAGATAATATCATCACTTATGGTTTTCCTAATTCCAATTATATCGGTAATATTCATATCAATAGGACTTACGGAAGTAGTTATGTTTTTAGGTGTCGTATTTTTAGGCATAGATTTAATATTTTTGATTCTGGTTTATAATAAGGCAAAAAAAGATGGTAATAGAGTACCGGAGTATTCTTTAAATATACCAAAAGAAATTTTATATCTTATGGCAGTTATTTTCATGGTCGGTATTTTTTATGAATTGTTCTATAATTTATGATGAATGATTTTTTTCTAAAATTAGAAAAATATATATTCTATATATTTGTATTTTCAATACCTTTTCAGGCGAGAGTTTATATTTATGAGTGGGGATTATCTAAAGATGAGTTTTCTTCAGCATTCCTATATGTAACCGACATATTTATATTGATTCTAATTTTATTCTGGGCGTATAGAGGATTTGCTATAAAGATATCAAAGTGTGATTATTTAATCATTGTTTTTTTTGGGATAACATCCATATCTCTTTTTATTTTTGAAAATAATGGATTTTTGGCATATCAATTATTAAAGCTCGCGGAATTTATTTTTTTATATCTTTATATAAAAAATAGGAGGGATAATTTTAGCTTTGATGTTGCTATTTTTATATTTATTATTTCAGGTGTATTTCAATCATTTATTGGCATTTTTCAGTTTTTTATGCAGGAGAGCATCGGATTTAAATATTTAGGAGAGACATTGTTATCTCAGGATATGGCAGGAGTAGCTAAGATGGATACTGAGGATGGAAAAATCATGAGACCCTATGGCACATTTACTCATCCTAATGTTTTATCAGCTTATCTATTTTTTTCAATCGCTTTTTTTTATTATTTTGTGTTAAAAAAAGTCGAAAAGATTTCTTGGTTGGGTGTATCAATATTTTCTATATTATTTTTAGGGTTTTTCATCACTTTTTCAAGAAGTGTGTTATTGGTATTTGCTTTATTTTCCTTAATTTTATTTTTTAAATACAAAAAAAATATTAAAATGCGTTTTTATATAATCCTATCTGTTGTATTATTTTTATTTTTTTCTTTAATTTTTTCGCATGAAATTTTTTCAAGAGTTAATGTTCTGCGAGATGGTGAAAATATTAATTTAAGGTTAGTTTATAATAATGTTGCGAATCAAATTATTTCAGAGAATGTATTTTTTGGGGTTGGTTCTGGAAACTTCGTTAACTCTTTCAAAATTAAAGGTGTATTTCAAGAGGATATGCAGTGGGCATACCAACCGGTACATAATTCATATCTTCTAATAGTTTCTGAGGTTGGAATTTTTGGGTTTTCATTTTTCCTTGCATTCTTTTTCTTTATATTAAATTCTTTATATAAGATAAAAGAGGATAATGATTTTAAAGTAATATTTTCAGGTTTATTGTTTTCTGTTGCTTTGCTTTTTCTTTCCGATCATTATTTTTGGGATCTTCAACAGGGCAGGCTAATGCTTTGGTTTTTATTTGGAATTGTAGCTTGGCGAATTCAAAATAATCAACACTATATTTAGAAAAACATCTTAAAATATCTGACTTGTCTTTCTGATTCTAGAATACCGCTTGCCAACAACTAAGCTGAGGGGTCCGCTTAAACCTCAAACAAAAACACCAAGAAATTTTTTTTGGAGAGTATCTGGGTGTGTGACCTCGCTAATTAATTAGAAAATTATTTTAATTTTTCAAAAGTATCTAAGTAGTGAGTTGCCACGCCATTAAAATTTGAATAGCCACCAAAGAATACGTATATAGTTTTGACCACATCAAAATATTCTGCTTTTGAATAATCGTAGAATGTAACGTACGAAGGACTTACATTTCCTGTCTCTTGTGCAATAATCACCTTTGTTGAATGCTGACCATTTGAAGATTCAGCAATCTCAGGCAAAGACAGTTCTTTTGTTCCCCCTGGTCCATCAAAGAAATTCCTATATGACATAATTATAATAGTGCTTCCGGGTTTATTTTCAAGAATATTTAATAGGTGTGTGAATGTATAATTTCTCACATCATTATAGATAAGTGATGGTGTCCACTTTTGAGTGTAGTCGTAGAAATGCGGAATAACAATAGAAAAATTCGAATCAATAGATTTCATCTTTTGTGTTGAAATATCTATGAATTCAACAAAATCAGTGAGTGTTTTTTCTTTATTTTTTTCATACGAAGGAAGTAGGTATGGCTCAACATCATACTGAAATGCGTGAATTTTTTCATTTGGATATTGCTTATTGTATTGATCAACAAAACCAATGAGCGCATATCCTTTCCATCGATTTTCAGGAATAGCCCAATCAGACCAGCCACCTTCAACATCAATATTAATATTCATTTTTTTTGCAGATACAATAATGTTGTTGAGTGCAACAAAATATTCCTGGGTTTTCTTAGTTTTATCTATGCCATCGGGTAGAGAATATATTTTTAAATAATCATCAATTGTAACGTAAATAACATTCATTCCATTTGTTTTTACAGAAGCAAGAACGTTTGCAATCTTTTCTTGGGTCATTTGCATCGGTGAATCCCAAACCCAAACGCCAAACTCCTTATCGGTCAATGGAATCTGGGCATCAATAACCGTAGACACAACAACAGGCATAGTCTTCACAACATCAACAACCTTACTTACTACGGTGGTGTTGAAAGAACTTGTTGAGTCTTTTGAAACGAGTACTGTGGAAGTGGAGCAAGCATCACCTGTCGCATTATTTGCAGTCAAGCAACCTTCCGTTGAAAGAATCATATTGTCTGAATTTATATTATGTTTTATTGTAAGGCTCAGTGGATACTCGTCCCCCGACATAAGATCACCTATTTTCCAATAATAATTACTTGCATACGGCTTAACATCAGACGAAACAAATATTTCGTTATCGCCATAATACAAAGAAAAAGTAGTGTCTGAACACCTTCCACTGCCAATGTTTCTTGCCACAATATTATAATTTATTTCACCGCCTGGTAAAACATCTTTCCTGTCTGGAATAATTGAAAACTCGAGAGAACATTCGTCATTCAATACAACAACTGCGGGGATTTTTGCGCTATTATTTTGTGATCCAGTTATACTTTCTTTTGCAATATTTTTTAATCCGTACGAATTACCTATACCAAGTTTTATATCAATATCTTGAGCAAGAGGCATGGCAATTCCCTGAGAAGACTTATCGGATGTAAGCGAGGTTGCCTTCGATGTAGTCCAAAGTGACAAGAGACCAGATGCTAGCCATAAAAAACTAACAAGAAAAACTAGTTCCAAAAATAGAATTTTGTAGTTTGTTATTAAAAAGTTTTGTGAAGATAATATCATACTATTTTATAGTATAAATAATATCATCTTAAATTGTTTTGTCAATAATTCCTTTACGTTTCCATTTTTGCCAAACAACCTCTTGTTTTCGAATCCCACCCCACATAGACTTAATAAGGGCATTATACTCCACAAATGTAGAAACATAAAACAATAACCACCCAATTGGCACAAGGATATAGAAAGAAAATTTCCTTGTCGACGAATCTTCGAACGACATTTGAACAAAAAACATAGTACTAACAACAATAATTCCAGAAATAAACGAGGAGAAATCATTTGTTAAATATGAGTATATAAACAAAAACGCAACAAAATATAATTCAAGAAACAATTGAATTTCTCCAAACACTGCCAGAGGCAGGATAACCCATGAAAGTACTTTATTGTGTTTATTTTTAGTACTAAAGAAAAGATGCTTATGTTCTTTGAATGTTTGAAATCTTCCACATTTCCATCGCAAGCGTTGTTTTATTAAACCTTCAATTGTGGATGCGCCTTCTGTATACACGACAGCATCGTTTGCATAAACAATCGTCATTCCGCTGTCTTGAATTCTAACAGAAAGATCAATGTCTTCCGTTATATTTAATGGATTATAAAATCCCACTTCATCAAAAACTTCCCTTCTAAATGCACCCGCCGCACCACCAATAATATAGATTGTATTTAAAAATGATTCTGCTTTTTTGAAATAGAAAGAAAATAAAAACTCCAAATACTGAATTGTCCCCAAAATGGTATTTGTATTACCAATTTTAACATTTCCTACTGCTGCCATAACACGCGGATCTCTAAAATATTTCACAAAATTTCCAATAGTGTCTGGCGTTAATGTACAGTCTGCGTCAATTGAAATTATAATTTTTCCAACAGATTTTTCTATACCATAATTAAGCGCCATTCCTTTTCCAGCATTCTCTTTGTAATAATACTTCAAATTAATTGGATAATTTGAATGATTATATTCTTTATACCAATTAACATAATCCAGCATTATTTTATGCGAATTATCAGTTGACCCATCGTTTACCACGATAACCTCAACATTGCTATAATTGCTTTTTAACACAGTCTTTACAGCATCCAACAAACCAACCTCTTCATTCCATGCCGGAATAACAACCGAAACCAACGGTCTGTATATATACTGAAATTTATTAAAATGCCTATCTTTTTTATTTTTTATTGCCGTCGCAACATCATTCCACGGTGAAAGAATCATGTAAATAAAATATTTTGTAAGCAAAACTGCTGCAAAGAAAATGATGATTTTTCTTAGAACAGGAAAATTATCATTAGGGTTCAGAGGAAAAATAAATATAGAAACGATTATTCCGCATGTAATCAAGTACAGCAGAGAATAAACAATCATTTTCTTTATCTGATTTGCCTCTAGCGACCTGATGAAGATATTTCCATACATAATAATGTGATTTTTACTATAAAATTAGATAATAATATTAACAACAAAAATATTATTGCTATCTTGTAATAGATAGCGCTTATTCCCATTTTCTCACTAAAAACAAGCCACAACAGAAATATGTCGATTGCGCTTAATAAAATAAAAAATATAAGTGTTAATTTTTTATTTTTGTTTTCCATCTTACGAATACAACATTTTATTAAACTTAAACGCACTTAATATCAAGACGGTAAGAATAAACGGCACGAACGCACAAACTTCATCTACTACAACAACAAGATAAACCGCCACTGCAACAAACGCAATAACATAAAAAGAAATCTCTAATTTAATTATTTCATTACTGGTTTTTCTCTCAAGATTTGAATGGAACAAGCGACCAAATAGTTTCCAAATAATAAAAATAATCTCGCTAGCCGTCGAATTCTCATAAAGTTAAATCAAAATCTAGTTAGTAAATAACTCAGCCCCTTATTCAAGTTTTATGGAGGATATCATATTATGCAATTTTCGTCAATAATGAAGATAGTACATTCAAGGAAATAACGCAACACCTGTCTCTTTGTAAAACATTTCAGCTGGCGTGAGTCCGCCTAATCGTTTTCTTGGCCTTGTATTGATAAGATATTCAACCCTTGCAATATCTTCATCGGATATCTTACTCAAATCTGTCTTTTTTTGGAAGTATCTCCTAAGGAGTCCGTTGGCATTTTCATCTGATCCTCGTTCGTAAGAAGCGTAGGGAAGTCTTTATTCTCAGATCATCTATCTCTTGTAAGGGTCTTTTTGTATTTTTGCGGTATCTTGTCCAGCTTTTTAAAAAAACCTTGTCACTTTTTTTTGTTCCATCTTTTGAAAAATTAGTAGAGACTTTAATAAAATAATCTTTATTATTTAGAGTTTCTATTTTTTAATATCAATAAATTATTTATACAGAGTTTTTAAAAACAAGAAAGCTATAATATTAAGCAAGCGTTTGGTCGGATACTTAAAAATAATAATGAGATTGATATATTGATTTTTTTCTTATATAATTAAGATACTAATAAATAATTTGAGATTATGGCTAAGATGAATAAATATTTTTCTATAAAGTTTAATCATCCGGAATTATCAGTAAGTTCTGATGACTTATCTGAGGATGTGGTAAAAATTGACCCTAAAAATTTTAAGATTCTTGTTATTGAGGATGATAGGTTTTTACGCGAACTGATAGTTAAAAAAATCATTAAAGAGGGATTTAATGTTATTGAAGCTATAGATGGAGAAGAGGGATTTAAATTTATTATTGAGCATAAGCCACATCTAGTTTTACTTGACTTAATATTGCCTGGCATTGATGGATTTGAGGTTTTAAAAAAGATAAGAGCGGATGAAAATATTGGACGTATTCCGGTAATTATACTTTCAAATCTTGGACAGAAAGATGATATAGATAGAAGTATTAAGCTAGGAGCTACCGATTACCTTATTAAAGCTCATAATACTCCTGGAGAAATAGTTGATAGGATGAAATTAGTATTATCAAAGAGCTACGTCTAAATTTTAATCTGAATAAATGCCAGAGTTACCAGAAGTTCAAACAATATCATCTCAGTTACAAAAAACAATCCTGAATCATAAGATTCGGGATGTTTGGTCTGATTGGCCTAAAACTCTTCAGGTTGTGAGTCATCAAAAACATTTAAAAATAAAAAAAACGAAGAAAAATCTCAAGAAAGAGGAGTCAGATGAGATCTTAAATGCATTTTGCAATGATATTATCGGCAAAAAGATTAAGAGTGTTGAGAGAATT
>JBBTYT010000018.1:0-28642 GCA_038061695.1 Patescibacteria group bacterium
GCATCCCCGCCGTTTCCTCTTTTCCCTACGGCGGGGATATTGCGCGCGAACGGGAAGGTGGGGCAAGCGCATTTGCATTTTAGCCTCGGACACAGGACTGCGATTTGTACTCAATCGCTTCACCATAATGGTACTGCGATTTGTACTCAATCGCTTCGCTCTTGGACAAATCGGGAGCGCTCTTGAACAAATCGGGAGCATTTTCGCTATGGCATTACAGACTCTATGCTGAGTATGGAGGTGCTTCAGTGCGCGGATGTGCGATTAGTCATTTGTTTGGAAAAAAGTTCGTGTAAATGATATAATTATTTCAAATCATTGAATAAAAAATGAATAACCCGCTAGTATCAATTAATTTAGTTGTTTATAATGAAGAAAATCGCATAAGGCGAGTATTAAAATCTGTGCTTTCTCAGAAATATCAAAATAAAGAGATTCTTGTTTTTGATAATAATTCAAATGATAAAACAAGGGATATAATAGAGAAAGAATTTATCATCCAAGGAGTTAAACTTTATAAAGCCGATAAAAATTTCTGTTTTGGTCCTGGACAGAATAGAGCGGCAAAAATGACAACTGGAAAATATATAGTTGGCGTTTCCGCTGATATAATTATGGCGGAAAATTTTATTGAAGAGATGGTAAGGAGTATGGAGAGCGATTCTAAAATTGGCGCGCTTCAAGCAAAAATAAAACATATAACAAGAGAAGGCGTGAAAATGAACACGATAGATACGACTGGATTTGAAATTTATAAATCAAGAAGATTAATAAATAGAGGGCACGGAGAAGAGGATAAAGGTCAGTATGAAATTGCGGGAGAGATATTTTCATATGAGGGTGCTGTGCCGATTTGGCGTAGGGAGGCATTTTTAGACTGCTCTATTTCTTTAGGCTATACTCTGACCGAGAGCTTTGAGGCTCATGATGAAGATTTTTGGTGGATGTCAGATGATATTGATCTTGGGTGGAGGATGAATCTCTTTGGTTGGAAAAATTTCTATGATCCGAATGTTCTGGCGTGGCATGAAAGACAAACAACTCAAAAACTCTCATCTTCAAAACTCAATTTTATACATATGAGAAAAAATATAAGAAATGATAAAAAGATGCTTGATATTTTAAACTATAGATTGACTATTATCAAAAATGACTTTAGTATAAGCTTACTTAAGAATATTATTCCATTTTTAAAAAGAGAGATTATGTTATTTATCTATTTTCTTTTTTTTGAACAATCTACATTATTGGCTTATCCGAAGATTATTGCTAAAATACCAAAGATGCTGAAAAAAAGAGCCTACATAATGAAACATAAAAAAAGGACAAGAGAGGAGATGGAAGTATGGTTTAAATAGATGATAAATAAATTAAAAAATATAATAACTACTAAAAAGTCGTTCCTCAAACGATTTAGTTTTTTTGTATTTATTTTCTTATTTTTATTTGTTATATTTATATTCCTAAAAGCAGGATATACATTTTCTTTAATTAGCAGTGATTACACTTTTTGGCAATCTTCAATCGATGACGGATATGAAGAAAGAGATAGAATTGATATTTTAATCTTGGGGATGAGAGGTGACGATGATGTTCAATATGGCGGGACATTAACTGATTCAATAATGATTCTTAGCATTGATACCAAAAATAATAAAACTGCTTTTATATCAATACCGAGAGATCTCTATACTAAAATTCCAAGACATGATAATAAAAGAGAGAAGATAAATTTTGCATATGCATTTGGAGAAAATAAAAAAATAGGAGGCTTAAATATAAGTAAAGATGTTATTGAAAGTATAACTGGTATAGTCATTGATTATGCTGTTGCTATTGATTTTAAAACATTTGAGAACTTAATAGATGTTGTAGGAGGTATTGATGTTTATCTTAACAAAGAATTTACTGAAGCATCTCAGTGGGGTTTTGAATTTACTATACCTGCTGGCAAGAATACCATTGATGGAAAAACAGCGCTTTACTACGCAAGATCAAGATTTTCAACAGATGATTTTGACAGATCAAGAAGACAGCAAGATGTTCTGGTATCTTTAAAAAATAAACTTCTAAACACGGGGGTTTTAGTAAATCCTTTGAAAATCAATGAAATTTTTAATTCTATAGGAAAAGGCGTTAAGACAAATATTGACTTTACAACATCACTAAGACTCATTAAGTATATAAAATATATGGATAGTGCACATCTAACAAGAAAGATTATAGATGCATCAGAAAATGGACTATTACAAGCCGGGAAGATAGATGATTCTTATGTATTGTATCCTAAAATAGGACTTGATAATTTTACAGATATTAAAGAAGAAATACGCGGTATATTTAAGCAATAGAAAATATCAAGATAAGATACAAGAAAATTATATTTGATAAATTATAAATAAACTTGTAAAAAATATATATTTTCTGTATGATATTCTATATTCATTATAATTTAATATCAAAATGTTTAAAATAAAATCGTTTTTATTGATAACTATCGCTGGACTACTTATCTATTTCTCATATTCAATAGGTTTTCAGGCTGGAATAGATTCCATACCATCAATAGCTAAAATATCAGGAGTTGAAAATAAGGAATCTCAAATAAATGGAGTTGATTTTTCTATTTTTTGGGATACTTGGGAAAAAGTTGAAGAGAAATATGTTGGTAGGGGTAAGTTAGATAAGGATGCTATGGTATTTGGCGCTGTTGAAGGAATGGTAAAATCTCTTAAAGATCCTTATACAACATTTTTTAAACCTGAATCTGCAAAAATCTTTAAAGAAGATGTGAATGGAAGCTTTAGCGGAATAGGAGCAGAAATAGGATTTAGAAAAGGATTACTCACAATAATCTCTCCACTTAAGGATTCTCCTGCTGAAAAATCTGGCTTAAAATCCGGTGATGCAATAGTAAAAATATCTGATAAGATTACAACTGATATGTCATTAGAAGAAGCTGTTGCAAATATCAGAGGAGAGAAGGGAACTGATGTTATTTTAACAATAGCAAGAGATGGATTAGATGACTTTAAAGAGATAAAGATAACAAGGGATACTATTAAGATACCAACTATAGAGTTTGAAATTGAAGATGGAAAAGGTGGCGAGATAGGTTATATAAAATTACACAACTTTACTGGTAATGCAACGGTTGAATTTACAAATACAGTAAAAACGCTTCGTAAAAGTGGAGCTAAGAGATTTATAGTAGATTTAAGAAATAATCCCGGAGGATTCTTAGATTCCGCAATAGATATATCAAGTATGGTAGTGCCTAAGGGAGATATAATAACAATAGAAGATTTTGGAAATGGAAAAGATAATCAAGAATATAGATCAAAAGGATATGGATTACTTGAAAATATACCTCTTATCGTTTTGATAAATGAAGGATCGGCATCTGCTTCTGAAATATTTGCCGGTGCTGTTAAAGGAAAAAATAAAGTAAAGGTAATCGGACAGAAGAGCTTCGGTAAAGGATCTGTTCAGGAAGTAGTAGATATAACAGATAATACATTCCTTAAGGTTACTATTGCAAAATGGTTGACACCGAGCGGATCATCAATACAAGATGGAGGAATAACACCTGATATAGAAATAGAAAAACAAAAAGATGAAATTAAGTCAGATGCTGACGAGAAAGATATAGAACTTGAAAAAGCAATAGAGTTAGTTAAAGAAATTAAATTATAACATATAAAAATATGAAAGTAATATTTACAAGAGATGTAAAAAATACGGCAAAGGCAGGTGATATGAAAAATGTTTCTGATGGATACGCTATAAACTTCTTATTTAAAAATAATCTTGCGGTTATAGCATCAGAATCTGCGATAAGACAAGCTGAAGATAAGAAAATATCAGATATCAAAAAAATAGAAAATGAAAAATCAAAAAATCATGAAATATTTGACAAGTTAAATGGATTTAAAATAAAAGCGAAATTAAAATTCGGTGAGGGCAATGAAACATCATTTGGTTCAGTATCTGCTCAAAATATTTCTGATATGTTAAAAGCTAAGGGGTTTAATATTGAAACAAAAAATTTACAATTAGATTCAAATATTAAAACATTGGGAGAACATAAGATTAAGATAACATTAGGATTTAATTTTGAACCTGAAATATATGTTATAGTAGAAAAAGAATAGTTATATAATATATATCTAAAATCTCGCCATAGAGTGCTGATTTTAATCTTTTGAGATTTTTATTAGAAAATTTAACAACTTCTTGACAAAGTATATAAATATGATATACATTACAAACACATAGATTCAAAAGGAGAATTCCAATGTTGGTAAAGTTTGTTAGCATATTGACAATAATTCTGACTTTCTTCTCAATATCGGTATATGCCGAGAATTGGGAGATTGACGAAAAAACAGGGAAAGTTAGGAAATTTGAAGAAAACTGGAAGATTGCTTCATTAGATGAAGCAAGGGCCATAGAAAAAGCGATAAAGAATCCAGGTATGGAGATTCCTATTGCTGGGTCTGTTAAAAAATTTACACGGGTTGGTTTCATACATGCTCTGGCTACCACAGAGGATAAATATGTGACTTTACCTTCACACAGCGGTGGGGTGCTTCTTGTTACAAAAAAGACACACACCAGTGAACCAGAACTTATAATATATATCATTCTATTACTAGTTAGTATGTTTTTTATGATGGTATTCAATGTATTGTTTATATTATTCAAATATAGTTATAGTGCTATTTATGTACTTATCGTCGCATTATTGTTTTTAATAATCGCCACTTTAATTGCATTCTTAGTGGGCAATACAGCAGTCTTAGTATCCTTTATTGCCTTCCTTATTATATCTAACTATATTTATGATAAATTTATCTTCCCCTCCTTCACCATTTCTTTAAAAGTAGAACATACGGTACTTTCTGTGATGTTTTACATATGCACAATAACTGAACTATTTGTGTAGTTATTATACCCATCCCCCCCAAGCAAAGTATCGCTTGGGGTTTTTTATTGTGCGATGATAATATAGCTATAGCGGAGTTTAAAATATATATGCTGTAACAGAGTCCATTTACTTTATATTACAGAGCTAACAGACATTGATAAAATGTATAAATTCTGATATACTCTGATCAGTGTGCTTCTTGATGACAATGCGGACAGAGTAATGCTTATTTTATCTCTTCAATATTTATAACCTTAACCTTTCTTCTTTTACCATTAAATCTTTTGAGATTTTTATTAGAAAATTTAACAACTTCTTGACAAAGTATATAAATATGATATACATTACAAACACATAGATTCAAAAGGAGAATTCCAATGTTGGTAAAGTTTGTTAGCATATTGACAATAATTCTGACTTTCTTCTCAATATCGGTATATGCCGAGGATTATGAGATTAATCAAGAAACTGGCAAAGTGAGGAGGCTTAATCAAGAATGGCAGACTGCTTCATCAAGTGAAGCAGAAGCTATAGACGAAGCGATAAAGAATCCTGGTATGGAAATACCTATAGAAGATGAATTTCGTAGTGTGAAATTTATACGGACTGACTTTTTCCATTCCATCACCACAATTGAATATAATCGTGTAGCTTTATATAGGGATGGAGAAGTTTATATAACAAAAAGAACAACAACAACACACACCAACAAACCAGAATTGATAGTATATATTATTCTAACACTTTTTTGTATTTTGTTTACGGCTATAGGTCATGTATTGCTTCTATGGTTTAATTATCATAGAAAATACACTACACTAACACTAATACAGATTCTATTGGCTGGGTTTTCATTCGCTGGCACCTGTATCGCAGCTGTAAATTTTTTAGCTGTATCGGCAGTAACCGCACTCAACACATCATTAGTATTATTATCTTTCTCGGTATTTGTATCTTCTATTTTAATGTTACCATTATTTAATGTATTTAATGCACTTGGGACTACTAGACTACCTATGATAACATCATCAGTGTTCTATCTATCAGCGATAACTATGTTAGTTGTATAAAGTGTATAAAGATAGAGTAACATTCACCACCACAAGCAAAGTATCGCTTGTGGTTTTTTATTGTGCGATGATAATATAGCTATAGCGGAGTTTAAAATATATATGCTGTAACAGAGTCCATTTACTTTATATTACAGAGCTAACAGACATTGATAAAATGTATAAATTCTGATATACTCTGATCAGTGTGCTTCTTGATGACAATGCGGACAGAGTAATGCTTATTTTATCTCTTCAATATTTATAACCTTAACCTTTCTTTTTTTACCATTAAATCTTTTGAGATTTTTATTAGAAAATTTAACAACGCCTTTAATTGCGCTGTACAGGGTATCGTCAGCTCCTTTTCTTACACCCTTACCAGCTAAAAATTTGCTTCCTCTTTGTCTGATGAGAATATTTCCGGGACTTGCTATTTCGCCACTAAATAATTTAACCCCTAAGCGTTTTGCTTGAGAATCTCTGCCTAATCTAGTTGATCCAGCTGATTTTACTGTAGACATTTTTTAGATATTTAAAAATTAATCAGAATATTATACAATTATACAGAATTTTTCTTTAAAGTCAATAATATGACCAATAATAAGGATGCTTAATATAAATAAGATAAAAAAATGGGTATTAGAAAATAAAGAGAGAGGAATTCTTTTTATTCAATTTGTTCTCGTAGGAGCGATATTTTTTGGACTTGGAACCTTATATGAAGGAAACCGCATTTTATCTCAAAAGAGCTTAATTATAGGCAAAAATGAGCAAATTCTCTCTACTATAAGTCAATTTAATACAAAGATAAATGGTTTAAAAGAGGAAAATAATTCAACCGCTAAAAATTATCTGAAAACCGTGAGTTTGAGTCAGAAAGATTTAAATGGAGATAAAAATTTTCAATTTGTAGCAAGTAAAAATGGAAAGACTTACTACAGGATATCTTGTTCAAATAGAATTAAAGATGAAAATAAAATATATTTTGAGACGGAAGAAAACGCGAAAAAATCTGGACTCATAAGATCAAAAACTTGTTTTAAGTAAAAATCATTGATAAATAATGAATAATGTGTTATTTTATCTTTTGTATATTAAATATATTTAAATTATGTCGGGAGAAATAATAATAAGATTCAATAAAGTGTCCTTTGAATACGGACATAATAAGCCAATATTAGATGAGGTTGATTTTTCAGTAAGAAGAGGAACAAAAATTACTCTTATGGGTCAAAATGGTGCCGGAAAAAGCACAATATTTGATCTTATAACCAGTGAATTAAAACCTGACGGAGGATCTTTAAGCGTAGGCGCTAATCTTAGCATAGCTATATCCCCACAAGTTATTCCACGTAATCTTCTTGGTTTAACCGTTCGTGAATTTTTTGAAAATTGTTTTAAAAAAAAGATTTATGATATAGACCCGAAGATTGACACAGTTCTTGATGCGGTTAATCTCACAGCGCCTTATGAGAAACTAATCAAAGCATTTTCTGGAGGACAACAAGCAAGGCTTCTTTTAGCATCAGCCTTAATACAAGATCCTGATATACTATTACTTGATGAGCCAACTAATAATCTTGATAAAGAGGGAATAGCACATCTAACAAAATTTCTAATTAACTATAAGAAAACTTGTATAGTAATATCTCATGATGCGGATTTTTTAAATTCTTTTACTCACGGTGTTTTGTATCTTGATATATTCACAAGAAAAATTCAACAGTTTTCAGGAAATTATTTTGATGTGATGAAAAACATAGCTTCACAGATTGAAAAAGAGCAAAGAAAAAATGCTCAATTTGAGAAAGAGATAATAGCAAATAAAGAAAAAGCTAACTTCTTTGCAAATAAGGGTGGCGGAATGAGAATGGTAGCAAAAAGAATGAGGGAGAAAGCGCAGGCGATGGAAGAGGCAAAGATAGATGTTAGAAAAGACGATAAAACAATAAGAGCGTTCACTATACCTTTTCAAGAGAACTTGACCGGAGAAATTTTAAAAATATCTTCTTATCTTGTAATCAAAAATCATAAACCAATAGAGAAAAAAGGAAATATTTCATTAAAGAAAAATAGACATCTTTTAATCTCCGGTCCAAATGGAATAGGAAAGAGCACTCTCATTGAATCATTGGCTACTGGCCATGCGAAAGGTGAATCAATATCTAATAATGTAAAAATAGGTTATTATCGTCAGGATTTCTCAACCTTAAATTTTGAAGATACTGTTCAGCAGTCACTTATGGAAGTAATGAATGAAAAAGATGAAGAAAGAATGAGGTCTGTAGCATCCGGTTTTTTAATAAATCACGAAATTATTAATACAAAAATAGGTAAGTTATCAGAAGGTCAGAAAGGCTTAGTTGCTTTTGCTAGACTAGTACTTCAACAACCCGGTCTTTTAATTCTTGATGAGCCGACTAACCACATTAATTTTAGACACCTGCCAATAATCGCATCTGCGCTTAATAAATACGAAGGGGCGATGATACTTGTAAGTCACGTTCCTGAATTTGTAAGTCAGATAAGAATTGACGAAAATTTAAACCTAGAAAAATAGTTTCCTCTTTACAATTATAAAATATTTCTTGCAAATAATTTATGATTGTGTTAATCTAAAAATAGAGATACCACGTGGTTTAATTGTTGAGAGTTCTTGACGACACGATGGTTCTTTTTAGGAGAGTAAAAATGAAAAAGTTTTTCAAAAACGGACGCCCATTTACGGTAAATGCCCTAGGACAAAAAGTTGACGAAGATGGATTCTTTACTTCATTTGAAACACAACGGGCGCCTCGTAAGAATAGATGTGTATCTGTTCAAATCTTGGATGATGAAGTTAAAGTTCGGGATACGAAAGATCCAAACAAAACAACTTTGACTTTTAACCACAATGAATGGCGAGCATTCCTCAAGGGTGTAAAGGGCGGAGAGTTTGATTTGAAGCATCAGTAATCTTTCGTGCGTATAGCCCCGCTATTATTTACTATAGCGGGGTTTTTTATTAGTGGAGTACTGTGGTAATATATAAGTTTATATATTATACGAGTTTATGCTAGTTGGTATTCTATATTTTTTAATTTAAACAAAGATGAATTTCCCAAAAACAAAACGAGAAGAAGTAACTGATGAACCTTTTGGTATAAAAGTTTCTGACCCCTACCGATGGCTTGAGAATGCAAATAGTGAAGAAGTAAAAGAATGGATTGATGCACAAAACAATCATACTGATGAAATTCTTCGGAACGAAACTTACGAAACTTTTTCTGGGGAGCTTATAAGAAATTTTAAAGTTGCTACTTTTTCAAATCCTTTTCCAATAAAAGGGAAGTACTTTTACTATGAACGACAGCCCGACGAGGACCAAAATGCTTTTTATATGAAAGTCGGTATTGATGGTGTTCCCATCAAACTTGTTGACCCAAATGGGATGAATGTTGATAATACGATTTCTCTTGATTATTGTTTCGTGTCTCGAACAGGGAAGTATCTTGTGTACGGACTATCGGAAGGAGGTGACGAAATGGCATCTCTCCATATTAAAGATACAGATAACAATAAAGACCTAGATGAAAAAATCCCTCGTTGCAGGTATTCCGAAGTAAGGTGGCTTCCGAATGATTCTGGTTTTTTCTATACTAGAAATCCTAAGGTTGGTACTATTTCTAAAAATGAAGAATATCTTCATACGAAAGTTTATTTTCATAGGATTGGTGATGACCCGAAGGATGACGAACTCATTTTTGGCAAAGATCGCCCAAAGGAAGATGATATAGAGCTTACGCTTTCACTAGATGGAAAATATTTAGCTGTTAGCGCATCTCAAAACTGGACAGAAAATGACATATATATCTATGAAACAAAAACAAAAAAAACAACGCTACTTATTGTTGGAATAAATGCAAAATTTTTTGTATTTTTCACGAAGGATAAAGTAATCATCCGCACAAACTACAAAGCGAATAACTATCGTGTTCTTTCTGTGCCAATAGAATCTATATTTACAGGAGTAGATGAGTGGGAAGAGATCATTCCAGAACGAGAGTATCTTTTAGAGTCCTTGTATCAGACAAAAGACAAGATTCTTGCGGAGTATCGGGTGAACGCCTGCTCAAAAGTAGAAATATTTGATCACAATGGAAAAAGGCAAAATGAAATTCCTTTACCGCCCTATTCAACCATTGAGGATATCTCTACCAACCTGGAAGAACGAGAATTTTTCTATGGTGTTATATCTTTTACTCACACAAAAACAATATATCGGTATATTCCCGACGAAAATAAATTTATTGAGTATCGAAAAATTAACAATCCAATTATTCCTGATAAATATATAGTAAAACAAGAGTGGTGTATTTCAAAAGATGGCACAAAGATACCGATGTTTATCGTTCATAAAAAAGATATATCTAAAACAGTACCTCATCCAACCATTCTCTATGGCTATGGTGGGTTTGGGAGTGTTGAGGGACCGAATTTTGATACAGGTTTTGCGCCGTGGATGGAACGAGGTGGGATTTTTGCTGTCGCAAACATTCGCGGAGGAGGTGAATTTGGCGAAGAGTGGCATAGACAAGGAATAAAAGAGAATAAACAAAATAGTTTTGATGATTTTATTGCCACTGCAGAATATCTCATAAAACAAGGGTATACTGATTCGAAACATTTAGGGATTTTAGGAGACAGTAATGGGGGACTTCTCGTATCTGCTGTTGCGATACAGAGACCGGATTTATTTGGAGCAGTATGTTCTATGGTGCCACTTACTGATATGGTTAGATTTTCTTTATTTGGTATGGCATTGTTATGGCTAGAGGAATACGGCGACCCAAAAAATAAAGAGGATTTGAAAAACATATTAAAGTGGAGTCCGTATCACAATGTGAAAGAGAGTACAGAATATCCCGCTTTATTCTTTACCACAGCTGAAAAAGATTCTCGGGTTGACCCGCTTCATTCACGCAAAATGACCGCGATGCTTCAGTCGATAAATGAAAAAAATGACATCCTACTTTTTACCGAAAAGGAAGCGGGGCATGGTTCCGACGACAAACCTATTAAAAAAATAATAGAGAGCCAAGCCTACATCTTAGCATTCTTTGCTAAGAATCTAGGGTTGAGTGTTTGATTTTTGATACCGCTTACCTCGATACTCAAAGGATTATTTCTTTAAAACTGTTACACGGAAATGATAATGTCCTAGTAGCAGGAAGTAGAAATGTCCGCCCTGATCCCGTAAAAGCGGACATTTTCATCTCCTCTTTACAATTTCCTCTCAGCTATTGACAATTTTTGTAATTTATTATACAATAAAAAACTATCATCTTAAGTAAGTAATGGAATTATAAGCCTCAAGATGAAGATAAATAAAAAGTACTTTGAATTCTAAGTGTAATTTAAAGTAATAAGCTTAGAATTCCAATACTAACTAAATGAATCAACGAAGACAACCAAGCTCTCCATCGAGAGACAATAGACCAAGAGGCGATAAAAAGTTTTATGGCAAGCCAAACTCACGTCCAAAATTTGGAGGACAATCCAACGGTAATAAGAGAAAATTTAAAGGATCTAATATAAATATAAATTCTTTTATAAATAAATCGGTAGTAACGACTGAAACAACAGAACACTTTACACCGGAGCATTTATTTTCTGATTTTATTTTACATCCATCAAATAAGCAGGCTATTGCGGATAGAAACTATACTCAACCAACACCTATTCAGGATAAAATAATCCCTCATATTTTGCGTGGTTCTGATGTTGTTGGTCTTGCTAATACAGGAACAGGAAAAACAGCGGCATTTTTAATTCCACTTATAAATAAAATATTGAATGCTCCTAGAGAGCAGGTGTTAATACTTGCTCCAACACGCGAACTAGCTCTTCAGATTGAGGAGGAATTACGAAGTTTTACAAAAAAAATGTCTATCTTTTCAGTTGCATGTGTTGGCGGGGCAAATATAAGAATGCAGATGGATAAGCTTAGAAGAGCTAATCACTTTATCATTGGAACACCAGGAAGAATAATGGATCTTATGAAACGTGGCGTTCTTAAGCTTAATACAGTTAATACTATTGTTCTTGATGAAGCTGACAGAATGCTTGATATGGGGTTTATAGATGATATGAAATTTATCATTGCAAAAATGCCGACAAATAAACATACATTATTTTTCTCAGCAACAATCTCAAAAGATATAGAAAAATTAATAAAAGATTTTTTAAAAGATCCGATAACTGTTTCTGTTAAAACACAAGATACATCTAAAAATATAGATCAGGATATAGTAAAGATAAAAGGATTAAATAAAACCGACCTTCTTTATGATCTTTTAATAAATCCTGAATTTAAAAAGGTTTTAGTTTTTGGAAGAACAAAACATGGTGTGGAATCTCTATCTAAAGAACTTATGAAGAGGGGGATTAAGGCAGAATCTATCCACGGCGATAAAAGTCATGGACAAAGACAAATGGCGCTAAAAAGATTTAAAATTGGGCAAATACAAACACTTATCGCTACTGATGTTGCTGCTCGTGGACTCGATATTGATAGCGTGACCCATGTGATAAATTATGAATTACCGGCAACATATGAAGATTATGTTCATAGAATAGGCAGAACAGGGAGAGGCACAAAAAAAGGAAAAGCTCTTACATTTGTAAATTAAGTATATTCAATATGAATATACTATGTCGCACAATATACCTTTTACGACTATTCATTATGATTAAAAAGAATTCGTATCTTTAAAATATGATTTCTTTCTTTTATCTACAAAAGTAGAAATTTAATACCTATATTAGAGGAGAATGATCCTGAGGGTTGGATGCTATCTACAAAAGTAGAAATTTAATACCTATATTAGAGAAGTTATATATAGATTTCTTTTCTGCATCTACAAAAGTAGAAATTTAATACCTATATTAGAGATAAAAAGACTACATTGTGTGGCTGGATCTACAAAAGTAGAAATTTAATACCTATATTAGAGTCTATCTCTTTACAGAGAAGAAGCATATCTACAAAAGTAGAAATTTAATACCTATATTAGAGATCAGTGGTATTAGCTTTTTCATCTCATCTACAAAAGTAGAAATTTAATACCTATATTAGAGTAACCACAAAATACTGGACAACCTGCATCTACAAAAGTAGAAATTTAATACCTATATTAGAGTCGTATCTCCATTTTCCTATCACTTCATCTACAAAAGTAGAAATTTAATACCTATATTAGAGATTTAATATTTATATCTTTATTATATATCTACAAAAGTAGAAATTTAATACCTATATTAGAGCAGATAATATACTATTAGTTATGACATCTACAAAAGTAGAAATTTAATACCTATATTAGAGCAGATAATATACTATTAGTTATGACATCTACAAAAGTAGAAATTTAATACCTATATTAGAGGCAAAGAGAAATATGTGGGAATCTCTATCTACAAAAGTAGAAATTTAATACCTATATTAGAGTATAAAAAAAACGAACGAAACAAATATCTACAAAAGTAGAAATTTAATACCTATATTAGAGAGGTTATGAAGATATTTGATGAAGAGAATCTACAAAAGTAGAAATTTAATACCTATATTAGAGATACTGGATTTATGACTTACGCAGAATCTACAAAAGTAGAAATTTAATACCTATATTAGAGGATGCCGGAGGATGTCACTATTTGGATCTACAAAAGTAGAAATTTAATACCTATATTAGAGATGTGCTCCTGTCATTGTCCCATTACATCTACAAAAGTAGAAATTTAATACCTATATTAGAGGCAAATGAATTACACAGGTGGCTTGATCTACAAAAGTAGAAATTTAATACCTATATTAGAGACATAATATTAACATTTGATATAATTATCTACAAAAGTAGAAATTTAATACCTATATTAGAGGAACACGGAGAAGTAATTAATGATATATCTACAAAAGTAGAAATTTAATACCTATATTAGAGCCTCATTCATTTCTTTTAATCTTTCAATCTACAAAAGTAGAAATTTAATACCTATATTAGAGCAATTTAACATAATTTTATTTTAAAGATCTACAAAAGTAGAAATTTAATACCTATATTAGAGTTAATTGCATTACCACCTAACCTTAGATCTACAAAAGTAGAAATTTAATACCTATATTAGAGCTGGTGGCCAGCACAATGGCCTGTTGAATCTACAAAAGTAGAAATTTAATACCTATATTAGAGAAGCGATAAAGACCCATTTGGAATAGAATCTACAAAAGTAGAAATTTAATACCTATATTAGAGTATGTGAAAGAAAAGGGAGTTTATGATCTACAAAAGTAGAAATTTAATACCTATATTAGAGTTAAATATAAAAGTTATACCGGGACAATCTACAAAAGTAGAAATTTAATACCTATATTAGAGAAATATCCTACCGTAAAAAATGATCTATCTACAAAAGTAGAAATTTAATACCTATATTAGAGCTGTTTGCCCTCCGACTGTAGTTAAGATCTACAAAAGTAGAAATTTAATACCTATATTAGAGAGAGCAATATAAATTTCCTCCAACTTTATCTACAAAAGTAGAAATTTAATACCTATATTAGAGACTATTGCCAAAAAAGATGATGTTATATCTACAAAAGTAGAAATTTAATACCTATATTAGAGACGAAATGACAGACACAGAGGTTAAAATCTACAAAAGTAGAAATTTAATACCTATATTAGAGGGATAAATGGAATGGTCAGCTACCAAATCTACAAAAGTAGAAATTTAATACCTATATTAGAGTTGATAGCTGAACAACACGGGATTGAATCTACAAAAGTAGAAATTTAATACCTATATTAGAGATAACGGATTTATTGAAAAAGAAAATTATCTACAAAAGTAGAAATTTAATACCTATATTAGAGAAGTTGATTTTTCTAAACTTATAAATATCTACAAAAGTAGAAATTTAATACCTATATTAGAGCCTGGAAACCCTTTATTTAAGCTGTAAAAGATACAAATGAAGCAAAGATGCTTTCACGACTTTTGGCTTAAATAAAGGGTTTTTTAAGCTGGTCTTTTTATAAAGACCCGGGTTTCCCCTATTTTAAAGTATTTTCTAATATATATACAGAATTTATACCTTTGAATTAAATTTTCAATGTTCTTTCAAAAAAATAATATTTCTTCTTCCTCATTAGCGGCATACCCGTACCTCTTTATCTTTTTATCACAGCCAAGGCAAGAAGAAAATATTAATATACTATCGGTATTTTTAAAATCTTTCTTATACACTAATTCTATCTCATTTTGAATATTTTGCAATACCCTCGCGCTATTCTTGATTTCATAAACTGAATATTGAATTCTACGACCGAATTTTTTTATAAACTTTGAGAAATTCGCTCTCGTTTTATCGTTCGTAAAATCATAGGAGATTATCAACATACATTTACTTTATTTTTAAATTAAACTCAGGGAAACTTTTATTGCCAATGCCTATTATATATTTATAGTACTCTCTTATAAAGATGAATATCTCTTCTTTTTCATCCAGTATAGCCTGCATAAATATCTGAGCGTATTTTCTATGTTTATCTATTTTAAGATAATATTTACCATTTGAAATTTCAAAATCATCTTCATTTATCTGTTTTAAATTATACGACTTTATTATCTGTTTTTCTATTATGCATCTAAACGGTTCCATAATATCGCAAGATAATGATTTCCTTTGAAAAAATAGTTTATGATAAACACCCTTATACGTATCAAATCCATGGAGCTTTAAAATAGCGTCAACAAAATTAAACAAAAAAGTATAGCCCATATCCATAAGTAAATTACATATATCAGGCTTCGCTCTTGGCATTCTCCTATACCATCCCATACTCTCAAAATATGAAGCAAAAAATACTCTTGAAATATTCCCCTCTACACCCAAAAGAATTTTTTCATCAAATGTTTTATCTATTTTTTCTCCCACTTCATCTTTTTTAGTTTTTATATCAAAATTAGGATCTTTATACTTTAAAAGCGCAAGCTGATTATTTATTTTATTTTTAACTATTCTCCTTGCTATACTTCTTTCTTCGGTAGGAAGAACATTATACTGACGAGACCTTAAAAGGTAATTTCCCTCGGCTGATGCTGTAATATCGGCATAAACTTCAAAATTATACCTCATAAGAAATATTGATATTCCATGTTTCTTGCTTTCTTTTATCAGGTTGCTTGTTATCGCCATATCGCCAATAATAAAAATCGCAAAAACCTTATGGCAAGAAGCTTGATTTTCAATCTTACCATCTTTATAGAAAACTATATTTTCATTACCAAATTTTAAAAATCCCCGCTCCCCCCAATTTATTTGGACGAATAATATTTGTTTTTCCTTAAAATCAGGCAGTGATATCATATCTTTAAACGCAAAGGTGCCTGTAAATGCATTTTTCACATTTATTCGGATTTTGCTTTAAATTGTTATTTTTTAATATATCAAAATTTAATATGTTGCTTATTAAAAACTCAAACTTTTTTGTTTCAAGCTCATCAGGTAGCTCAATTTCATATCTTTTATTGTCATTCAAAGAATGTAAAAATATTTTTTTTACATCATAACCTTCTTCTTTTAAACAAAAATATTGCGCGTAAAGTTGATATTTATATCCATCGTAAATTTTCTGTATTTTTGTCTTTCTTTCCACTAATTCTCCTTTCTTCTTATCATAAATATCTATTTTACCAACCAAATTATATTTTTGGCTATACACCTCACTGCCCTGTAAAATATCCTTTCTGGTTGAGTATCTTTTTTCATCTATTGTTGCGTGCTTTATCTTGCCAATAACCTGAGGAGTCTCGTGATAAACTTTTTCATTAAAACTTTCATAAATGCTATGCAAATACATTGATCTTGGGCAAAAGATAAAATCATTTAATTTTGATATTTGTATGTATTCCTCCATAATAAAAAGCTCTAACCCATTAGAGCTTTTTATTATCATATTTTTGACTGAAAGTCAATGTTGTTGTTTGGATGTTTTTTTTATCTCCATTCTTTATTATTAGCTAAGCTAAGATTAGAAATATTTGAATATATCCAACAATATCCCTTTATAGCTGATTATATCCGTAAATACAGAGAGATTTTTTTGGTTGAGATTGGGATGCTATTTCTTTTTATTGTTCCACCACTTTTTTCTTTTTAATTAGCTCCCATGATGAGAATTCTGGCAATTTTCTTTCCCATTCAGAGCGATTGCTAAGATATAAAGACCATTCCTCATCTTGAATGAATAAATTAAGATCACCTTTCTTTTCCCCAGCAGTCTTCCATGTCTTGATGTGGTGATCCATGATCAAGCCTTTAACAGCAATATTATATGCACCATTAGCATCTCCTGATGTTGGTAAAGATTGAACAATTCTTTCTTGAAGCGGTTTTTTTTGCTCTTCTTGCTCTTTATCCCAATACTCTCTGGAGTCAAAATGTTTTCCTGTTTTTTCATCACGCACAGGTGATTGGATAAAGTCACTATCTCTCTCATTGCTTTGTTTGCCTGTATTACGGATTTGCTGGATAAGGTGAATTACAAAACGAAGCGATTCCCATGCAGTCCGTTCATTTATTTCAGCAAGCTCTTTTTCTTCATATATCATTTGCATTAATAATGAGCGATTTTCATCAAAGCTGGCAAAAAGCTTCTTAAGCATGCTTGTAATGTCCTGCTTCTCAGGAACCCACTGACCATGATCATCTCGCTCTCCGTGAAAACGATCAAGGCTCTTGCCGTCCTTACCGGAATATAACTTCCATTTTGTTCCAGTGTTTTTATCTGTGTAAATAAAGACATAATCTTTACCATCAAGAAGGATATCTGAAAAATTATCAATGATTTGGCGTTTGATGTTTTCTTTCGAGCCAACTTTTAGGTAGATACTTTTGCGCCAACCAGTCGCCGGATCTGTTTGTGAAGTATAGTTTGCTCGCGTATAAAACATAATTCCAAGCTGTTTTTTATTTTCAATATCTTGATAATTATTGACTGGTGGTGTAAGTTGCAACGCCTTAGTTACAGAACCGAGCTCTCCATTTTGTTTGGTTTTATCTACTAGAAAATTAAGTTTTTTAGCTAAGGCTAACTCTAATTTTTGATATACTTGTTTTTCAATCTTTTGTCTCCCCCGTTTAAAACCAGTATTCAGATCTTCTAGTACAATAAAAGCAGGGTGATCTTCTACGGTAGCAAGGTCAGCAATTTTGCGCACTACTTGAGAAACATAGCCATTTTTAAGTTCTTTGATGGTGCTGATAGTTTGCCAGTTCTTGCGTGCCATGTCACGATTGGAAGCTGTAGCGTCTAAAAGATCATTATAATCCCAACAGTCAACCTCTTTAGCTTTCCATTTATCTTCTTTTTTATCATAAAAATATCTATCTTTTTTGATACTTCTCGGATTACCGTTTTTGTCCACAAATGGTAAATTCAATGTTCCTTGATTAATAATTTTCCCATCTTGATCAATAAGTGAATAATATGCCAAATGCTTTTCTCCGCGATCAATACCGAGAAAATGAAGATTTGGAGAAGATGACAGTTGAACATTCGTAAAATCTTCAAAATTAGAAAAGTTTAAGCTTTTATATTTATCAGATTTTGTATAGTTTAATTTTAGTGATAAATGTAAAAAGAACGTTTTTCCTTGTAAACATTTTTCAGATTCTTGCAAATTATCTCTCCCTAATTCTTCATTTTCAGTAAATCTTTTACTTTCAATAACCCATGGTTTTTTCTCATATCCTTCTTTAGCTTTTCTTTCTTTTAAGGCTTGTTTTCTATAAAAAATCTCTCCACTTCCAATGTCAAAAGTGGATTGATCACCAGCAAGCATTGTCTCAAAATATAAAGTATGAATATTTTTTACAGATTTTTTACCTGTTTTTTGTTCTTCTTGATCGCCTGTTTCTTTTTTCTTATTGATATCTTTATTTGTTATTTGAAAAACATATAAAGTTTTTTCTTTTCTTTCGCAGACTTCTTGAAATTCTTTTTGGCCAATAGGAAAATAATTATATTCCTTATGTTCCTTAGCTATAGTTTGTAAATCATCTATCAAATTTTTTAGTCCAAAGTGTCCTTTATAACTTTTTCTTTGGATCTCTTTTAGTTTCGTTGTTCTTTTTTGATAATTTTCTACAAATTTTTTGATTTCATCGATTGTTTTGGAAATAAGCTTCTGAAAGTCGGAATGATTAAGAATATCTAAGAAATCTTTTTGTTTTGAAATACTCTCAATCAATCCTGTTGGAGTGTTAGATTTCAATAATTTTTTCCCCAAATCATCAATTTGTTTTATTTCCTTTTCCTTTGACATAAGAGTCTTTTTTTGATTGATTTTTTCTTTTATTTTTTGAGAAAGATAATCAACAATATTTTTTTTATTGATAGAATATTGCTCGTTAAAAAAAGTAGTACTCTTTACTTGATAGTATTCTAATCTCTCAAAATTAGATTGATCTTCTTTTTTTACTTCATCTTTCAAGTGACACCGAAATAATTTTTTGTCCTGACATATGCCTAGTAAGTAGTCATATGTCTCTTTTGTAGAATTCCGTTTTCTAAAAAGGTATCCGCCATATTGTGTGCCGGCATCAGAGTTGTTTGTGTGAGAATCAACAAACCCATTCAAAAAACTTCCATTATTCTCAAAATTCAACTTCAATTTATTTTCTTTCGCATCATCTTGTGGTTTTTTAGTGAGATAGTTTCGGAGTGCATCATACCACCAAAACCACTCCGCATCCTCGGCACGAAGAAGAATAGTAAGCGCCTCGGAAATTACAGGATCCAGTGGCACGCCCTTTATTTTGCTTTCTTTCACTAAGAAATATTTTAGCATACGATTGATCGCCAACGCGTGATCCATCCATTTTTTTATTGGCTCCTTACTTTCTTTGCTCTTGTATTCATTCAAAGTTAAAACATCCTCCGCTGAATCAATAAATTGTTTTGCTTCATCCTCCAAATCATCAAAAATCATTTTCAATAGAGCTTCTGATGGCTTTTTCGCTTCAGCAATGATAGACTTTCTTTTGGCTCTTTTTTGGTTATCCTTACTCTCAGTTTTTTCCTCTTTCGGTTTTTCAGTAAGACTATTTCTAAAAATTACTCCTTCCTGTTGCCAGTTTTCAGTTACTGTATCTAAAACCGCAAAAAGTCCAGTCAGCTCAATCGCTTCTGGAATTTTTATATCTTCCCCGATTTCTTTTTTGGCTTTTTGAAAAACTTTTGCTTCTTGCAGGCGATCTTTGAGATCGTGGTAATTGGCAAAGTATTTATCAGAGATTGTATTCATCGCCGCTCTTGACCAGTACACACCTTCATAACTTTCTTTTCCTAAAATATATTCTTTAAATTCTGTGGTGGTGTTAATGATTCCATCATCACTTTTTCCTTGAAAATATTTTTCTCCCGCCGCCTTAGCTTGCTCAAGAATTTGCTCAACGGAATACGGTTTTCTGTAGTTTTCTTTATTTTCCTCGGTTTGTTTTTTTGTATCGTGAGTTAAGCTGAAAAAAAGCGGATCTTTTTTCCCGCAACCAATCTGTTTGTAGAGTGTTTTAAATTTTGGAAGATCTCTGAACGTTTTTTCTTTTTTTGTTAAATGTTTTTCCTCTCTTCTTTTTTCTTGATTGTAAAGATTTATAAGTAGATTATAATGTCCAATGATTTGATTGTATTCTTCTATTCCGCTTTGCGATAAGCATTTTAAAAAATAAGATATCTTAAAATTATATTCCTTGATGGGGCTTGTCTCTATCATTTCTCCACTCTGAGCATCATTAATCTGCGTAGTCTTATTATGATCTTTCAAAAATTTATAAGCATTGAGATATTCCGACATTCTCTCTATTTTTTGTTCTGATCCGTCTTTTTTCTTTTTCGTAAAGCCTTCAAATTGAATTAAATTATCGCAAAACTTTGGCAAGTTTTCGTGAACGATACGGGTGGCAACAGCAGTTGTGGCCTCTTTTTTTGTTTCGTAATAATTTTCCCGATTTTGATTGAATCCACTGAAATAAGTGAAAAACCCCTTAAAAGTTTCATTAATAATTTCTTTGATTTGCTGATTGTCAGGATTTAAATCTTTAATCAGCTCCAACATGTCTTGAGTTGAAAGAATATCTGCCCCATTTGCGATCTTTGACCCTTTTTTCCACTCGTATTGTGAATATTTTTCCTTTTTCCATTTTTCTCCGGCTTCAATAAACGCCTCGCTAATTTCCTTCCGCAAACCATCTTCACTTGCTTTCAGTTCTTTTTCACTCCGATAATCGTTAAGATATGATGAAAAATTAATCTGTCTGGCTTTTTCTCCAGTGAGACTGTCTGTGATAAACTCTTCGTGAATCTTATCAAAAAGTGGTTTCATGGTTTGGTAAGCATCTTCAATATTTTGGTCTTTAAAAAAAGTTTGGAGTTTTTTATCGTATTGCAAATGTTCGCGCATATTTTCAAGAGTTTTTTCAATCGGCTTCAACTCAAACCTCAAAGTCTTGCTCAAAGAATATTGATTCGTAAACTGATCAAACACACTCCCCTCTTTCTCTTTCATTTTATTTTCCATAAATTTTATTTTAAATAATATTTAAATTTACGGTTTTTTATTTTTTGCCCATAAAAACCCAAAAAAGGACGACGGTTGTCGCCCAACAGATATGCTTACCAAAAGGTTAAGCGCTATTGGAACCGTCGCCCTTTTTTAATTTCAAGGACAACAATTCTTTAGTTTATATTCTATTGGGCGACATTAATATTATTTCATGTTATGTAAGAAAAATCAATGTCCTCTCTATCAAAACCTATAAATATTCATACGGATTTAAAGGCGCTCCTATCGGAATCCAGAGCCAATCAACTTTTGAACTTTGAAATAAATCAAAAGAATCTGGCGCATAGATTGTAAAGTGAAGATGCGGACCGGTTGAATATCCTGTTGCTCCCATATATGCTATTAATTGCAAAACCTCAACTTTATCTCCCTTTTTTACCTTTTGAAGCGAGAGATGTCCGTATAAAGTTACTAAGCCGTTATTATGCCTAATGGCTATCCATTTTCCATATGCATATCTTCCATTATTACCAACCCCAATAACCTCTCCACCATCTGATGCATATACAGGCGTTCCAGATGATCCGCCAAGGTCAATGCCGTTGTGCTCACTCCCATTATAAGCTCCTGATTGCGCATAACTTGTCATTCCATAGTCTTGTGTAATTCTTACATTATCTACAGGCCATTTTAAAATGCCTTTTCCTTTAGGAAGTTTTTCTTTATTTATGGCATTTTTTAATTTCTGTTCAAGAGAGCCTATTTCTTTTTCTACATTCTTTCTTTGTTTGTTTAAGTCAGTTAATATTTTCTGATATTGTGATTCTTGATTTTTAGTCTCTTTCAAAAGTTGATCTTTTTCTTTCTTCTTATCACTCGTTATATTTTCTTGATCATAAAGCTTATTACTAAGATTATATAATGATAATCTTTTTGATTCCTGCTCAGACTTGTTGCCTTGAAGTAATATTTTTAAATTTTTAACCTTATTAAGACTAGTAGTTACATCTCTTTCTAAATTATTTAAATATTCTTTTTCATTTAAAGCTTGCGAGAAATTTTTTGCAGATAGAACAATTGAAAAAAAATCAATGTTATCTTTTTCATATATCAGTTGAAGTATGCTCGCTATTTGATTTTGAATATTTGATATATTTTTATTTTTTCCCGCTATCTCCTCACTCAAAAGATCTATATTTAAAGTTGTTTCCACTACTTCCGTTTGTGTTTTTTTTATATTCAAATTCAAAGTATAAATTTCATTTTCCAGAGATGAAATCTGGTTTTTTAGAGTATTCTTCTGATCCTTCGTATTACTAAGTTTATTATTATACTCCTTTACTTTATTTTCAAGTTCCTTTACTTTATTTGAATTTTCTGCTATCTGCACCTTTAAATCATCTATAAGAGAGGCTTTGGCAACAGCCACGAAAAAACCGGATGCCAAAAAGAGAAGAAGAATAAAGAGAGTCAACTTCAAGAATAATTTATTTATTTTCTGATAATAATAAAATTGCATTTTTAACTCTTGATATTGTTATTTCCTTACCCAAAACTTCCGCTATTTCAAGTGGCCCAGGTGATGCCTCTCTGCCTGAAAGAGCGACTCTCAATGGCCAATAAATAGATCCATTGCCATATTCATCGGCAAGATTAGATAAAGCATTTTTTAACTCCTCTTTATTAAAATGAGAAATTTTTATAGAATCAAAAATATCTAATATCTTTTTTAATACTTCAACTGTATCGTCTTTGTTGCTCTTCTTCCAAATTAAAATATTTTTATTATTAAATAAAATATCATCTATAAAAAAGAAAGAAACAGCATAGCTTATCTCGGATAATTTTTTAATTCTCTCTTTCTCCAGTTTAATCACGCTTTCAATCCATTTTATATCAACTTTTCTTTGGGTTTTTTTAATTAGATATTTATGATTGCCTATATCTTCTATAAGGTCAGATGCCTCAAGATATGGTATGCAAAACTCTGTAAGTTCACCTATATCCTTATTCTTAATATAGTATGCATTAAACCAATCTAGTTTTTTAATATTAAATATCGCTCCCGCCTTTTGAAATTTCTCTAATTTAAATTCTTTAATTAATTCATCTATACTAAAAATCTCTCTATCATCTCCAGAATTCCAACCCAGAGTCATCAAAAAGTTAACTATAGCTTCTGGAAGGTATCCATCTTTTTTATATTCTATAAGGGAAAGAGCATTTTCTCTTTTTGATAATTTTCTTTTATCACTACCTAATACCAATGGCAAATGAGCATATATTTGTTTTTTAAATCCAAGCGCTTCCTGCATTATTATTTGTTTTGGAGTATTAGAAAGATGATCTTCACCCCTTATGAGATGCGTTACACCCATTTCATGATCATCAACAACAACAGCAAAATTATACAACGGTGTATCTTCGTTTTTTGCTATCACTATATCCCCTATTAAGTCAGTTTCAAATTCAATGCTTCCCTTTATAATATCTTCAAATATTATCTTTTTTAACGGCGATCTGAATCGTATTATACTTTTTTCTCCTTTGCTAATCCTATCTTTAACTTCCTTAGGACCAATACCTGAGCACTTACCGGAATATATTGTTGATTTACCTGATATAAGCATACTTTGCCTATGGCTATCAAGCTCCTCAGTAGAGCAAAAACAATGATACGCTCTCCCCTGCTCTAAAAGTTCTTTTATATATTTTTTATATATAGCTGTTCTTTCAGACTGCCTATATGGAGCATTATTACCGCCAACTCTTATGCCCTCATCCCAACTGATGCCGAGCCATAAAAGTCCATCAACTATATCGTCTTCAAACTTTACATCAGACCGCTCAAGATCAGTATCCTCTATTCGTAATATAAAGCCTCCCTGATTCTGCTTGGCAAAAATATAGTTTATAAGAGCAGTTCTTGCTGTTCCTATATGTAAATATCCTGTCGGTGATGGCGCCATCCTTGTTATTATTCTTTTTTGTAATAAAATTTCTTTCATATTTTTTACATTACTCCCAATAAAGTTAAAATTTCTTTTGCTATCAGCTTAGCAGAATTTTTAGTTGCAAATGATGCTGTATTTGTAGACATTCTATTTATTACTTCATCATTATCAAGTATTGATTGAATTCTCTCAAGTAAAATATGTGGGGTTAAATTATCTTCTTCAATGACTATTGCGCCACCTGACTTTGCATACATATATGCATTTTGTCTTTGATGATCTTGTGCTGAATTTTTTAATGGAATTAAAATACTTGGCTTTTTACATGCAGCAAGCTCAAATATAGTACTTGCTCCAGCTCTTGAGATAACAACATCTGCCAAAGCATAAGCAAACCCCATCTCCTCTGTTAAAAAAGCGTATAAATGATAATGCTTTTTCATATCCTGTGTCAATAATGGTTCTGAACTTTCTTTTGCATTATAATAATTTCTATCACCTGATATATGTATAACTTCATATTTTTCTAAAAGATTATGCAATATGTCAAGTATAACATTATTGATACTTTCCGCTCCCTGTGAACCTCCGACTATGAGTAAAACCTTTCTACTTGAGCCTATATTAAAAAATTTTTGAGCTACCTTAATATCTTGACTACAAAGATTATCTCTAGTTGGATTTCCAACTAACGCTGTTTTTTTAATTGGAAATTTTAAAGCTGCTTCTGGAAAAGCAATACCTATTCGAGTTGCAAAATGAGATGTGATTCTATTTGCAAGACCAGAAACAGCATCAGATTCGTGAATAATCCTTACAGGAATTTTATATAGCCAACTTACTAGCATTACCGGAAAGCTGCCATAACCTCCTTTTGAAAAAATAACTTCCGGCATGAATTGAAATAATATCCAGAAAGCCTGAATAATTCCAAATGGAATTTTTAGAAGATCAATAAATGTTAAAGAAGAATAATATCTTCTTAACTTTCCTGTTAAAATATATTTTGTTTTAATTCCCTCTCGCCTAAAAACCTCTTCTGATTTTGAGTCAAAAGCTGGACCAACATATAAAAATTCAATGGTTTGGATACCTCTATTGTTTGCTAATTCCCTTATCTCCTTTGCTACTGCAATCAATGGAAATATATGACCTCCTGTACCACCACCAGTTAAAATAACTCTCATAAAAATTAAATAATTAATTTCTCATCCTATCTTTAGATATACTATAAAGAATACCAGACGCAGTCAATAAAACAAGCATAGATGATCCTCCATAACTTATAAACGGAAGCGGTATACCTGTCAAAGGTATCAAACCAGATATAGCGCCTATATTAACTAATGCTTGAATGGATATCCATGAAATAATACCAATCGCTATCAATCTCCCGAATATAGTAGAGGCATTTTTTGCTATATGAAGTCCTCGCCATAATAAAAGCATAAATAATAATACTAATATAACAGAGCCGATAAAACCAAACTCTTCTGCTGTAATAGCAAATATTGAATCTCCCATTGACTCTGGGAGATAGTTATACTTCTGTTTTGACATACCAAAACCAAGTCCAAAAAGACCGCCTGATCCAATGGCGATTAAAGCTTGATTCATTTGATATCCTGAACCCAAAGGATCAGAATCTGGATTTAAAAATATAAACCATCTTTTAAGTCTATATTGCTCAGATGATATTAATATCGCAAGACCTATAATTCCAAAAATAAAAGAAAATCCGAGATGCACCAGCTTACCGCCAGCTATAAAGTATATAACAGTTGCAATAAATAATATGACCATAAGGGTTCCTATGTCTGGTTGAGATATCAAAAGTACAGCAATTATTGAACAGATAACTAAAAAAGGGACTAAGCCTTCGGAAAAAGACGCAAGAGAGTTTTTTCTTGACTCTAACCAAGCTGCAAGATATAAAATAAATGTAAGTTTTAGAAGTTCTGATGGCTGAAATGTAAAAGAATATATACTAAGCCATCTTGCGGCTCCTTTGGTTTCAATTCCAAACTCAGGTATGAATAAAAGAAATAGTAAAAATATAGTAGTTACTAATAAAAATAATGAATATTTTCTGAATATGGTGTAATTAATTTTACTAACTATAAAAAAACATAATAATCCTGGTAAAATACCAACTAAAAATTGATGTTTTAGATATCCATAACTATATCCAAAATCTTCATAAGATAATACTGCAGAAGCGCTTGCAAGTATCGCAAGCCCGGCTAAGAGTATAATCCCCAGTATAGCCAAAAAAATATTATCTCCTTTTTGCCTTTTCATTCATTTTTTAAAACATTTCCGTAATAACCTTTCTCATATTTTCCATTATCATAAATAATATTGCCGTTCATTATAACATTTAAAATTCCTATACTATAATGATACGGATCTTCAAATGTAGCTATCTCTTCAATTTTTTTTGGATCAAATATCGTGATATCAGCAAAATAAGATTTTTGAATTTTTCCTCTCCTTTTAATCTTAAATCTCTCAGCTGGGTATCCTGTAATTTTATAAATTGCCTCTTTATAAGATATGATATTTTCTTTTTCTGGATTAGGATACTTTCTTAAATATCTTGCAAATGCTCCGAATGCCCTTGGATGAGGCATATCCTTGTTTTTTTTGTATTCAAGATCATATCCTGCTCCATCTGATGAAATTATAGATAGAGGATGTTTTATACCACTCTGTAGATTTTCTTCACTTAGAATATGAGCAAAAACAATAACCCTCATATTTGAAGCTAATAATAAATTAATAATTGCAATCTCTTCAGAAACTGTCCAATTTTTAGCTATATCATCTATGGTTTTTCCTAAAAATATCTTATCTCCGGACAATGAAGCTATAGTGATCTTTTTATAATTAAGATTCATATCCTTAAGATCCATCTCTACTCTTTTTCTAGTATCTTCATTTTGTAATATTTTTTTTATTTCATCTTTATTTGCTCTCTTAACCCAATCAGGAAGAAGAGAATATAGTGTCATGCCATTTGAAGCATAAGGAAAAATATCAAATGTTATATCAACTCCTTGATTCTTTGCTTTTTCTATTTTATCTAAAGCTATTTTAAACTTATCCCAATTATTTTGACCTATAACCTTTAGATGTGCTATGTGGATCTTTACGCCAGTTTCTCTGGCAATGTTTATAACTTCCTCTAAAGAATCTAAGAGCTTGTCTGATTCATTTCTAAGATGTACAGAAAAAATATTATTATGTTTTGCAACAATAGAAAGCATATGTTTTAACTCTTCATAAGAAGCTATATTTTCACTGGGATAACTAAGTCCTGAAGATATACCAAATGCTCCGTCTTTTTGAGATTGATCAAGTAGAAGACCTGCCATTTCTATTTCTTGATCAGTTAATTTTCTCTGTTCGCCTTTTAATATTCCATTCCTAATAGTGCTATATCCCGTAAGAGTTCCGAAATTTAAAGCTAGTTGTTTTTTGGTTTTCAGAAGATTAAGAAACTCTGACATCTTTAGCCAATCTACATTTATTTGAAATGGATCCGTCCATTTTTGGACAGATCGTATAGCACCAGATGAAACTAGAGGAGCTAAAGATGTACCGCAATTTCCACCAATTATTGTCGTAATACCTTGAGATATTAAGGAATTCTGCTGTGGAACTGTAAAAAGAGTTAAATATGTATCTGAATGATTCAAAATGTCAATAAATCCTGGTGAAAGATAAAATCCCTCAGCATTTATTATTTTTTTTGCTGAAGAATTTTTTAGATTTCCAATATCTGAGATAATACCTCCTGTAATGCCTATATCAGCAACGAAACCATCTCTCTTTCCTGTACCATCAAATATCGTTCCACCTTTTATAAGTATCTCATACATCTTTAAATTATATCACAAAAAATAAATATTAATGACTGTTTATAACTTTATTCTAAATTATGAAATATTAAAAAATTAATTCTTATTCTAAAAAACTAAGTTTCTCAGGTTACTGACCAAATTTTCTAATTTCTCCCACCCACTCGCTATTTCTTTGGCTTTCATAGATTATTTTGAAAGTCATAGGCGTTGATGAAGCTGTTCCTTTGTTTG
>JBBTYT010000019.1:0-20868 GCA_038061695.1 Patescibacteria group bacterium
TTCCACATCAGGATTTTGTTGGAAAAAGGTTCGGATTTTGTTCAAGAGACACAGCAAAGTTTTATGAAATGATATGCTCTTTTATTGATCAATTTTGCGGTATAAATAATTCACTAATATGCAACATCATCAAATGAAACTGGCAACGGAGCCATATAATAAAATCATTTCAGGGAAGAAAGTTATTGAGTCACGTCTTTTTGATGAAAAACGTCAAAAGATCTCTATTGGTGACATTATTATATTTAGCGAAAATGACAAGACAGATAACAAGATCACTACGATAGTGAAAGGATTGTTGCATTACCAGACTTTCAAGGAACTTTTTGCCGACCACGATCCATCTCTCTTTGGTGAAGACAGTAGTGATCTCCTTTTGACCAAGATAAAACAGTTTTATTCTGATGAGGACGAGCAGAAATATGGCGTCATAGGCATCCGTCTCAAACTACAAAAAACAAAGGCAGATAGCAAAAATTCTTGGTCGGTGGATATAAAAGATATTGAACAGAATACTTTTGATTTGTCAGTCGCAAATCCCAACGGAGGTGAAGAAGTTTCTTTGCTAAAGCCAAAGGAGATTGGGAAGTTGGATGATGAGAGCGGGGAGATTTTGAATGGCATTCAAAAGATGATATAGTGCTATATAAGTATGAAAAAGTCACAAAATAACTACGCATATATTGACGGGGCAAATCTCCACAAAGGGGTGGAACAACTCGACTGGGAATTTGATTACAAAAAATTCAGAGTATGGCTTACGGAAAAATAGGGAGTTACTCAGGCATATTTATTTCTAGGATTAGTTCCTAAGTATAAAAATCTTTACACACACCTTCAAGAAATAGGATTCACACTGGTATTCAAAGAAGTTACCTATTATGGAGATGGAAAAGTTAAAGGAAATTGCGATGCTGATATTGTGGTTAAGGTAATGAGAGATGCGTTTGAAAATAACTTTGATATGGCAGTTTTGGTGTCGAGTGATGGCGACTATGCGAGTCTCGTTTCTTTTTTGATAGAAAAGAAAAAAATAAAAACTGTCTTGTCTCCATATGAGACAAAAAAGTGCTCTATTTTGCTAAAAAGAACTAATGTGCCGATTGCTTATATTGGTGACCAAAAGTCGATTCTAAGGGCTACAAATAAAAAAGCCCCCAACGCGGACGGAACCGCATAAGGGTCTTTTTTGTAAGGATAAGAATAGTATATGTGTACACAAGTAAAATGTCAACAGCAATGACCTCGAAAGAAATTTTGGAGGAAATGAATAATTTAGATAAAGAAGGTGGAGAAATATTATTAATCATAAAGTCTAAAATATAATTGTATGTTTGATTTAAATTTTAATGTGAATAATAAATTTGATAATAGTTTTTGGAGGATTTTTAATCCAATAAACTGGTTGAAAAAAAGTTACACAAAAGACAATACAAATATTTTGTTTATTGATGATCTTGAGATGCCCATCGTTGATAATTTAAAAAAAGCAGGGTATAAGGTCAAAAAAATTAGAGACGTTAAAGATGTAGACGATGCAGATGTTAAAAATTCGCAGATAATCTTCGTAGACTATAAAGGAGTTGGCAAAAATATATAAAAGAAACCCTTTCTAGCAATAACCTGAAGACGACATCAGTTGCCTTTATTTTAAAAGAACAGGCTCTAGAGATGCTATCTATATAGCTTGGATAGAAACAATTTTTTCATAATTTATGAAAACTAACTGGCAAACAAAAAAACTTAAAGAAGTTTACAAGTAAAAGTTGGCGGATTTGGAAGAAATAAAGAAATCCATATTAAATAAGGCGTTTGCAGGGGAGTTGTAGAGTGGATTATATTTTTTTAAGAAAATTTGGTATTATATAGATATGAAATTTACTCGTACAAAAAAATTGGTTTATTTTAATAATAAAGGAGGAGTTGGAAAAACCACTCTAGCCTATAATACGGCGGTTAAATTTGCAGAAATGGGATACAAAACAGTATTAGTTGACTTGGATCCACAGTGTAACCTTTCTCGTATTTCTTTAGGAAACATTTTTGAAGAAAATCTTTTCTCAGACAATCAAAAAACAATATATACAGTTTTACAAGGAGTTATTAGAGGAGGTGCTGATATTGACACAAGTGTAAAATTTGAAAAAATTGGAACTTCAAATAATTTATTTATATTACCGGGGAGTTTAAAACTTTCCGAATACGAAAATTCTCTAATTTCAGCGTATGGAGAAGCAGCCCAGGGTTCAGAACGAGGTTTCTTCAGCACTAGTGCTATTGATAGATTTTTAACCGAAAAAGGATTGGCGGAAGAAATTGATTTATTTGTAATAGATACTTCCCCCAATTTAAATCTTTTAAATAGAGTAATTTTTTTGGGATCAGATTATTTTGTAACTCCACTTATGCCTGATGCTTTTTCTGTGCAAGGAATTGAAAACCTAGGAAATACTTTTGAGAGTTGGAAAGATAATTGGAAGAAAACAGCAAAAGTTTTGGCAAAAGATAAAGGGATACCACATAACAAGGTTTTGGATGGAGAGGGACTTTTTATTGGATATATTGTAAATTCATATAATCAGTATTCTAAAAAACCAATTAAGAGTAATGAAGAATGGATTGCTAAAATACCAACATTTATTAAAAAATACCTATCTGAAAAACATTGTCGTAATGGTTTAGTAGAAAAATCTTGGAATAACCCGTTGGCTCTTATTAAAGATTATGGTCAATTACCGCCACTTGCTCAAATAAAAAATAAGGCCATTTTTAATCTTGATCCAGTAATTGACGGTTTTGAAAATGTTAAGGGCACACAAGAAAATCTAGAACAATCAAAAAAAGAATTCGTTCATCTTTCAGAAAGTATTTTAAATATTCTAAAGAGTTATTAAGCTAAAATACTCCAGAAAAAATGATAGCATAAATAACATTGTGAAAAAGAAGCAAGAAAAAAAGAATATGGTAATATACCAAGCAAAAAATGGTGCCATTGAGCTTCGAGGTGATTTTAAGCATGAAAATATTTGGGCTACGCAAGCTCAAATTGCAGATGTTTTTGGTAGTGAGCGTTCAGTGGTGACAAAGCACATACGAAATATCTTGAAAGATAAGGAATTGGATGGAAAATCAGTATGTGCAAATTTTGCACATACTGGAAATGATGGAAAAACCTACCAGGTGCAGTTTTATAACCTTGATGTGATTCTTGCTGTTGGATATAGAACTAATTCAAAATTGGCTATCGAATTTCGTAAGTGGGCAACCAAGACTCTCAGAGAACATATCACCAAGGGCTATACGATAAACCGCAAGCAAATCGTGAAAAACTATGACGTTTTCATGAAGTCGGTTGGTGATATTCAAGCACTTTTGCCTAAGCACATCACTCTTGATCCAAAATAAATTCTCGAGTTGATCAAGGAATTTTCTAGTACATGGATATCACTCGATGCGTATGACAAAGAAACACTAAAGCCTATTGGTAAAACAAAAACATCAATTAAGCTAAATGGAGAAGAGTTGGCAAACGAAATTCAAGTTCTTCGTACTGAGTTATTAAGAAAGGGCGAGGCAGAAGAGATTTTTGCGCAAGAACGAGACAAGGGTAATATCGAAGGAATCGTGGGAAACATCATGCAATTATTTGGTGGCAAGGCTCTGTACCCTACTATTGAAGAAAAAGCGGCACACCTCTTATATTTTTATGATCAAGAATCATCCGTTTGTGGATGGCAATAAACGTTCTGGTGCATGGGCATTTCTCTGGTTTTTGCGAAAGGCAAAATTAAAATCAATGCGTAGCATAAATCCAAATGCTCTTACCGCCCTGACCCTCTTAATCGCGGAAAGCGATCCAAAGAAAAAAGATTTGATGGTGGCGTTGGTAACGCAGATGTTGAAATAAAAATATGAGTAAATTATTAAAACAAATAAATAAATGTCGAGAATTAGAAAAAAAGATCAAGAGGAGTCTTAAGGAGCTTGGGTTTCAAAATTTATGGCCAAAAAAATTCAACCACAATTTCAAGAACACTACCGTCTGTATATAGACGAATTGGGAACTGCAAGCCCTAAAGATATAACCTCAGAATTGTATATCTTAGCTGGGTGTTCTATCAATAAAAAAGATTGCAAAGATTTAAAGATTTATGCTGATTAGATAAAGTTTAAATATTGGGGAAGAACCGACGTCGTTTTTCATTCTCGAGAAATAGGGAGAAAAGAAAATGATTTTGCGATTTTGAAAGACTCTAAAATTCTAAAGGAATTTATTGCAGATTTAAATACCTTTCTTTTTCACTCGAAAATAAAATTGTTTTTTATTGTGGTTAATAAGGCTAGCGCGCGAGCTACAGGATGGGATGATATAAAAGTACATAAAGACACAACAGCATTTTTGATAAGAAATTTCTTGCTCATTCTTCTTGCGAACGAGTCAAGAGGCGAAATAATTATCGAATCCTCTTCTGTCTCAAAAGATATTCATTTACTGGACTCTTTAAACTTCTTTCTCGGGGCAGGGCTTTCAAATCTTGGTGTTGATCATGACAAAGTCAGAGACACCCTTACTTCGGTTTCGTTTGTGACAAAAAGAAATCACGATATTGAAGAGCAGATCGCGGACATCTTTGCGTATGTTGCCAAAATAAAATATCAATTAGAAACTAAGGGGAGAAAGCCTAAGAACAATTATGAAAAAATGATGCTTGGACTTGTAGAGAAAAAGCTTTTTTGTGCGCCAGTAGGTGCAGTGTTAAAGAAAGCAAAGTTATTTAAAGAGATAAACCCCTTTTTGGTTCTCCCGTAAAATAGACAAGAAAAAAACCGGCTCGCTGCTTTCGCTCGCTCCCCAGTTTTTCATGAAAGTATACTATCAAAAAGGTCGTCAAAAGTCAATCAGTTATCCACAGAACAAAAATATGAGTAAATTATTAAAACAAATAAATAAATGTCATGAACTGGAAAAAGAAATAAACAATCACGCTTTCATAGATAGCCAGAACTTGAATCTTAGCATCCAATCACTTGGTTGGAAATTAGATTTTTCTCGATTCAGAATTTATTTAAAAGAAAAGTACAGTGTGGCAAAGGCTTTTCTATTTATCGGCTATGTGGAAGGTAATAGTAGTTTGTACGCGGGCCTTCAGGAAGCGGGATTTATCTGTTTTTTAAACCAACATTAAAATACAAAGATGGTACGACAAAAGGTAACTGTGATGCGGAGTTAGTTCTTCAAGTAATGATTGAATATCAAAACTATAACAAGGCAGTTATTGTGACTGGGGATGGCGATTTTCATTGTCTGATCCAGCACCTTCTTAAAAACGATAAACTCAAAGCCGTAGTTGTTCCTAATAAGTTAAGATTCTCTGCCTTTTTAAAGGTTGATTACATAAAGCCATTCTTACGCTTTATGAATGATTTAAGGAAGAAACTTGAGTATATTAAGAAAAGACCCCATGAGGATGAAACCTCATAGGGCACTCTTTTCCATTGATGATATTAGAAGTGTATGGCATCTAATGTGAAAAGTCAATCAGTTATCCACAGAACAAAAATATGAACAAATTACTGGAACAAATAAATAAATGTCGAGAATTAGAAAAAAAGATCAAGAAGAATCTTAAGGAGTTTGGGTTTTAAATATATGTATATATTCTTAGACGAAAGTGGAAATTTTAAGAAACATAATCACGAAGAATACTTTGTGATAGGATCTTTTACAGTAAGTAATCAACGAGCCACAGCGAAAGCATTTAGATCTTGGCTACGTACCAGATTTCCAAGAAAGATGCGAACACAGAGTGAGATAAAATGGTCTGCAACAGGTATTACGGATGAACTTCGTATGCGAACAATTAAGCACATTTCAGACTTGAATGTTCGTATTAGGTATGGATATTTGTTGAGAAATAACATACCAAGTACCTATAAAAGAAAAGGAAGATTAGACAGTGGGATTTTATACGCCAATATTATAGCAGAAACACTTGAAACATATCTACCTACTGATGAAAAAGAGATCTATATATTTTGTGACCAAAGATCACTGAAAGATATGTCTAAGAGTGAATTTGAGTCACATATCACAGGTAAACTCTTACCTTTATGTGTTACTGGAACTAGGATTCAGGTGCAAATGATCGACTCAACTTCAAATGTAAATATTCAAATTGCTGATTGGATTTCCGGAGCAATTTCTCGATATTTAGAAAATAGTAAAAATGGTGAAGAATATTTTAAAATATTAAAAAATAATTTCTTAGAAAAAGGCAGGGAATTTTTTACAGAATAAATACCATGAATACTTTTATAAAAAAGATCTTAATACAAACAAAAAAAGCCTGCGTAGGCAGACTTGTTTTGTTAGAAGTAGCGTCTAGACAAGTGATACTCTTGAGCTACGCGAATGTTTCATATCATTATTCATTCACACCCAGGATTCTCCGAGGGAATACTCAAGCACTTGAAAAGTTATTATTGCATACTTCTATTAAAAGTATAATACTCTCTACCAAAAAAGTCAAGAGTTACTCTTGTACAATACAAGATGAGCCCCAAATGAAAGTCCATTCTAACGCAAGATGAGCCCGTAAGGGCTCATTGGTTGCGTTTACGCAAGTCATTGGTATCATTGATAGTTATGACAATAACAATGAACGACTCACATATAACGAGTATCGCACAAGTCAGGGAATTTTCAAAGGTCGCAAGGGTTATCGAGTTTAAAGGAGAATCAAGAAAAGAGAAATATGAATGGATTGGTGAAGTCCTCATTCGATTCCGTTACTTTTCATTGCGGAAGAAGGATAAGTCCTACATCAAGGAGTATTTGATGAGAATAACCGGATATTCCGACCCACAGATAACAAGATTGATAGCTAGAAAGAAAAAGACTGGCAAAGTGTTTTTGAACGAAACAAGACGGTATTCTTTCCCAAAAATATATACTCCAAACGATGTCGCTTTGTTGATTAAGACGGATACCGCTCATGAAAGGCTGTCCGGTCCGGCAACAAAAAGAATTTTTGCCAGAGAGTATGAAGTATTCGGGAATAAGGAATATGCGAGGTTAAAAGATATTTCCTCGTCTCACATTTACAACCTGAGGAACAGGAGGCAATACATTTCCAATGTTAAATTCTTTGTCAAAACAAAAGCTTGCAAGGTTAGTATTGGAGAGAGAAGAAAGCCGGATAATCAAGGTAAACCGGGATATTTACGAGTAGATACGGTGCATCAGGGCGATTTAGACAAAGAAAAGGGAGTTTATCACATCAATATCGTTGATGAAATTGTCCAATGGGAAGTTGTCGGTTGTGTTGAGAAAATATCAGAATACTATCTCAAGCCGTTGCTTGAGCAGTTTCCTTTCAAAATATTTAATTTCCATTCGGATAACGGATCGGAATATATCAATCGGGTGGTGGCGAGATTGTTGAATAAACTACTGATTGATCAGACAAAATCAAGACCGAGTCATTCTGGAGACAACGGACTGGCGGAAACCAAGAACGGAGCTATTATCAGGAAGCATATGGGATACATTCATATTCCTCAAAGATATGCCAATAAAATCAATGAATTTTATCAAAAATATTTCAATGTTTATCTGAATTATCACAGACCCTGCGGATATGCAACGGATGTTATCAATGAAAAAGGAAAGATCAGAAAGATCTACAAGTCATATATGACGCCTTGCGAGAAGTTAAAATCAATTGAAAATGCAAATCAATATCTGAAAGACGGAGTAACCTTGGAGATATTGGACAATATCGCTAATGAAAAAAGCGATAACGAATTTGCAGCTTTAATGCAAAAAGAAAAAGGAGAATTATTTAATAAATTTAAACAGTCAAAGCTTCGATCATCTATGACTTCCGTTTCTTTCATTTCGGGCTCATATGTTGATTAGAAAAGACTGAAAGCACTTGCTTGGTATGACTCCGACATTCAAAATAATGCGCTAATTCTTATTGATGAGGTTATAACGCAAATGCACATCATACACAAGCAGGTTGGAGAATTTTTTGGACAAGTTCCTTATGCTTCTTGGAAACAAAAAAAAGGTGTTGAGCTAGTTAGAATTATGCAGGCAGGAATAAATGAAGTTATAACTAATAATGGATATTTGTCTGATGATCGAAAAATGAAATATATGGGAATGGTTTCGAAGCTTTCAAAATTACACGCCCTTGTTATGCCTGGCGAGGAAGCTGTGAAGATCGTAAATGATTTGCAATTCTTTCAATCAATTCGTGAAGCGATACGAAAGCAGACTGTATTACCACACGCAATATTTCCTGAGGAAACTGAGAGTGCTATTCGTAGTTTGATGCAAGACTCTATTCAAGCTGAAGGAATTGTTGAGGAGATGCAGACAAAAAGATTTATTGAGTCTATCTATTTTGAAACTGTGCGAGTTTATAGAGAGTATTTGCCAGTATAAATTTACAGACTTTAACTATATCTGATATTTTTTTTCTGATCGCTTTCCCATTCAAAATTCATTTTCCAGATCTCTAGAAAAATTGTTTCGCCTTATCAAGTTGCGATCTAGTGAAAATAATACGTATAATGATAACAAGAAAAATATTTTTTAGATTTTTAATGCATTGACATTAATTAATGAATAATATACACTTTAGATATGCTAAGACAAATAAACGATACTTTCTTTTTCTTCTTTTTTACCAGTGGCTCTCGTGGTGTTGTTTAATGTGGTCTGAAATCTTCATTAAAAGCCCCGCGAGAGCGGGGCTTTTAATTTTGGAGATCGAGAATTTTGCTCACATACGAACAAAATTTTCGGTTTCTAAGATGAAACTGAATAGCACATTAACAAAGGAGAGAAGAGCATGAGCGAGATAACAAAGAACGTAATCCGAATTCATAACCCAATGAGCGCGCTTCCGTCGTTTTCATTCAAGGGAATAGAAGCGTACTCTACTAGGGCAATGATTCTTCGAGGTGGCATAACAATTGTAGCAGATTGTGGAAATTCAAATTTGTTACTGTTCGCACATAAATATTTGCAGCACCTTGGTTTTGGTCCTGATAAGTTGATCTTGATTAAGACGTCAGAAGATGGTGATTTGTATCAAGCGATTTTAAATGATAAAGGTTTGTGTGCGAGAATATCTGACTTTATCAGGAATGAGGGATATAAAATCGAATTCTTTTGCACACGAAATAACATCGAGGAAAAATTTGTCAGCAGTCTGGGATTGAATTGGGATGATGTCATCTCACATCCGAGTTCTTTAGCTGATATTTGGAATAATAAGTCAGTATTTCGTTCCATTGTAAAATCACACGAACTAGAGCATTTGTTCCCTGCGTATTGCATTGTAAATAACGCACAGGAACTCGATCATTGTGTTATAAAAATGCTTTACAAATATCCAGAGTTGGTTATCAAGCGACCACTATGGGCTTCTGGTCTCGGAATGGTTTTTGGTGACGATTCAACGATTACAGAACGATACATTTCACAACATCAAGGAGTACCGGCAGATACAATTATTGAGAGAGCTCTAGGTGCGGATAGCATATCGATGTCAATCGTTACTATGTTTGACAAGGGACAAATTACTGATAGGTGGTTCACCGAACAAGAATGCTCACGACGAGGTGATTCAATAATTCACGAGGGCTTAATTCTTGGTGATATGCCGAATGTTAGTATTCACGACACAGACTGGATGGAACAGGTAACGGTCCCACTCTACAAACTCGTACTCAGAGATCATCCACAACTTACAGGCATCGTCAACTTCGATTGCCTACGACACGATAATGAGCGATTTATATTGGAATGTAATGCGAGAATAACGTTTTCGACTTATCTGCAGGAGATAAGACGAGTTCTTTTGTTGGCCAGAGGAATTGTTCCTGGGAATGGAATATCAGAAGTGACATGCCTAATTGGTAAGATTGTTATAGGTCAAGATTGTAGTTTTGAGTTTTTACAAACCGCTCTTGGTCAAACTCTTCTTACTGATCAGAACCAAAGTGGAGTTATTCCGATTGTGCTCGGCTGTATTCCAAATGTTGGATACTTCTATTGTGTGGCGATAGCTGATTCTTACAAAGATGCGCTCGGAATTATGAACGATGCTCGAATGAAGCTCAAGAGATAAAGTAGGTAAAGTGAACATAAAGAGCCATTCTTCAGAGTGGCTCTCTTTTTCTTTTTATGCTATAATATTGAAAGTATGAAGTATTATAATCAAATTAAAAAACCTAGATCATCACTTATTTTCACGTGTGAACATGCTTCTGATGTAATCCCATCGGAGTATTCAAATTTAGGGTTGACAATACATGAACTGAAATATTCAAAAGACTTGTTTGATCCTGGATCGTTACTCTTAGCATCGGATTTAGCGCAGGATTTTAATGCTAGTTTACTATATACAAAGTTTTCACGACTTCTTATTGACGCAAATCGCTTTTTAGGTGCTGAAACAAATAAAAATAATACTTATCATGCAGCTGCGTTGAAAACAGAACTTTTAATTGAAGATGCAAAAGGTGAGCGTTTAGTTACTATACAAGGTAACAAGATGGAAAACTTATGGAATGAGGAAACATATCGTTGGGATAAATATGTTAGTCCGTATTATAGAGCAATCGAAAAGTTAGCACAACAGAATCTTAAAAATTTTGGTCAAGTTTATATTTTTCAAATACATTCTTTTTATCCAAAATACAATGGTGAAGTCCGGAAAATTGATATCGGTGTTATTCATAATAAATTACCGCTTGCCAAGAGGTTAATCTATTCGATGCGTAATACGACAAAACTCTGTATTGGTGATAATGAGCCGTGGGGGATGAAGGCAGTTGGTGGTGGTTTACTTGAGCCTTTACAGAAACGCAGAGGTATATCAGTCATTGGTCTTGATATAAATAATAAACTTCTGAGAAAGCAAAAAGATATTCTCAGAATTAAGAATATATTAGCAAACGCAATCAGAGATATGATATTTTGATTTTGTACGCTGGATTTTTCTTTTAGAAGGAATAAATAATGAATTCGTCACTAACTCTTTTTTATAAAATTTAAAAACATCTACCATAATTACACAATAATGTTATTATATTTTATATGAAACTGGTTACTTTAAATACATGGGGAGGTAGAGCTGGAAAAGAAAAGCTTCTCTCTTTTTTAAAAAAATATGAAGATACAGATATATTTTCTCTTCAAGAGGTTTGGTCTGCCCCTTATGATCATTTGGACGGAGCGCATGTAGGTGGAACGAAGATGAATCAGAAGGATGTTATGGTATACGGTATGCAAGAAATATCGGCGACATTGTCAAGCCATACAGCATCTTTTCATTCGCATCATCTGGATAATTACGGTCTTATGATGCTTGTCAAAAATAATTTAAATATTGTTGAAGAGGGAGATATATTTGTTTACAAGTATAAAGGATATATTCCTGATGGAGACATTGGAAATCATGCGCGTAATATTCAATACGTTACCATACAAACAAAAGATGGATTAATAACTATTATTAATTTTCATGGATTGTGGAATGGAAAAGGAAAGGGTGATACAGAAGATAGAATCAATCAATCAAAAAATATTCTTGATTTTATAAAAAATCTTCAAGGGGAATATATTTTATGCGGTGATTTTAATCTTTTGCCTGATACAAAAAGCATTAAGATTTTTGAAGATTATGGTATGCGAAATTTAATAAAAGATTACGGTGTTAAATCAACAAGAACATCTTTTTATGAGAAAAGTGAAAAGCACGCGGATTATATTTTTATAAGCAAAGGGATTAAAATAAAAGACTTTAAGGTATTTAATGACGAAGTGTCGGATCATCTGCCTATTCTTTTGGAATTTAACTAATTACGATTTAATGAAAATAATATATTATATTATAGGGATTTTTATTATAATAGGTTTTGTTTATCTATATTTTTCAAATAAAGAGCCTATTACCAATTATCCTTCAAGTGGTGTTGATATAATCGCTTTCGGCGATTCTTTAGTTGAAGGCGTTGGCGCATCTAGTGGAAATGACTTTGTTTCTATTCTTTCTAAAAATATAGGAAGACCAATCGTTAATTTAGGGCGTTCAGGAGATACTACTAGAGATGGACTTCTGCGTATCAATCAATTAGATAATTATAAACCGAAAGTCGTTTTGCTGTTATTTGGAGGGAATGACCATATAAGAAAATTACCTATTGAGGAAACTCAAAAAAATCTTGAATTGATGATTGAAAATATTCAAGCTCGTGGAGCTATAGTATTTTTGCTTGGAGTGAGAGGCGGACTTTTAAATGATCCATTTGATACTATCTTTGAATATTTACGCGATAAATATCATACAGCTTATCTTTCGGATCTGCTTGATGGAATATTCGGCAATGCGCGATATCTCTCTGATGTCGTGCATCCTAATGATATTGGCCATAATATGATTGCTGAAAGAATTTATCCTATATTAATTCAATTACTTAAATAATATATATGAAAAGAAATGAATTTGTCGCATATTTAGTGGAGGAGCTACTTTCTCCTCTTGGTGGCGTAACTGCCAGAGCGATGTTTGGCGGTTTTGGTATTTATAAAGATGGAGCTATAGTTGGTATTGTGGTTGATGATGAGTTGTATCTCAAAGTTGATGAAACAAATAAAGCAGAATACGAAAAGATGGGGAGCAAACCATTTTCATATAAAAAAAATGATGGTAAAAATGTTGCGATGTCATATTGGAATATATCTTCTGAAATTATTGAGAATCCAAAAGAGCTCCTTCGTTTAGTTGAGGAATCTTATGAAATCTCTCTCTTCCTGTTTGTCCAAGAGCGTAAGCGATTGGTTACAAATAGCAGTACAGCGAGGCTTTAGCCGAGTCGTATAAAAAAGAGGCTGGAAAGAAAGGAAGTAAGAAAAAGATGGTATGATAGATTGACAATATTTTTTAAAAATTTTACAATTTAATTATAAATATTAACAAAATAATTTTATGATGAATTTTGGATATTCGGATTTTTGCGGATTTAGCGGGGTGTTTATGGTTCTTTGGTGGGCTTTAGTTGTAGCCGGTATTTTTATGCTTGTAAGATGGATATTAGCGCAAAATAATGGCTCATGCAATGATAAAAATCATGATAAAAATCATGATAAATCAGCAAATGATTCTTCCCTCAATATTTTGAAAGAACGTTATGCTAAAGGAGAGATTGATAAAGAAGAATTTGATGAAAAAAAGATAGATTTAAGTTAAAATTTAATAATAAAAAGGCGCTAAAGCGCCTTTTTATTATTAAATTGAGAATTACGATATATAAAAATGAAGTTAGTGATATTTTTTCTTTTCGCAATGATGTTTTTAATATTCGTTATAGCAAGCGTTATTTTGTTGTATCATTTTATTAATTTTCGTTTTGCAAAAAATCAGCATACATTATTAATCGTATCTTTTATAATCATATCATTCGTTCTTTCTTTTTTTGAATTTGCATTGTTTTTCTCTATAAATTGGGATGAAGTTTTTTCTTTTATTTCTAACGGTATTAATCTTCAAGAGGACGGTATCTTAAAATCTCCGTTTTAATTTTAAAAAATATGCTTTCTATCAAAGAAGGAGAAAAGTTAATATCGGTTTATCGCAGGCATTATTTTGTTTTATTTTTGGAGATTTTTCCTTTGGTTATTTTTTCCATCATTATTATAGTTGTAGCGTTTGTTATTACATTTATGTTTTTATCAAATTCACCCGATCTTATTAAGTTAGTTTTTTTTATAATGACATTTTTTCTTCATATGTTTTTGGTGGCAATATTCGTAGCGTTAGCAGATTATTATCTTGATGTTTGGATACTTACTGACAAAAAAGTTATTGCTATTGAGCAAAACTCTTTATTTTCAAGGACAATTTATGAATTTGAATTGTCTAAAATTCAGGATATTGAGGTTAATGTACACGGTGTTTTGCAGACGCTAATAGATTACGGAGATGTTAGAGTTAGAACTGCTAGCGAAAGTAGAGATTTTGTTTTTAAACAAGTTGGAAGACCAAATTATGTAAAGGATGCAATTATGCAGGCGGTGATAGATGGTAGAAATGGTAGTTATGTCCAAATATGATTTTTCTTTGCATTTTTTCTCTTTTTGATATATAAATTCTATATGCAAAAAGGTTTTTGGGGAAAATTAAATAAACCAATCTTTGGGCTCTCACCTATGGATGGCGTTACAGACGCCTCTTTTCGTTTTATAGTGGCAAAATACGGAGATCCAGATATTATCTTAACAGAGTTTGTTTCTGTTGAAGGAATTTCTGCCGGAGCAGATATTCTCTTGGATGATTTTATATATTCTGATATGGAGAGGCCGATAGTTGCGCAAATTTTTGGTGCTACTCCTGAAGCATTTTATAAAACTGCTCCACTTTTATGTGAGTTGGGATTTGATGGTATAGATATAAATATGGGATGTCCGGATAAGAATGTGGCAAAGAGAGGCGGTGGAGCAGGATTGATAAGGACGCCGGAATTAGCAAAAGATATAATAAGAAGCGTTCAAATTGGTGTGAGAGATTGGGTGAATGGTAAATCTCTTGAGGAATTTGGTTTATCGGAATCCATTATCAATAAAGCAAAGAATAGAAAGACAGAAATAAGAAAAATAGAAATTCCTATCTCAGTAAAAACAAGAATAGGTTATGATGATATTGTTATAGAAGAGTGGGTAAAGCATCTTCTTGAGATGGAGCCGGCAAATATATCAATACATGGGAGAACTCTAAAGCAAATGTATACAGGACTCGCAGATTGGGATGCTATTGGCAGGGCTGCGGAAATTATAAAAAAAACAGATACGTTGGTCTTGGGGAATGGAGATATAAAAGATTTAATATCTGCAAATAGCAGTATAGAAAAATACGGTTTAGATGGTGTCTTGATTGGCAGGGCTGTGTTTGGTAATCCATGGATATTTTCAAATGCAGAGGTTTCTATTTCTGATAAATTAGACGTTGCCATTGAGCATGCAAAACATTTTGAAAAAATATTTAAAGATAGAAAGTTTTATAATATGAAAAAGCATCTATCTTGGTATTCGCATGGTTTTTTTGGAGCAAAAGAGCTTAGAATTAGGCTTATGAAAGCATCTAATGCCACTGAGTGCGAGAGTATAATATCTGAGTTTGAAATGGGGATAAAATCATTGACTTTAGAATAATAAGAGAATATACTTAAAATAGACTTTGGGGGTCTAGAATAAAGATAAATTTTAATAATTTATAGGAGGAAGTTTAGCTGGGGCGAATCGCCCCAGTTTTTTTATTTGAATTACAATATTTGTGGTATATTTATAGGATTAGAATAGATTTTATTATTTCTTATGACAGAAAGATTTTTTATCAATGAAAAAATTCAAGACTCTCAAGATGAGATTGTTATTTCTGATATTGATTTAATACATCAAGTCAGTAGAGTTTTAAGAAAGAAAGCAGGTGATATCGTCATTGTCTTAGATAATTCCGGCTTTGAGTTTAAGTGTGAAATAAGGCAGATAGTAAAAAATTTCCTGCTTTTAAAAATTCTTAATAAAGAGAAAAATAATAATGAGCCAAGTATTATTCTTTCCTTGTATCAAAGCTTGGTAAAGAAAGATAAAATGGAATTGATATTTGAAAAATGCACTGAGATTGGAGTTTCAAAATTTTATCCAATAATCTCTGAACATTCCGTTAAGCTTTTTTTAAAAGTTGATAGAGCAAGAAAGATTTTAAAGGAAGCGACCGAGCAATCTCAAAGAGGTGTGGTGCCTAAGCTAGCGGATATTTTAAAATTTAAAGAGGCTATAATGGGTTGTAAAGGCGATTCTCTTAATATTATTTTTTATGAAAAAGAAAAATTAGAAAAAATAACAGATTTCCTTATTGATAATAAGGAAAGATTAGGAAATATTAGGGAAATTAATATATTTATTGGTCCTGAAGGAGGTTTTTCAGAAGAAGAGATTGGTATTGCAAGAGAAAAAGGATTTATTCTATTATCTCTTGGCGGTAGAATATTGAGAGCGGAGACAGCCGCGATAATTGCATCAGCTTTTTTTGTTCTGGAGAGATGAGTTGCTTTTTTAAGAGGGAAAGTGTATAATGTTCGTATAATTATTTTATTTTTATTAAATTATTAAAAATTAAAAAATATGAGAAAAATTTTATCTTTATTTATGGTCTTTTCTGTCGTTCTTGGATTGCCGATTGCTGTATTCGCTGATTTTTCATCTGGTAAAACAGAAAGAAAAATTGTTGTGTTTAAGTCGGGTGTGAACGAATCTGTAAAGGATAATTTAATAATCAAACATAAAGGTATTAAAGTGAAAGATTCAGGTCACAATAAAAATTTAAAAGTTGTAAATTTAACTGATAAAGAAGGATATAATTTAGCTAAAAATCCAGAAGTTCTTAGAGTTGATGATGATATTTTAATAAGTATAAATCATAAAGAGTCTGTAAGCGGTAAATATAAAAGCAAAGTGGTTTCTCAGCCGGCGCAAGTTTTACCATGGGGGATTGATAAAATTGATGCTGAATTAAGCTGGGCAACAAGTGAAGGTGTTGGGATAAATGTTGCTGTTTTGGATACAGGGATTGATTTAACTCACCCTGATTTAAAAGCGAATATCAAAGGCAAGTTTAATGCTATAAATTCTAGAAAATCTGCGACTGATGATAATGGTCATGGAACTCATGTTGCCGGAATTATTGGAGCTTTAGATAATAGTATTGGTGTTGTTGGTGTTGCACCCGAAGTCTCTCTTTATGCTGTTAAGGTTTTAGATAGCAGAGGTTCTGGATATCTTTCGGATATAATTGAAGGAATTGATTGGTCTATCGCAAATGGTATTAATGTTATAAATATGTCTTTCGGCACTAACTCCAATATTGGATCTTTTGCAGATGCTGTTGGCAGAGCTGTAGATAAGGGAATTGTTTTGGTGGCTGCTGCTGGTAATGATGGCGGGGCAGTGGATTACCCAGGAGCTTATGATGGCGTTATAGCGGTTTCTGCTACAGATAGCTCAGATACTATTACATCTTGGTCATCAAGAGGTCCGGAGGTTTCATTGGCCGCTCCAGGATTAAATATTTTATCTACATGGAAGGGAAGTATTTATAAAACTATAAGTGGTACATCAATGGCTTCTCCTCATGTTGCCGGCTCAGTTGCCAGTATAATGGCTTCACCTGTTGATCCTCTATATGATCTTAATACAAATAGTATTTGGGATGCAGGAGAAGTAAGAAGTAAAATACAAGATAAATCAACAGATTTAGGAGATACTGGATTTGATAATTCATATGGATTTGGTCTTGTGAATCTCTTTAATTCTCTATCTTTATAATTGAAAAATATAAAAAACCGTCTTATTTTACATAAGGCGGTTTTTTGTTAAAGTAAATATATGAAGATTTTAATAAAAGTTTATCCAAACTCAAAAGAAAATAAAGTCTTGCAAAATGAAGATGATTCTTTTAATATCCGTGTTAAAGCTCAAGCAAAAGAAGGAAAAGCAAATAAGGCTGTTATAACTCTTTTAGCTGAATATTTTAAAATTTCAAAATCCTCCATAACGATAAAAATAGGACATTCAACAAGAAATAAGATAATTGATATTAAAGAGGCCTCTTAAGATTTAAAAAAACCATTTTAAATGGTATGATGACTATATGTGTGGAATAATAGGATATATAGGAAAAAAACAGGCTTTACCTATACTTCTTGATGGGTTAAAACGATTAGAATATAGGGGTTATGACTCTGCTGGGGTTGCTATTTTAGGTGAAAAAGTGCATTTAGCTAAGGTGGCAGGCAGAGTTTTTGATCTGGAAAAAAATATCGGCGATAAAGATTTTTCAGGCTATGTAGGTATCGCGCATACAAGATGGGCTACTCATGGTAAGCCTACAAAAGCCAATGCTCATCCGCATATTGGCTGTAATAATGATTTTTTAATAGTGCATAATGGAATAATAGAGAATTATAACGAACTTAAAAAAGAGTTGCAGGATATAGGACATAAGTTTTATTCGCAGACAGATTCAGAAGTCTTTGCTCATTTATTAGAGGAGGAATTTAAACATTATCATAATTTTGAAGCCTCATTTAAAAATGCGATATTAAAAATTAGAGGAGCCTACGGCATAGTTGCCATTTATAAAAATGATAATGAGAAAATTCTTATAGCTAGAAAGTCATCCCCAATTTTAATAGGGGTAGGGAAAGATGAATATATAATAGCATCAGATCTCTCTGCTCTTCTTAATTATACTAAAGATATTATATATCTTGGAGATGATGAGATTGCTGTTTGTGAGATTAATAATATAAGAATAAGCAATTCTAAAAATGAGGCAGTAGGCAGAAAGGCTCATAAGATTGATATTTCGCTAGAGCAGGCAGAGAAAGGAAGCTTTGAGACATTTATGAAAAAAGAAATATTTGAATCACCTGATGTGATAAAAAATGCCATAAGAGGAAGATTGGTGGAGGGGGAAGGCATTTCAAAATTTGGAGGTCTTGATGAGGTTAAAGATAGATTAAAAGATATAAAAAGAATTACTATAGTTGCTTGTGGAACATCTTATTATGCCGGACTTCTAGCTAAGTATTGGATTTCTGATATTGCCGGCTTACATACTGATGTTGAAATAGCCTCTGAATTCAAATCAAGAGATATTAATCTTGGTAGCTCTGATTTAGTTATTGCTATTTCACAGTCTGGTGAAACAGCTGATACGCTTTGTGCTGTTCGTGAGGCAAAGAAAAAAGGAGCCTTAACTTTAGGAATTGTGAATGTAGTTGGCTCTTCAATCTCCAGAGAAACAGATATAGGTATTTATAATCACGCTGGTCCAGAGATCTCTGTTGCGTCAACAAAAGCATTTATATCACAGGCAACAGTTCTTGCCTTATTGACTCTTTTTTTTGCAAGAAATAATAAGATGAGTGTGGAAGAAGGAAATGACCTTATTTATGAGATAAACGGTTTGTATGCTAAGGTTGGTCAGGTCTTAGGGCAACAAAAAAATATACAGAGCATAGCAGAAAAGTATTCAAAGTATAAGAATTTTATATTTTTAGGAAGAAAATATAATTTCCCTATTGCTCTTGAGAGTGCTTTGAAGCTTAAGGAGATTTCTTATATTCATGCGGAGGGGTATGCTGGTGGCGAATTAAAACATGGTCCGCTTGCTATGATAGATAAAAATTTTCCAACTTTTTGCATAGCTACGAAAGGTTCTGTATATGATAAAATTTTATCAAATATTGAAGAGATAAAAGCTAGAAACGGAAAAGTTATTTGCATAGCAACAGCAGGAGATAAGAATATAGCAAAAATTGCTGATGATGTTATATATATTCCAAAGTCTATAGAGATGCTTTCACCTATACTCTCTGTTGTGGTGACACAATTATTCGCGTATTTTATCGCTCGTGTTTTAGGAAGGGATATAGATAAGCCTAGAAATTTAGCAAAAAGTGTAACCGTTGAATAAGATATGCAAAAAATAATTTTAACAACGAGTGATAATGTAAAGATTCATGGCGTTTATTTTTCTGTAGGTAAAGAAAATTCTCCAGCTGTAGTATTGCTTCATATGATGCCTGCTACAAAAGAATCGTGGCACGATTTTCAAGAAGAGTTGGCATTGACTGGATTTAATTCTTTAGCCATTGATTTTCGAGGTCATGGAGAATCTATTTTAAAAGACGAAAAAATAATAAATTATCAAAACTTTACTGCTGCAGAGCAGTGTGAAAAAATCAATGATGTTGAAAGCGCTGTTGAATTTCTTGAGGAAAGAGGAATTCCAAAGGGAAAAATTTCCTTAATAGGCGCTTCAATTGGGGCTAATTTAGCGTTGCAGTATATGTCTAATAATAAGGAAATAAAATCTTCCGTATTAATTTCACCAGGGCTTGATTATAGAGGTGTAATGACAGAGGATAATATTCTTAAGCTTTCCATAGATCAGTCTGTTTTAATGGCATCAGGCGGAGATCAAGATTCATATTCAAGAATTTCCGTAAAAAAATTATTTAATATGATAAAAGTCAAAAAAGATATGCATATTTTTGAAGATGCTAGTCATGGAACAGAGATATTTAAAATCCATCCGGAGTTCAAAGGCGAGATAATCAATTGGTTAAAATCTAATAATTTATAATTTAAAACCTAACTTATGTTATTTGGTGCTCATATATCATCGGCAGGCGGATTGGAAAATGCTCCAGAAAGAGCATCGTTGATTGGATGCGAAGTTTTTCAGATGTTTTCGCGTTCTCCGCAAATTTGGAAAGCTCCGGAATTAAAAGATGAAACCGTAGAGTTATTTAATGAGAATATGAAAAAATTCAATCAGAAAGAATGTTATATACATACTTCTTTTTTGATAAACTTAGCTTCAGTAAATAATAAAATACGCCATGGCTCAATGAATATAATAAAAGAGGAATTGGAGCGCGGAAGCAGGCTAGGCGCTAAATATGTGATGACACACCTTGGCTCTTACAAAGATGTTGACTCTGACCTTGAGGGTCCTATGATGGTTGTAGATGCTTTAAAAAAGATTTTAGATAAAGAATATTTTACAGAGCTTCTTATTGAAATATCCGCCGGAGCCGGTAATATTGTAGGTTGTACATTTGAGGAGTTAGCTTACTTTATGGAGGAATTAAAAGGATATAAAGTTGGAATATGTCTTGCTACCGCTCATATGTTTGCCTCAGGTTATGATTTAAGGAATAAGAAAGCAGTAACAACAGTATTTGATGTTGGCTTGATTACAACTATTTCAATTTCTTCAT
>JBBTYT010000020.1:0-16425 GCA_038061695.1 Patescibacteria group bacterium
GAGATAATTATTCCCTTGCTCTCAAAAGCGACGGTACCGTTTGGTCTTGGGGATTGAATAGTTTTGGTCAACTTGGAGATAATACCACTACAAATAGATATACACCTGTTCAAACTTTAACTATAACTGGAATTACTGCCATCTCTGCTGGAGCAGAACATTCCCTTGCTCTCAAAAGCGACGGTACCGTTTGGTCTTGGGGAAGGAATTCTAATGGAGAGCTTGGAGATGGCACAGGTTCCAATAGATTAACACCAGTCCAAGTCTCAAGTTTAACCGGAGTTATCGCTATTTCTGGCGGATATAGGCATTCCCTCGCTCTCAAAAGCGATGGCACCGTCTGGGCTTGGGGGGACAATCTTTATGGTCAACTTGGAGATGGCACAATAACAGATAGAAATACAGCTGTCCAAGTTTGCCAAACATATAGCGGAAGTTGTACAGCATATTTAACTGGAGTTACCGCTATCTCTGGCGGAACTTATTTCTCCCTCGCTCTCAAAAGCGACGGCACCGTTTGGTCTTGGGGAAGGAATAATTCTGGTCAACTTGGAGATGGCACAACAACAGATAGAAATACAGCTATTCAAGTCTGTCAAACATACAGCGGAAGTTGCACAGCATATTTAACTGGAGTTACCGCTATCTCTGGCGGAGGATCACATTCCATAGCTCCCGATCTCGACGGCACTCTCTTGGCTTGGGGAAGTAATGCTTTTGGTCAACTCGGAGATGGCACAACAACTGATAGATTAACACCAGTTCAAGTCTGTCAAACATATAGCGGAAGTTGTACGGCTTACTTAACCGGAGTTACAGCTTTATCTTCTACGGGATTTGACCACTCACTCGTTTTAAAAGGTAATTATGAAGTTAAAACTTGGGGTAATAATCTTTCAGGTCAACTTGGAAATGGAACTTTAACTGATAAAACAACAGCTATTCAACTCTCTGGAACCGCTCCGGTATATTCATCCTCAGGCGTATTAACATCAGGTGTTATTGATCTCGGACCTTCTTCCGAGCTTGGCGTTATTACATATACTGAAACAAATCCTTCTACAACAGCTTTAACTCTTGATTTTCGTGCGGGTAGCACTGTAGCGCCAGATGCTTCTTGGTCTTCATGGCAAACTAATATCTCCTCCGGAGCAACTATGGCATCTTTAGGCGCTCAGCGTTATATTCAATTTAGAGTAAATCTTTCAACAAATAATCCTGCTAATTCACCATCATTTGATGATATAACAATAAATTTTCAAAAATATTTCACATCCTCAACTATTACATCATCTCCTTATGATGCGGTTGATTCGGCTAATATAATGTCATCCGTTGCTTTTTCAGCAACAGGAACAACGACAGCAAGATTAGTAAAATTCCAATTTAGAACGTCAGCTACAAGTGCCGGACTTGCATCAGAGACTTTTGTTGGACCTGACGGAACAAGCGGAACATTTTTTACAAATTCTTCCGGATCAGAAACATTTCCATCAGCTATGACGAATGGCTTAGCTGATAAGTGGTTTCAATATAAGATGACTCTTACATCGGATGGAGGGGGAACTCCAAATGTAACATCTGTAAGTATACAATTTGTTGTAAACGCATTGCCTGAATTTGAGAGTGCGTATGGCACTGGTGGCGTGCTAGTTTCGCAAAATACAAGTGATGGCAGAGTTTCTATAAGTTATTCCGTTAAAGATATAGATACGGCAACTGGAACAGTAACGCCAGGTTATGTTACTCCTTCACTTGAATATTGGAATGGTTCCTCTTGGAACAACATAACTTCTGGATCGCTGGTAGCGGGAGATTTGTCTAATAAGGCTGTTAATGGTTCAACTTATACGCAACATACGGCGTCTTGGGATGCTAAAACTGATTTTGGTAATATCGCTACAACAACAGCAAAGATAAGAGTTACTGTTAATGATAATGAAGGAGCAAATAATACCGCCGTTGTGCAATCTGCAAATTTCACATTAGATACTAAAAATCCTGTAATAGATCAAGCAAGCGTTGTTGATACATATTTAATAGGAACATCAACCACGGATAATTTAAAAATTGTTTCATCAGATGATTCTTCGTATCAAATAATGCTTTCAAATAATTCTGATTTTTCCGCTGATGGTCTGAATGCTTCATCTGGAACTTGGATTACACCGGCAAGCTCTTTAACTTGGAATTTTGGTTCTTCTCCGATAACGGTTTATCTAAAAGCAAAAGATGCATATCAAAATGTGCCTTCAAATGTTACATTAAGCGCTGTTGCCACGCCATCGGATATTTTTATAAGCGATATTACTACAGCTTCTGATTATAGAGAGTTTTTCTCTTGGGCTGTTGCATCGGCTGTTCCAGGAGATTTCGGTTCTTATAAAGTTTATAGATCTACAGATGTTGGAGTAAGCTATACTTTACATTCAACAATAACAGATAGAACAGTGAATTATTTAATAGAAACAGGGCTAAGCGGTTCTACAACCTATTATTATAAAGTAACAGCTCAGGATTCTGAGGGTAATCTCTCTAATTATTCCAGTGTGGTTTATGATCAACCTGATCCTTCCAGAGGAAATACCGATCTTGTTATTCCAACCATATCAAACGCCGCATGTTCCGCAGTCTCAACATCCCAATTTACTATTACATGGGATACTGATGAGCTTGCGAATTCATCCGTTTATTATTCATCTTCAGGAGCGGCGACAACAGCAAGCGCAAGCACAACCGTCGCTTCAATGGTAAAAAATGCCGCATCTACAGTGGGAGGACATTCAGTTACAATAACCGGATTAAATCCTGGAACCGTCTATAATTTACTTTTGAAGTCAGTTGATCCATCTGCAAATATTGTTACGAATTCTACGCTTCTTCCTTCTTGTACAACTTTGGCAGGCTCTAAGATAACAACTGTTCAGACGAGTGCTGTAGGTGAGACGACAGCAACTATAAATTGGACTACGGATACACTCTCAAGTTCAGTTGTTGAATATACTACAGATGGATCATTTGCGACTTATAGCACAAACGCCGTTTCCACTCTAGTTACGGATCATTATGTAAATTTATCAGGCTTAACTGTGAATACCAAGTATTACTACAGAGTAAAATCAACAGATGCAAGCAATAATCTTGCAACGGATAATAATGGAGGTTTATTTTATACATTTATAACAAACGCAGATACAACGGCACCGATCATTACTTCTGTTATATCTGCTTTGACAAAATATGATTCGGCTGTGATAACTTGGACGACTGATGAGCTGGCGGATTCTGAGGTTATAAATGCAACAGGAGGAACCATTACAAACCCTGGAGCCGATACAGCATTAACAACAAAACATTCAATAATATTGACTGGACTTGAGGCAAGTAAAACATATACTTATCAAGTAAAATCAAAAGATGGAAGTATAGCACAAAATTCAGCAACATCGGCATCTTATACATTTACAACGCCAGCTCAGGATGTTGTAGTCGTTAGAACAGATACATCTACAACTGTGCAAGCTAGTGACACAAGCACAGGTGTGCAACCGCCAACAGTTGTTACGATACAGTTAGTTAAAGATGAAACACCGCCAGTCGTTTCCAATTTAAGAGTAACTGATATTACTGAATCTTCAGCGACTGTCAGGTGGATAACTGATGAGCCGGCAACATCTCTTATTGAATATGGAGAGACGAATAAATATGGATTTACCAATGGATCTTTTATTACAGTCATCGATCATGCTGTCTTTTTAAAAGATTTAAGATCTGGAAGGGAGTATAACTATCAAATAAGATCTATTGACGGAGCTGGTAATTTCAATGAGTCTGCAAATAAAGTATTTAAAACAAATCCTGCCGAGCAGACACTTGAAGAGAAGATTGCGGAATTAAAAGATGTTAATAATTTAGCGGAAATAGCCGCTTTGACAGAGGAGATTGAACAGCTTTTAAACTCTGTTGGTGATAAAGTTCAGCCTCCTATAATTCTCAGCAAAGAGCCAAAAATTGAAGTTGGCTCAACATTCGCTAAGATTTCATGGATTACAAATAGAGTATCAGGAAGTGTTATTGCTTACTCTGAAGCTCAAGATTACAATTTAAGCAGTGAAAATCCTTATAAATCTATCTTTGGAGATGCGGACGAGAGGGTTAAAGAACATCAAGTTGTATTGTTAAATCTTAATCCCGGAACTCTTTATCATTATCAATTAAGAAGTAAAGCGCTTGTTGGTGGGACAGGAAAATCAGGCGATTTTACATTCACAACAAAATCAGAAGCAGGAATTTCCGATCTTGAAATAAAAAATATCACAATTAATTCAGTAGAGTTAACTTGGAGGACATCCATTCCGGCTTCAACAAGAGTAGAGTATGGACTAACAAGCGATTATTCAGATATAATGGCAGATGACGCATTCAATACAAATCATATTGTTAAACTTACAAAATTAAATCCCGGTACACTTTACAGATTTAGAGTTGGAGGCATAGATGACTCAGCAAAGGAATTCTTCTCGCCAAATCTAACATTTACAACTCAAGCATTGCCAAGTTTGATAGATCTTAAAATAGATGCTGTGACGGAAAAAAGCGCAAATATATCTTGGATAACGGATATATTTGCTGATTCAACTATTTATTATACCAATACAAAAAATAATCAAACAAGTAAATTTGGTGATGAAAACTTTGTGAAAAATCACTCTTTGAAACTAGATGCTCTTGAGGAAGGAATTACATATGTTGTTAGGGCGGTTTCAACGGATGAAAATAGAAACTCTGTTGAGTCTTCAGAATATACATTCACAACTTCAAAAGATGTGCAAGCCCCTCTTATTTCAAATGTTAAAACTCAAAGCGCTATGTTTGGAAAAGACAGGGTGCAGACAATCATATCTTGGACAACTGATGAGCCTGCAACAGATCAGATATTTTATCAAGAAGGTTTAATAGTCGGTGGAAATGAGAGAGTGTCGCGTCTATCAGATGGTTACACAACAAATCATACGATTGTCTTTACAAAGTTTAAGCCCGGTAGTATTTACAAATTTAGGCTTCAAAGTATAGATCCTTCTGGTAATATTAAAACTTCTCAAGATTTCACAATTCTGACTCCTCAAGAGGAAGCGACAGTATTTGATCTCATTATTTCCAACTTCAAAGATGTCTTTAAGTGGACAAGTCAGATTAGATAAAATAAGTTATCAAAAAATCTCCAAAATGTAAAAATAAAGGGGATTTTTTGATAATTTTATTTGAGTTTTTTACTTAAAAAGGTATAATATAATTAAACATTTATTTTTTGAATATATTTTATGGCGGATAAAATTATTGAAGTTGAAAATCTATCTTTAGTCTATGATATAGGAGCATCAGCTGAAACGATGGCTCTTAAGAATATAAATATCCACATAGATAGAGAGGAGTATGTTATATTATTTGGTCCTTCTGGTTGTGGAAAATCAACATTGCTTTATACAATAGCCGGACTCATCACTCCAACAAGTGGAAAAATTCTAATACAAGGAAGAGATATAACAAAAATGTCTTCTTATGATATTGCTACTTTACATAAGAGGGATATGGGTATAGTTTTTCAAGCTTTTAATTTAGTACCAACAATTAATATTTTAGATAATGTATCTTTGCCTTTGACGTGGAGGGGAGTTCCTAAAAACATAAGATATCCTATAGCTAAAAAACTTTTAAGAAGATTTGATTTAGAAAATCAAGAAAACAGATTACCTCAAGAGATGTCTGGAGGACAACAACAAAAATCTGCAATTGCTAGAGCGCTTATCAATAATGCCCCTATCATAATAGCCGATGAGCCTGTTGGAAACCTTGACTCCAAGGCTTCAAAAATTGTTTTGGATATTTTGTCTGAACTTCATAAAAAGGAGAAAAAAACAATAATATTAGTCACCCATGATGCTTCTTTATTTTCTTACGCAGATAGGATCATCTTTTTAAAAGACGGTGAGATCGTAAAAGAACAAATCAACTCCAGAGTTAAAGTAGAACTAACTGATAATAATTTAGATACCAATGAGGATAAAAAACATAAGAGAGATATTGACTTTGCTAACGCCCTCTCGGATTATTTTTTAACTATAAGCGAGCTTTATTTAATGGATAATTTAAATAAGATTATAGTTAGTCGTCTTGGGAATAAAATAACAGACAATGCTTTGGATGAGTTATTATCAAGACCATTCAGAGATGGTGGGATAGGAATGGATTTAAAAAGGATAGGAGAATTAAAAAGAAGGCTTTCTTTAATAATGTATGAATCTGAAATTTTAAGAAATAAATCCGAAGATGAAGCAAAGCATTCAAGATTGTCATTAGAAGTTGGCGAGCTTAGGAAGTATATTTTAGAAGATTTTAAAAAACAGCTTTCATTTATTCAGATAAAGTCTTTGGAAGAGGCAATCGGATCTTTTGTTCGTGGCGCTATAGATAAAGAGCAGTTTAAAAAATTGGTTGTCTTATCGGAGCTTCAAGGTGGAGTCGGACTCGGTTTTGCAGATGCATTTTTATTTTTATCAAAATTAGAGCTTGTTTTAAAGTTTAAATAATATATTCCAATGTTTAATGAAAATTAAACATTATGATGAAAATGAATTATAATAAAAAATTAGCAAAATATATTAAAAAAACTCAGAGAGATGGTTTTTCTGTTGCTGAAATAACAGAGGCTTTGTTTTCTGCTGGTTGGACCAAAGAGCAGATTGATTTTGGTTTTGAGGTTGCTTCAAAAAAAGGATTTAGGTGGTTAGTTAAAGTTATAGATCTTTTTATTATAATTTTATTTTCCAGAAAACAAAAAGACAACATAGAAGAATCGCATCGTGGGGCGCTAACTCTAAAGAAAGAGGATATAAAAATAAGAAGAGAGATAAAATTGTATGAAGATAATCATCCTTTCGTTATTAAAAAGAAAGATGATTTATTACAACCTGTTAAAAAAGATTTTGTTAAGAATTTTTCTATTAAAAAGCAAGTCAAAATAGCAATAGAAAATGGTGTTGCTGTTGGAGAAGAGATTATGTTGTATAAACATAATGATCTTATGATTACTAAAGATAAAGGAATTACGAGTCATGTTAAAAAATACAATATAAAACCATTTAAAAAATATCAGATAAAATCTCTAATCATTAAGATTAAATCATTTGTAATAAAGATACTTTTATTTTTACCAAAAATAATTTGGCGTGTTTTATACGAGATAAAAGAGATATTAAAAGGTGATCTTTTGTTTGCAAAAAATACTGGGAAGTTCATTGTAAAATCATCTATTTTAGAATTTGAGCTTATTAAAAAAGAGCCAGACATTCTTAAGGATAGAGTGCATTTTTTTTGGCATTATATTCTTTCTTTTTCAAATTATATTTTTAAATCTTTAGAGCAATTTTTTATCTCCATCTTTAAGATTATTATGATGCCATTTGTTATTATTGGTATATTTTTAGCAAAATTTAGAAAAGCTAAGAAGATAGCAAAATATACAGAACAGGAGAAATTTTCAAATATCAAATATGATTCTATAATGGTATCTCAAATGAAATTTAATGAGCATATTTCTATCGTTGATATATTTAAGCTTGCAAAAAGAATGTTTGAGACAAGAAGACTGAGGACATTTCTGACAATTCTTGGTATGGGTGTTGGTATAGGTGCTATATTATTTTTGGTTTCTTTGGGTTATGGACTCCAGAATATTCTTTTTGAGAGGATTACAACAGAAGATGCGTTACTTACATTAGATGTATATGCTCCTTCTGATGCAATTATTAATTTAGACAATAAGATGATAAAGACAATAGAGTCTTTTAATGGTGTTTCTTTGGTCGGAAAGATAGCAAATATAGATGGAGGAATATCAATTGATGATACTTCTGTTGTTGCAACTATAAATCTTTTAGATGTAAATTTTAAGTCTATGTTGGTGGAGAAATTTGTTGCTGGTGATTTTAATGGTGATGCATCTATTGTTATATCTGCCGCTACTGCCAGACTTTTAAATTTTGATAATCCTCAAGATGCTATTGGTAAAGATGTTAACATTTTTCTTGTCGTTCCAATCGGAGAAGGAGAGTCTGTTTCTACATTTAATATAGAGAAAAAATATAAGCTGGCAGGTGTTACCGAGGATGCTATAAATAGTGTTGTTTATTTTCCAATCGAGGAGGTTGCTAACATAAATATAGCTAATTATTCGCAAGTTAAAATTAAAACTACAAGTTCTGAAATGATAGAATTAGTAAGGGAGCAGGCAGTATCTTTGGGTTTGCAGGTTGCGGCATTATCTGATACTCTGGAGCAAGCTAAGAGAATATTTGGAATAGCTAGAATAGTTTTAGGTGTTTTTGGTATCATCACCCTCATAGTTTCTGCTATAGGAATGTTAAATACCATGACTATCGCTCTCCTTGAAAGAACTCAGGAGGTTGGTATAATGAAATCTATAGGGGCTTCAAATCTTGATATTTGGAAGTTGTTTTTGTCGGAATCAATGATAATGGGATTTTTAGGAGGAATCGGAGGCGTAGCTATAGGATATTCTGGGTCGGAGATATTTAATTATGGTATAAATCTTTTAGCAAAAACATTTGGAGGTCAAGCATTAGATTTATTTCAACAGCCAATATGGTTCGTTGTCACAATTGTAATATTCTCTGCTGTTATAGGTTTTTGTACTGGTTTTATGCCGGCAAGAAGAGCTGCAAAACTTGATGCCTTAATTGCTCTTAAAGGACGATGATCATTCTTAAATAATATAATAAAGATGATAGATATAAAATTAATAAGAGATAATTTAGAGGAAGTAAAAGTGAGTTTATTAAAAAAGGGTGTTAAAGCTGTTGATATTGAGCATGTTTTGGATTTAGATAAAAAGTATAGAGATCTTTTGCGCACTTTTGAGGATGATAAAGCTGAACAAAATAGAATATCAAATGGTATTCCTTTTATGCGCGACAATATAGAAAGAAACAAAATGATTAATGAAATGCAGATTCTTAAAATTCAGATTAAAGATCGCGAACAAAAGATTGCTGAAATTGAGATTGAATTTAAAAAAGGTATTAATGCATTGCCAAATATTCCGGATAGCGATGTTTTGGTTGGCTCTAGTGAGAAGGAAAATAGGGTTATTAAGAAAGTAGGTGAAATAAGAGCCTTCAATTTTAAGATACTGGATCATATGGAGCTAGGTGAGAATTTAGATTTGATAGACACGACGCAGGCGTCTTTAGTTTCAGGGGCAAGATTTTTTTATCTCAAAAATGAAGCCGTCTTGTTAGAGTTTGGTTTAGTGCTTTTTGTTTTGGAATTTTTGACTAAGAATGGATTTACACCTGTCATTCCGCCAGTTATGATAAAGCCTGAAATGTATATGAAGATGGGAAGGTTGCTTGGCGGACAAGAAGATGAAAGATATTATCTAAAAAATGATGATATGTTTTTAGTTGGCAGTGCCGAGCATACTATAGGTCCTTTGCATGCGAATTACATATTTTCAGAAAATGATCTTCCAAAAAGATATGTAGGTTTTTCCACATCTTTTAGACGAGAAGCCGGTTCTTATGGTAAGGATACGAAGGGTATTTTAAGAACTCATCAATTTGATAAGATTGAAATGTTCGTTTTCTCAAAACCTGAAGATTCACAAAAAGAGCATCAATTTTTGCTTTCTATGCAAGAGGATATGATGAATCAATTAGACCTACCCTATCAAGTTGTTGAGGTTTGTACAGGTGATATGGGTTTCACAGATTCTAAGCAGTATGATATAGAAACATGGATTCCAAGCCAAGGAAACTATAGAGAGACCCATTCATGTTCAAATACTACGGATTTTCAAGCAAGAGGTATAAATGCTAGGTATAAAGATAAAGAGAAAGATAAAAATGAATTTGTTCATATGTTGAATGCGACAGGATTTGCTATAGGTAGGATTTTAATCGCTATCTTGGAAAATAATCAGCAGGAGGATGGATCTGTAAAAATACCGGCAATTTTACAAAAGTATGTAGGAAAGGATTTAATTTTAAAGAAAATAAAATAATATTTTTGATGTTTTATAAAGAGAAAAACAAGAGAAGGAATATAATTTCACAAAATTATATATATTCAAAAGTAAAAAAAAAGAGGATAAGATTTATTCTTATCTTTTTTTATCTTGTTTCAGCTATCTTATTTTTTTCTGCTGTAGTTTATTTTATTATTTTTGGGACTTATTTCAATATAAAAAATGTCTCTTTTTCAGATATGAAAACAATTGAAGCATCCGAATTAAATGACGTTTATTTAAAATATATGGATAAGAAAAATCATATCTTTTTAAACCAAAAAAATATATTAACTCTTTCAAAATCTTCACTTATTGAGACTTTTAAAAGTTCTTTTAGGAGGATAAAAGATGTAAAAATAGAGAGAGATTTACCATTTTCATTAGATATTTCGATAGTTGAATATTCTCCGATCGGAATAGCTTGTAGCGGTTTTGAGTCAAAAGATATTCTCTGTTTTTTATTTGATGAAGATGGAATAATTTTTGATTCCACACCATTAATTATAAGTGATCTGTTTTTATTAGTGTATGATAATGATATAGTCAAAGATTCTTTTCCTTTTCAAAAATACAGCAAAGAAAAAATTGATTTTTCTTTAAGATTTAAAAAAACTATTTTAAGAGAAGGCGGTTTATTGGTGGATTATTTTAAATTTAAAGATAAATTTAATGATATAGAGGTTATGCTAAAGTCAGGATTTAAATTGTTTCTAAGCCAAGATATATCTCCGGAAAAACAAGGAAATGCGGTGGTTGAGATTTTAAATAATGAAATCAAAAAAAAGGCAATTGATCTTGATTATATAGATTTAAGAATTAAAAATAAAGCGTATTATAAATTTAAGCAGGATAATATTGATGGGGATGATACTAAGGCAGATGTAGGCTTACAATGAAGTATTAATTATGTTACCATATATGTATATTTATTTATATTATTAATATTGAACAAAAGCTATGTTTGATGAAAAATTTATAGAAGATAATTTGGCAAAAATTTTAGGTATAAGCCATATACCGGAAAATAAGAAAAAAGAAGTTATTGATGCTATGCAAAAACATATTCAAAATCAAATTGCTAAAAATATAATGGGTAAGCTTGGTATAAAAGATAAGATGAAACTCGTGCCTCTTATGATAAAAAGAAATCCTGATCAAATTATGCAATTTATGATGGAAAGAATACCTAATTTTCAAGAGCTTATTCAGAGTGAAGTGCAAGGCTTTAAGCCTCAAGCTTTGCAGATTATTAATAAATAGACTTATGGAAGAAAGGAAATTATCGGAGCAGGAACTATTAAAACAACAAGCTATTTTGCAGGGTCTTGTCAATATAGCTTTTAACGACGGTCTTGCAATCGCTATCAGTAATGCTCAAAAAATGAATGATCCATACGTTCTTGATGCTTTTCATGATCTTTTAATTGATAAGCTTTATGAGGAGCTTATCAAGAGAGGTAAACTTAAAGAAGTCTGAAATTAACAATACACTATGCCACAAGCATATTTAGGATATATATCAATATTTATAATGATTGCGATAGTTACTTTAATAGCTATTGTTTTTTGGTATGTTAGAAAGTTTAAAAAAAATGGAGAGGTGACACATTCTTTAAATATGGCATTACTTTTAGTATATATTCCATTTTCTACAGCTAAAGATACGAATATAAAAGATGAATCAGATAGGCTAATAGGCATCTGTGAGCAGTTTTTCTCATCACTAACTCAATCTCAAAATATAAGCTGGCTTAAATCCGCCTTTTCTGGTTCTTTTGCCATTGCCCTTGAGATGACGGTTCATATAATTGGAGATGAGGTTCATTTTTATATCTCCGTGCCAAGAAAATTTGTCAATACATTAGAAAAGCAAATTACGGCTGTTTTTCAAGGCACTAGAGTTGAGGTTGTCAATGATTATAATATATTTAATTCAATCGGAATAACGAGAGCATCAACATTTAAATGTGTGAGAAACTTATTTTTACCAATTAAAACATATAAAAATATGGAATCTGATCCTCTGAATTCCATCATAAATGCGATGTCTAATTTTCAATTTGATGGTGAGGGCGCTTCTATCCAAATATTGATAAGACCAAATAGAGTGTGGCAGAAAACTGTCCATAAGATAATTATGGAGATGAAGAAAGGGAAGTCATTTGCGCATGCATATTCTGATGCGACTAAAGGCGTAATTGGCGGCATTATTGAGATATTTCAAGGAAGTAAAAAGAAAAATAGCGGAGATGAAAAGGAGCAGAAAATTCTTGATGATGAAACTATTAAGGGATTGGAATTTAAAGTGTCAAAGGTTGGATTTGATGTTAATATTAATATAATTGCATCCGCTTTAACAGAAACAAGAGCAAATGCCATACTTTCAGATATAGAGTCCTCTTTTATGCAATTTGAAAATCCTGGAATAAACTATCTTAAACCATATAGATTATCAGGAAAGAAATTAAATAGGTTAATATATAATTTTTCATTTAGAAATTTTAGTCCTAAGAATAGGATGCTTTTAAACTCTGAAGAGCTTGCCTCTGTTTTTCATTTTCCTACGCCGTATATGGACAATAAAAGAATAGTATCCTTAAAATCAAAATTCTCTCAAGTTCCATCGGGACTTCCTGATAACGGAATTTTGATAGGAACAAATGTTTATCGCGGTATTGAAACCCAAGTAAAATTGCCAAAAGAAGATAGATTAAGGCATCTTTATATAATTGGTCAAACTGGAACTGGTAAGTCAGTCTCTTTAAAAAATATGATACAACAGGATATAGAAAATGGTGAAGGAGTTTGCTTTATGGATCCGCATGGAGATGATCTTGAGGATGTTTTAACAAGAATTCCAAAAGAGAGAATGGAAGATGTGGTTGTTTTTGATCCATCTGATTTGCGAAGACCGATTGGCTTAAATATGCTTGAATACGACCAAAATAGACCTGAGCAAAAAACATTTATTATAAATGAAATGGTGAATATATTTGATAAGCTTTATGATTTGAAGGTTACTGGAGGTCCAATGTTTGAGCATTATTTAAGAAATGCTCTTCTACTTATAATGTCTGATCCTGATTCTGGATCTACTTTACTTGAGGTTCCAAGAGTATTTTCGGATCCTGAATTCAGAAAATTAAAACTTGCAAAATGTCAGGATATTTTGGTTAAGAATTTTTGGATACTTGAAGCAACCAAGGCGGGAGGGGAAGCATCTTTGGCAAATATAACCCCATATATTACAAGTAAATTCAATGTATTTTTAGCAAATGAATTTGTAAGGCCTATAGTAGCTCAACAAAAAAGTACGATAAATTTTAGAGAAATAATTAATAATAAAAAGATACTTCTTGTTAATCTTTCAAAGGGAAAAGTTGGGGATATTAACAGTAATCTTTTAGGTCTTATAATAGTCGGCAAACTTACAATGGCGGCGTTATCTCGCGGTGATATACCAAGTGAAAAAAGAAATCCATTTTATTTATATATAGATGAATTTCAAAATTTTGCAACTGATTCAATATCTGTTATTTTATCAGAAGCTAGAAAATATAAACTTTCTTTGACTATGGCGCATCAATTCATAGCTCAATTACCGGATAATATAAGAGAGGCAGTATTTGGCAATGTAGGCTCTATGATTTCATTTCGTATTGGTGTTGATGACGCAGAGTTTATGGAAAAACAGTTTACTCCGGAGTTTAACAGTAATGATTTAATGAATATAGACAACTTAAATGCTTATGTTAAGCTTTTAATAAACAATAAGACAACTAAACCTTTTAATATTAGATTTGATTTTCCTAAGAATGGGGATATGAATATAGCTCAAAAAATAAAGGAGCTTTCAAGTATAAAATATGGCAGATCTAAACAAGAAATTGATATGGAAATAGAAGAAAGATTTAAGAGTAAAGCTCAAGCAGAGGTTAAAATAGCAGAATAAATAAAGGTATTTGACATAATTTTATTATGAATCACAACTTAGTTTTATATAGAAAATACAGACCGCAATCTTTTGCCGATGTTGTTGGGCAAGAACATATAACAAAGACATTGCAGAATGCGGTTTTTCAAAATAAGACAGCTCACGCATATCTTTTCTATGGCCAGAGGGGGACAGGCAAGACAAGTATTGCAAGATTGCTTGCTAAGGCGGTAAATTGCGAGGAAAACAAAGATGGCGAGATATGCAATAAATGCCAGAGTTGTTTGGATATAACTCTTGGCAGGGCGTTGGATGTGGTTGAGATAGATGCGGCATCAAATACTGGAATTGATAATATCCGCGACTTAATAGAAGGTATAAAATTCAATCCAAGCCAGCTTAAGTTTAAGATATTTATAGTTGACGAGGTTCATATGCTTTCAAAAGGGGCATTCAACGCTCTTTTAAAGACATTAGAGGAGCCGCCGGCGCACGCTGTTTTTATCTTAGCTACGACTGAGATAGAAAAGATTCCCGCTACCATCTTATCTCGTGTTCAAAGATTTGATTTTAAGAGAATATCCATTGAAGAAATTATAAAAAAATTAAGCGGTATAGCAAAAAAAGAAAAAGTAAAAATAGATGAAGATGCTTTAAGGATTATTGCTCAACTTGCTGAAGGAGGACTTCGCGACGCAGAATCTATCTTAACAAGAGTTTTCTCTATGGCGGATGGAAATATAACAGCCTCTCTTGTGGAAAACATAGCCGGATCAACCTCTTTTTCAAAAGTATCAAGATTTATGGATCTTTTCTCTGAGGGAAATATTCAGGGGATAGTAGCTTATCTCAACACTTTAAAAGATGAAGGCTCCGACACGCAGGAATTTTTAAAGTTCGCGATGAAATATGCAAGAAATATTTTGATGATTCAAATAGATAGACATTTAAGAAATGTCGTTGCTCCAGAATTGACCGATGATCAATTTGAGTATATTATTGATCAAGGAAAAAAAATAAATAGTGAGAAATTGAAAGAGCTCCTATCTGAGTTTTTGGAAGCTGAGGATATGGTGAAAAAGACATCTATACCTATGCTTCCTATAGAGCTTGCTGTTATGAAAGTTTTATCGTAATTTAAGGTAAATATTGCGGGATCGTCTAATGGTAGGACTGCGCCCTTTGAAGGCGTCTATCTTGGTTCGAATCCAGGTCCCGCAGCCAAAATTGATAATCTAAAGAAAGTTGAACATATGAATCGGACAGAAACAATTCAAACTAATCGACATATTCTGGATGAGATGATGGCCGATCTCTGCCTCCATCAAGATCCAAAGTTTCTGAAAATAGAATATTCTCGGCTTATCGATGCCTCTAAAACAAACCAAGTGGGAATTGAAAAATATAGGCAGTCGTTTTCTAATTTGCGGTATGCATGGAAAAAAACTTTGAAATATAAAAATTACTTTGAGTACTTTTATCCACAGAGCGGACAAATAGATAAGATTGAAGCACTCAATCACCATATTCATGCTTATTTGGAAGACATGGAGACTTTAAAAAATAAGATCGAGGTGCTATTTGGAGAAATGAAAAATGATATTAAAAAAGTCGCTTCCAACAAGAAAGACATTGATGAGTTTTTCAAAGCAGGTATAGAAAAGACAAAAGAAGTATTTGCTCAAGTTTCAAAAAATCGTGGCGAACATAGACACCGCGGAATGAGGTTTTTTGACTCAGATTTATTGAAAGCAGAAAATGCACATAGGTTTCTAGAAGAAATCATTACTACCCCTCAATTTGACGCGATGTTAAACCAGGAGTACAAGCCGCAATTGATTGAGAAATTTACCAAAGAAAGAGAAGAATCATTTGAGATAGCAAAAAAATGTTGGATTGAAATGGCAAAAGGGAATGATGAGCAAACCACTGGCTACCTAGACGCTGTATTAAAGGGGGCAAGGTCGCCCTTATACCAATTTTTGAATATAAAACCAGTACAAGAAATTATAAATTCTGCAGAAAAACAAAAAAAATAATATTAAAGAGAAACTAAAACAAAAACAAATAGAAGAAGTACAAAAACTCTGTTTTAGCGAAATTCTTTTATATAGTCCTAATTCCCATAACGAGTCGTGGTCTTTTCATGACCGATTGGGTTTTGAGAGAGTAGGGGAAATAATCCCGCCAGATGATGATGTTGGACAAGTCTGGCGAAAGATTTTATAGCTCTATGAACAAGATATTTTTACTGGCAAGGAAAGGATTTTGCAAAACTTAAGCTCATTTATTTTTGAATTCTGAAATCTAAAATGGAAAAGTATTGGTTTGGATGGGGGGGGAGGAATTTTCCATTTTCTAATCGCTTCGCTCAAGAAAATTAGGTCGCAAATGGAAAATTCCT
>JBBTYT010000021.1:0-2086 GCA_038061695.1 Patescibacteria group bacterium
CGGAATAACTATCTTATACTCGCCGTTGTAGCCATCTACTTTTATTATATTTTTTTCATCACCTTTCGCTGGAATAACTTCTTTATTATTCTCTACTTTATTTTCATTATCTTCAAATATCTCTGGATTCAAAAAATTTTTTTCTAATTCGCTCATATTTTTATATTTAAAAAATTAATATCCTTCTGCGTGCTCAACTATCGCCTTTCCTTTATTTATAAACTCCAACGCCATTTTCATATTTTCTTCATTGAGCTCTGCAAAGGTATCTAAATTTCTTGAAAAAAATAAACTTCCAAGCTTAACGCCATCAGGCCAATTATTAAGCCCGTGACCATCAATAGCCATCCTGTTACCATTAGTAATTATCATCTTAACATCAAGAGCATTATCCTTAACACCAAAATTTATCACCGCATCGCCATTTTTATTTATCTCTCCAGTAACATTTGTAAATAATTCTGTATTATATTTTCCAACAATATCTTTAACATTACCTTCGGCTACCATATGCTTGATGCTCTCTGTTGATATTTTTTCATTAGGAATAGTCTCTGCAATCGGCGACTCTGCAGAAATTACATTGGCGACTCCTGGCACATTACTTCCGATATTTACACTCTTAAGCTCTGCCATTTTTGCTTCATTCGCCTCTATATTATCTATTGTGGCTTTGTCTAAATGCTGTGCGTGTTCAACTATATGCTCATTTTTTATCTCCACCGTATTCAAAATATCTTTTATCTTTCCTAAATCCATCTCCTGTCCAACTTTTAAATTATCAAGGTCTTTAGGAGAATCAAAACCAAGCGCTTTTAATGTCTCAGGATCCTTTTTAATAGCTTCTATTATGTTGGCGATAGCATTTGATTTTTGTCCTCCTTCCAAACCTTTTAATTCATCCATTTTACCAATAATTTTCCATAAATTGTCTCCTGATTTTGCATTATAAATAACACTCTCTGATTTTTCAGCTAATTGTGGCTCTTGCTCTAATACATATTCAGGTGTTAAATTGCTATGATTTATAGATAGATCTACAAGTATAGGCAGATCATCTAACGACTTTGATAACTCTTCTGAAGTCATAGGAGTTTCTTTTTGCGGAAGAGTAGTATCTTTTTTTATCTCTTGATCAGTTGAGATGCTATCTGTTGCCATTAATGCCCCTGACCCAAAACCAGCAGCCATACTAGTAGCAATAGCAAGAGCGACTTTGACTCTAAAAGCTTTCTTTTTGAAACTTTCAATGCGTTCCAAATCATCACTTCTTTTTGCTTCCATCTTAGCTAAAATCGTAACATCAAACTCTTTCTCAAATTCTAAAGAAATATTCTTTTTTCTTTCTTCTAACATTTTTTCGCTGATGTGTTGAGTTGCCTTACTGGCAACCGTACCAAAAAATACCCCTACTACAGATCTCACAATTCTTTGTGAAGCATAGATACCTGCTGTAGCACCAGTAAGAACTCCGCTTCCCAAAAAGGCACCTGTAATAACCGCAGTTAATATGGCAATCTTAGATGCCCGACTTCTTTTGTTATACCATTCCAATCCTTTTGAAAAAGTATTTTTTTCTTTTATTCCTAGAGCTTCTTTTCTTGCTTTTTGCAGATCCTCTTGCTGACTCAATTCCACTTCGTTAAAAATCTTAGAATCAAAGTATCCCGCTTTCATCCTATCATTTATTTTTCCAGCCGCTATAATATCAGATCTTTTTATAGTGTCAGCATCTTTATCTTTCATATCAGGCATCGTCTTAAAAATCTCTTCTTTTTTCTCTGCATATCTTGCTTGCATATATGAAATCTTTGCATCTCTATATTCTCGCTTAAGATCCTTTAGATCATCAGGCAGATTATCATCTTTCTGGCTGATACCTAATTTCTCTCTTTTTTTTCTTCCTTGAAGATAATCTTTATATGCTAATAAAAAAGCATCCTTGGTGCTATTCATAGCAATTTCACTCTCTGAAACGCTCAATATCTCTTTTGTTTCATCAATTGTTGGCAATTTTGTTTCATCAATTGGTGGCAATTTTGTTTCATCAATTGGTGGCAATTTTGTTTCATCAATTGGTGGCAAT
>JBBTYT010000021.1:2186-2753 GCA_038061695.1 Patescibacteria group bacterium
TTTGTTTCTATTGCGGTTTGAGCTGATTTTTCTTGTGATATTTGAGCTTCTTTTTTTTTCCTTAACTTTTCAACTACAGTGATAACCGTATCTTTACCAGTTATTTCAATATCATTATCTTTCATGATCTTTTTCAGATTATTAGCTATAAAAGAAGGTAAGGCACCCCCAACATCAAGTGATTTAAGTAAATCTTCTGCCTCAGGAGTAAGTGGCTTAATCATATAATGCTCTACCTCTGACAGATTATCTTGTGAATCTGGCAACTGCTGAGGAGCGGCGTCTATTCCTGCACCTTCTGTTTCTGGCTTTGGAGGTATGGCTTTTTTTGTATCTCTACTCGCAACATCATAACGAGCTAATCTACCTCTCTCTTCTTCTAAATGTCCCCACAAATTTTTTACGGTCAACTTCTCCTCTTCTGTAAGATTGCTTTTTTTAGTTAACTCTTCAAGCTCTGGTATAATTTTGCCAAGCCATTTTTCTTTGTATCCAATTGCTTCTTCTTCACTATATACCTGCTTGGACAACTCTATTATCTCTTTGTAAAACTCATCTATCTTTTTT
>JBBTYT010000022.1:0-26764 GCA_038061695.1 Patescibacteria group bacterium
AAGCTTAGGATGTTTTTTTATTGTCCCATCAAGATAAAAGATGAACGTAAGCCAAAGCCAGGTGGGTGTCAGCAACTTTAAATTCCGGACGAACCAGCAATTTAAAGCAATATAAGACTCCCGAAAAGACAAAGTTGTCCTTAGTTCATTTAGTATGTGATGGAACTCTTTCATTATATTCTTAATTCAAGAAAAAATCAAACCAAAAAATTATATTAATATGACAAATATCTCATATTAATATATACTGTTATTTATCGCTCTTTAAAATAAGGAGAATGGGTCATGGTAAAGCTTCGGATTGTAGTAAGTAACAATGGATTAAATCTCGTATCTACATGGGTATTCATCCATAGATGCAGATCAAATCATCATGGTAAAAATATTCAGAAATGCACATGCCATCTTATAGGAAAAGCTAGTATTGTAAGGCATGTTATTAGATCAAAAAGCGGTACTGAATATCATGAGGTCAAAGATGGAAAATCTATTAGATATGTATTAAGACAAGATTTTTTAAGCTACCGTCAGATAAAAACATTAAAATACAAACTTCATAATAATGAAGGTGCTAAAAGACTCATCTCTAAAATAGAAGCGATTCAAGGAAATTCTATATTGCTTCTTAATTATTAAAGCCGATCCTTATCTAAGGGACGGCTTTTTATTTTTCATTTTTAGGCTCAATATGAATATAGTAATTATTGTTATGTAAGATAGAACGCATGCTGGACATATAGCATGAAGCTTATGATAAACGAATATTCCTAAAGATAGAGAATATATGACACCTAGTAATGACGCATAGATAAGAATCTTTTCTAAATTTTTATTAACCTCATCTCTAAAAAAAGCTATGTAAGAAATGATTGTTATGGATAAATAAAATAATATACCAAGAAGCGCTTGTGGAATTCCAAATAGCTCCGAATAAGGACCCTTATTGACTATATCACAATTTATCAACTCTGATATATTGCATATTCCCCTACCAATAGGCTGATAATGATCATATAAAGAATAGCTCGCAATAAGTATGCCAAGTATAGACAATACAAATATTGATTTTTTTATTTTTGAATCTCGCATTTAGCTATCTCTGCTAATTTATTTATACTTTGATCTCCTTCAAGCACCGTGCCATCTTGAAACTTCCAAGTTGGATAACCTTTAATGCCGGCATCCTCGCACTCCTTTGTCTGTTTACCTGAAGTCTGCCCTGGTAGAGCACATTCAATGTATTTTATATAATCAAATGATTTTCCAAATTCATCTTTCTGAGCCTTGCAATGTGGACACCACCAAGCGCCATACATTAAAACACCCTTCTCTGTGAGACATTTTGCCACAAGATCATACTCACCAGGTGCCTTACTCTTCTGATAAAAGAAAAAAATAATACCACCTATAATAAAAAACACTACTAGAAAAGATATTATTTTTTCTATCTTCTTTCTCTGCATACTTGTATAAGTTAAATCTTATTATTCAAGAATACCATCTAAATTAACATCGTAAAGCATTCTCTCGCTTACATGCTTATAGCTTACAATTTCATCTTTCTTGAACCAAACTTTAATCTCTCTCTCCGCCTCTTCTGGAGCATCTGAACAATGGATTAAATTCCTGACAGCTCTATTATCTCTATTTGCCAGAGCATATGAATCTAAAGTTAAATCACCTCTTATTGTTCCTACATCTGACGAAAGAGGCTCAGTTCCGCCAACTATCTTCTTTACAATGCCAACCGCCTGATTACCTTCAATAATCATAATAACAACTGGACTTGATGTCATAAAAGAAAAATTTCCTTCTAAAATGCCCTTTCCGTATTCTAATGCGCTCTTTTCAGGCTCCTTGCCTGCATCTTTTAAATTTTTAATGGCAAGATTACCTTTTGATTCACACCACTCATCACTTTTATTATAATGTTTAACAATTTGCTCTCTTGAAGGAATAAGCATTTTCATCGCCACAAACTTTAAACCAATTTTTTCAATTCTCTGTATGATATCGCCAATCAATGAGCGGTGAATAGTATCTGGTTTCAATATAACAAATGTCTTCTCTTTTATCATCTTTATTTATTATTAATTTTATAACTCTAACCTTAACATAAAAAAAATGAATTGAAAAGACAATAGACTTACTTAAAGATTGTGCCAATTTACCTTAGAAGAGAATTGACAAAAATAGGCACTTAGAGTATGCTGTTTATAGTTCTTTTATTATTATGTAAATTTGGTCAATCACAACCTTAACCCCTTATACGGGGAAGGAGTTTCAAAATGGCAATGAAAAGCAAGGTGGCTGAAGAAAAAAAACCCATCCTACGTTTGTTGTATGCAAACGAAACCATCGCAATTAAACCTTGCGATGGCAAGGAAACTTTGGCGAAAGCCGATGACGTGTTTGGAGTCATAGACCAAAATTTTAAAAATTTGGATATTGACAACAAAGCAGAAGATGCAACAGATGCAACCAAAAAAGTTTCTGTGCAGATATATGAAGTAGCAAAGGAGACCACCCCCGCAGAGATGTTCGGTTTTCTTGGCGGTAATCTGGAGAGGCTGTGTATGACACAGCACCAAATCAAATTGTTCTGCAGAGACAATTTTAATACACTCCACTTTAATACATTCGACAAAGACGAAAGGATTTCAAACTTCTTTTTATTTCAAAATGGTGAGTACTTTTTTATACCTAGTGTTTCTAGGCACTATTCCGGCTTAAGTATCGTCTTACATAAATTTAGAAATTCCTTCGCGATGGCTATTTTACCTCCTTCTCGTTTGGTGGTTCCCGAGCTTAAGGCTAATCTTTAAGCCTTAGAACTTGACCATTAACCCCCTCTGACGCATCTTGTCATGGGGGGGTTATTTTATTACTAAGCATACAATCTTACCCCCCGTTCTTCTTCAACTTTCTGCACGTTCAAAAAAAATTCTATATATACTTAAATTTTATCCTTTTTTTTAAACTGAATGATATCCTCGTCGTGATTTATGAATGCCCACCTGCCGTTACCAAACTGAATCCGAGCTTTGCCTTTATTATATGATTCTGCGTATAGATATTCCTTTGAAATGACATTCCCGTCATGATCTATGAAAACATATTTATTATTATGAAGCTTAACCAGAGCTTTGCCTTCTGAGTATGGCCGTGCATCTAGATAATCATAATCTGAAACGGCATTCCCGTCGTGGTCTATGAATATCCAATTCCCAGTATCAAGCTGAATATTAACTTTACCTTCTGAGTATGACCCTGCATCTAGACATTCCTCCTTTGAAACAATATCCCCTTTGTGGTCTATGAATACCCACTTGTTTTTACCAGTCTTAACCAGAGCTTTGCCTTCCGAGTATGAATATGCGTATTGATACTCCTTTGAAACAATCTTCCCGTCATGATCTATGAATACCCACTTGTTTTTACCAGTCTGAACCAGAGCTTTGCCTTCTGAGTATGGCCGTGCATTTAGATAGTCACAATCTGAAACAACATTCCCATCGTGGTCTATGAAGACCCAATTCCCAGTATCAAGCTGAATATTAACTTTACTTTCTGAATATGACCCTGCATCTAGACACTCCTCCTCTGAAACTCTATTCCCTTTATTATCTATGAAGCCATACCTGCCATTATCAAACTGAACTAGAGCTTTATCCTCTACAAGAGCGTCAATATATTTGAATTTTGAAGCAAATTTATCGTATAATTCTCGTGTGCCTTCTGCGTCATATCCTTTATGGTCTTTGATTATGTTGTTCTCTTTTAGTATCTCTGTCGTTTCAATTTCTTTAGATTGTTCCACATCAAATTGTTCCTGACTCATATTTTTATATCTTATTTTAATACTTTTATTATACTATAAGCGTAAGGTAAAATACAAATTAGAATATGCGAACTATAAATTAAAACTCCGTTTTATAATCAAGCTTACTTCCGTCTGTGATAATCTTTACCATTCCATTTAAATCAGTCCTAAAAAGCCTTACTTTATTTAATCTTTCTAAAACCTCAGGTGAAGGATGATTATATTGGTTATTTTTACCAACAGAGATTACTGCTATTTCTGGACTTGTCTTTTCCAAAAATAGCTCTGTGCTAGATGTTTTTGAACCGTGATGATTAATCTTTAAAATATCAACATCTATATTAAGTCCAGAATTTACTAAATCCAACTCTTCTTTCAGCTCGGCATCACCAGAGAATAAAAACTTTTTATCTAGAAAATTTAAAATCAATGCCAAAGATATATCATTTGGATTTTTAATCTTCACTCCGTCAATATCTGAAAAAGGATACAAAATATCCATATAGACAAACTCGCCCAAGCCAAGCCTAACTCCTGCTTTTGCCTCTATTCTATTGATATTTTTTTCTTCTACAAGCTTTTTAATCTCATCATAAAAAGAATTTTTGTATATTATATTTGAAAACATTATATTATTTACCTTATATCTCTTTAAGATATCAATCAATCCGAAGATATGATCTTTCTGTGGATGCGTAAAAATCAAAAGATCTATCTCTCTATCATAAAAAGGCATTACTGAAGAAAGCTCTGCTAAGACAGAGTTATCAGGACCGCCATCTATTACAACTTGCACCTTATCAGGTGTTTCTATAAAAACCGAATCCCCTTGTCCAACATTTAAAAAATATACTCTCAATTTTCCATCAAAATTAAAAACTAGTAAAAAAAACCATATCAAAACAAGAATGGCTCCAAGTAATAAAGTAATTTTATATTTTAAACTCATAAAGGGAGAAAATTAATGGAAGAAAAAGATAAAGAACCGAAAAACTCTATTATCTTTATTTGATAAGCTAAGACAAGCCACAATGGGAGTATGAATATCTTTGCTATAGATAAAGATATAAAACCTAAAAGACCTGCCAAAAAACCTAAAAGCATCGCAATCGGTATTAATGGCAAAATTAAAACATTAACCACAGGAGCTATTACAGATATCTGATTAAAATTATACACTAATATTGGCAAAACCATGACCTCTACAGCAAGTGTAGCCGAGATAGTCTCTCTTAGTTTAAAAAAGTTCGTCACATTTTTAAATTTATTCAGAAAGTAAGGATAAATATATAATAATCCTAGGGTTGCTAAAAAAGAAAGCTGAAATGAGATATCAAAAACTAAGACCTTAGGATTAAACAAAACCATCAATACAGCTGCAAATACTAGAGCATTTAAAGAATATTTCGCTCTGCCGTAATAACGAGCTAAAAGCAAAACAGAACCCATTAAAGCGGCTCGAACAACTGATGAAGAAGCACCTGTCATAATAACAAACAAAGCTATAATAAAAATAGCTATCAATACTACAACTTTCCTGCTTGATACGAAAAATCCAAAAATCCAAGCAAGAAATATTACTATAATAGTCACATTAAAACCAGACAAAGCAACTATGTGCGCCGTACCTGTTTTTATAAAATTATCATAAAGGTCTTTTGGTATCTCCGCCTTTGAACCAAAAAGTATGCCATTTATTAAATTAGATTCGGGCGAAGGAAGTAAAAGCTTTATATTATTCTCAAATGACTTTTTTAATTTAAAAAGAGAGGCTTTTAAAACTAGACCTCCTTCTTCTCCATTAAATTCAATGCTTGGATTTTGCATTAAAAAATATATATCATCTTTCGCAAGATAATTTTTATAATCAAACCCATTAAAATTCTCAGGCTCTTTCAATTTTCCTCTCACAAAAATCATATCGCCATATTTATACTCAGGATATCTTTGTATATTGAGAAGAATCAACTCTCCATTTTCTGTCCGTATAATAATCTTCTGGTTCGCATCTTTAAACTCTGGATCTCTAAAAATAATTCCATTAATTTCTATCTCTTTTCCAATAAATTCAATTAAAAGTGTCTTTTCCGGCAGAGATTTTTGATACCAAAAAACTCCAATATTAAAAATGGAAAATATGACAATAGCAAAAATAATATGTTTTCTTTCGTAAAAAGAAAAGATAAAAATAAAAAGAATTGCAAAAAATAGCAATGCCAAAAAAAGATTATATCCAAAAAATGTGCTATAGAAAACACCTATCAAAAAAGAGAGCATTAGAAAGAGAAATATTTTTGACTTTGAGAATATATTAAAATTCACTATCTTTCAACAAAAAAATTAAAAATATTTAAAAATAAAAATGCTTTCAAAAAGCATCCTCTATCTTATTTAGATTAAATTTTTATATCTTTCCACTTCTTTTTTTAATATTTTTAATCGGAAGCATATAGTTTTTATTGCTAATTTAGAAAAAAATTATTTTTTTCTTCTGATAAAAGCAGGAACATCCCACTCATCATTGGTATTAAAAATAGATTCTGAAGAAAAGAGTTTTTTCTTTGGAGTTTCTTCTCTCTTTTCTATAACATCTTCTTTTACTTGCTTACTATCTGTAATAATATTATTAGAGTTATTTTGCGTAGCTGTTTTAACCATAATTACTTCCTCTATATTATGTGACGATTCTTTAACAATCTGACTCTCGCTAAATTGAGATGTTATTAATTCTGGATTTCTTCTATCTCTAATCTCCTGAAAATTAGGAACTTTAATTGTCTCTACCAACTTTCTTGATATTTCCTCACCAAATCCCGTAGCAATAACAGTTACTTTAATCTCCCCCTTCTTAAGTCTTTGATCTATTAATGCCCCGAATATTATCTTTGCATTAGGATCAACATACTCTGATATAACCTTCGCCGCATCATTAATCTCCATCATTCCCATATCAGCGCCTCCAGAAACAGAAAACAAAACACCTTTTGCTCCTTCAATTGATATCTCAAGAAGTGGAGAAGAGATAGCCGCTCTTGCCGCCTCTATCGCTCTATCATCTCCAGATGCGACCCCAATACCCATAAGAGCAGAACCGGCATCTTGCATTATTGCTCTTATGTCAGCAAAATCAACATTGATAATTCCAGGCAAAGTTATTAAATCCGATATTCCTTGAACTGCATTTTGCAAAACATCATCCACAAGAGCAAATGAGCCCATTATAGATGTTTTTTTCTCTATGATGTTAAATATCCTATCATTTGGTATCACAACCAAAGCATCAACTTTCTCTTTCAAATTCTCTACTCCATCCGTTGCTAATCTACTTCTTTGTATGCCCTCAAAAGAAAATGGTTTTGTTACAACGCCTATTGTCAATGCTCCTATATTTTTTGCGATCTCGGCAACTACAGGAGATGCGCCAGTTCCTGTTCCACCACCCATCCCGCATGTAACAAAAACAAGATCAGAACCCTTCAAAGCCTCTTGTATCTCTTCTCTTGATTCTTCGGCCGCTTGCCTGCCAACATCTGGATTCATTCCAGCTCCCAACCCCTTTGTAGTATTTTTCCCTATATGAATTTTAGTCTTTGCCGCAGAATGATGCAAATCTTGTGCGTCTGTATTTACAGCTATGAAATCAACACCTTTTATCTTTGACTCAACCATTCTACTTACAGCATTACCGCCTCCTCCACCAACTCCAACTACTTTGATTCTAGCGAATGTTTCTATCTCAGGCTTTATTTGACTCATGATTTTAAAATAAAATGGATACTAATTAGTATCCTTATAGTAATATATAGAACGAAATTTTGCAAACGAAATAAAAACTTGTATAAATTTGCAAAAACTTACCTAAAAATCATTATGGCATAAAAGTCTTAAGTGATTTAAATATTTTACTCCATAAACCACCACTGGATGAAAAACTTTGATGATTAGCAGAGATATTTTGGTTATCAAATGCCATTAAAGCAAGTCCGACAGCAACAGCATACTCCGGATCGGCAACTCTATCTAAGATGCCATCTAATCCATCACCTGGCACTCCTATTTGAACAGGGAGTTTTAGTTTATCTCTTACTATTTCAACTATATGTGGCATCTTAGATCCGCCACCAACCAGAACAACTCCGCCAGGAAGCAAACCTTGCTTTGAAACCTTCTTGAGCTCCTTCTCTGTTAATTCAAATATCTCATCTAATCGAGCATGGATAATTTCTGCGATATGTTTTCTTGAAACAGAACCGCGATCGGAAAATCCCAACTCAGAAAGATCAAGCATATCTCTTTTATTTATACTGTCAGCATTAGCAGTGCCATATTCTAGTTTAACCTTTTCAGCAACATCTATCTCAGTTCTTAACCCTATAGCTATATCATTTGTAATATAATTTGAACCTATAGGTAATATTGCAGTATGTATCATACTGCCATCTTCAAATATTGATATTCCGGTAGTACCTCCGCCTATATCTAAAACAAGAACTCCCAACTCTTTTTGCCTCTTTGATAAAACAGCTTTTGAAGAAGCTATCGTTGAAACTATAAACTCATCTATATCAAGACCGGCTGAACTGACAGCCTTTGTAGAATTACTTATAACTGGAATTGAACAATCTATTAAAAGAGCGTTGACTTCCAACCTAACACCACTCATACCTAAAGGCTCCATTATCCCGCCTTCTCCATCAACGATAAATTCTTTTGGTATGACATGAACTATCTTCCTATTAGCTGGTATTGAAATCGCCTCTGTAGTCTGAAGAACTCTTTGCTTATCTTCTTTTGATATTTCTTGATCCGCTCTTGATACAGCAACAACACCTTTTGAGCTTCTCGCCGTAATATGCGGTCCTGAAAGATTAACAAATACAGATTCTATTGTTTTGCCTGATGTTTTTTCCGCTTGAGAGATCGCATTACGAATACTTTCTATTGCTTCATTAACATCAACAATCATACCTCTTTTAACTCCGGCAGAGATAACTTCACCAACTCCAATAACAGAGAGTTTTTCTGACCCCCTTCTTTTTTGAATAACAACAGCTCTCACCTTAGTTGTGCCTATATCTAACCCGCAAGTTATAAATTCTTTTACCACTTCTTATAAATTTAAAATTTTATTATTTAAATAAAGAGTTAATAACCCTATCTTGTATATTATCCGTCTTTCTATTCTCCTCACTTGATCTTTCATGATCTATCCCAAAGATATGTATGACACCATGTGAGACAAGCAAAGCCAGTTCTTTATCTATACTATTCTTCTCTCTCTTCGCCTCTCTTTTAGCATATGGAAAGGATATTACAATCTCACCCATATTCAAAGAAAGCTCTTTTGTTTTTTTAAAAAAACTTAAACTCTCTTCAAATCCAAAAGATAAAACATCCGTTGACTTATCCTTTTTTCTAAAAGATTTATTAAGAGCTCTCATTCTTTTATCTCCTACGAATACAATACTTATCTCAACATTGTCCTTTACACCTAAGATATTTAAAGTATTTAAAACTGCCTCTTCTATTAAGCTTCTTTTAATATACCCCTTTGTGAAATTCACTATTCCTAAATCTAATTTCAACATCATCTAATAATAGGACTTACGCATTTGAATGCAAAATATGGAAATCCTACAAAATTCAAAAACATAGGACTCTAAGATTATTCCTTTTTATTATAGCAATTTAATGCCAGCTTTAGCAAGCTGGCATTAAAATTTACATAGACAACTTATCTTTAACTAAATTTGCCACTACAGATCCATCCACCTTTCCCTTTACTTTAGATTTTAAATCCGCCATTACTTTTCCTAAATCCTTAATACTTGTGGCTCCAGTCTCTAATATTGAACTTTCGACTATTTTTTTGATCTCATCATCTGATAATTGTTTTGGAAGATATTTCATTAATACAGAAACCTCTGCCTGTTCACTCTCAACTAAATCATTTCTTCCGGCTTCAGCATATTGTTTAATAGAATCCTTCCTCTTCTTTACTTCGTAATTAATAAGATCAATTATTTGGTCATCAGTTAATTCTAGACCATTGTTGTCTATCTCTTTGTTTTTTATTTCAGACCTTAACATCGTTAAAACTGACTTGCTTATAATATCGCCAGCCTTAAACGCTGTTTTAAAATCTAAATTAACTACCTCTTTTAAATTCATTTTCAGTTATTTTACCTAATTTATACAATTTACTTTTTTCAGATACTATACCAGCTCTTCTTATAGCTGCTTCCTTAATTCTTCTTTTTGATTTTCTTGGCTCTAAAAATCTTGTTCTTCTCGCTTTAACAAGCACATGACTCTGTTGAACTTTCCTTGAAAATCTTCTTAAAAAAGCCCCTGTTGATTCTCTATCTCTTCTTTTTGCTTCTATCATATACTAGACACCTCCTTTCTCATTTCGCCAGACAAAAGATGCATATGAATATGCTCTATCTCCTGTCCACCATCCTTACCAACATTAACCTGAAGTTTATAACCTACAGAAACTCCAAGCTTCTCAGCAACCTCTTTGGCTGCCAAAAACATCTCACCCAAAATAGCAACATCAGCAGTTGTCGTATCATTCACAGAAGCAATGTGCTTCTTTGGAATAATAAGAATGTGGACATCCGCCTTTGGATGAATATCTTTGAAAGCCAAAAAAGAACCACCTTCCAAAATGACATCCGACCTTACTTCCATTTTTATTATTTTACAAAATAAACAATCTTCCATCTATTTTTTTAACCTTTCTTTAATAGTTTTAATAATACTCTCAATAGGAATAGTCTCTTGAGCGCCAGTCTCCATATCTCTTAATATAACATCTCCATCTATTGCTTCTTTCTGTCCTATTATTAAAGATAATTTTACTCCGAATTTATCAGCTATACGAAGCTGTGAGGATAAGCTATTTCTACCAAAAGATTCAGAAACATGCAATCCTGCGCTAGATAACTCATCAAAAAGCTTAATACATTTTTTCTTTCCCATATCTCCAACCTGAATTAAAAATACTTGAGACTTAGTATGATCACTGATTTTGATGCCTTGTTTTTTTATAACTCCTATAACCCTTTCCATTCCTATAGCCGCTCCGACAGCAGGAGTATTCTTTCCGCCAATCATCTTAATTAAGTCATCAAATCTTCCACCACCACCAATCGCCAATTTTGATTTTTTATGAGTTTTTTCATTACCACCTTCAAAATGTTCGTCTTCTAAAAAGACCTCAAAAACAGTCTTTGTATAATAGTCCAACCCTCTAACCAAATGAGAATTCAAAGAATAAGGCACAGCAAGCTCATCTAAAAATTCAAGAACAGATTTGAAGTGATCATGACATTCTTTACATAAATTATCTACTAAAGAAGGCGCGTTCATTTTTATAGGCTGACATTTTTCTTCTTTACAATCCAAGAGTCTTAAAGGATTTATTTTAGCCCTTTTCTTACAATCTATACAAACACCTTTAATTCTACCCCTGTAATATCTTAAAAGCTGAGTCTTATAACTTGTTCGGCACTGCTTGCATCCTATGCTATTTATTTCAACATTTAAATTCTTAAGTCCGAGGTTATTACAAATCTTCATAAAGACATTTATAATCTGAGCATCATAAACAGGATCAGCATCGCCAAGAATTTCAAAACCAATCTGATGAAACTGCCTATATCTCCCTGACTGTGGCTGTTCATATCTGAACATAGGACCAATATATGCTAACTTTACAGGTTGCGGTAGATTTAACATTCCATTCTCTACATATGATCTCACAACAGATGCTGTCCCTTCAGGTCTTAAAGCAACATCATCTTTGCCCTTTGTCTTAAATACATACATCTGCTTCTCTATTATATCTGTAAATTCACCGACTGTTGCCTCATACAAAGCAACATCTTCAAAAATAGGTGTGTCTATCCTCTCAAAACCATAACGTAAAGAAATATTTTTAAATACATCTCTTACTTTATCCCAATATTTTTGCTCGTTAGGAAGAATATCAAAAGTCCCCTTATTAACCTGAAATGATTGTTTTTTATTTCTTGCCATAAAATAAATTTAAAAATACAAAATGTAAAGCACAAAATAAAGAAAATTATTTTAAATTTTTAACTTTACATCCTTAACTTTTCGTTATCTACTTATAAATATTGAAAGAATTAAAAGGAAATACTCTTACGACAACCTTACCAACCAAAAACTCATCCTTAAGCGGTCCCCATCTTCTAGAATCAGAGGATGCTCCCCTATTATCACCTAAAACAAAATATTCATTATGTCCAAGCGTTACATCACCGCCTCCAAAAGATTCTTTTGTATTTAAAAGATAACTTTCCTCTAAAAAGAAGCCATCTTTATTCTCTTTATTTTTAATCATTATCTTTCCATCTTTAAATCCTACTATCTCACCCGGTAATCCAATAATCCTTTTAATATAATATTGTTTTGTATCGTAAGGATATTTAAATACTACTACATCTCCTCTTGACGGCTCATTAAGCCTATAAGATATCTCATCTATTATGAGATAATCGCCATTTTCAAATGAAGGCTCCATAGAAGCCCCTAGAACAAAAAATGGCTGAACGACATAATACCTTAAAGGCAATATGATAACTAGCGATATTAAAACTAACTTTGCGGTCTCCCACAAAAAAGAAAATATTTTTTTAAAATTCATAATTATTTATGATATCATAAAGATCTTAATATTACAAGATAAAACATCTATGGTATTATATTTATATGAAGGAAGATTATAGATACAAAGAAAAAATAGAAAAGAGATATAATATATCTCTCTGGATAGCTAGGGTTTTTGGATTTTTTTCTTTATCTTTTTTTATATTTTTTTTTTCTACGCCATCTCTTTCCAGACCTCCCCAAACAGAATTTGGAGCTTCAACCGCAGTTAGGACAGTTTTTTCTTTTTTAACAAATAAAGAAAATGAAATAAAAGGAGAAGCTAAAGATAGAGTGAATATTCTCTTCTTGGGAATGCCCGGAAAAGACAACAATGCCCCATACTTAACTGATTCTATAATACTCTTAAGCATTAAACCAAGCACGAATCAACTCGCGGCGCTTTCCATACCAAGAGATCTTTTAATTTATCTTGAAAAGGAAAAAAGATATTCAAAGATAAACTCTCTTTTTATAGAAAATGAAAAAGATCCTGAACTTATAGAAAAAACCATTCAGAAAATTACTGGACAAGAAGTGAATTATTATATTGCATTAGATATAACGGTTATTGAAAAAACGATTGACGCTCTTGGTGGATTAAATGTTTTTGTTTCAAAAGATATTTATGACCCAACATTTCCTACTCCAGGATTTGGAACAGAGCTATTTGAGGTAAAACAAGGCTGGAGATACTTTGATGGAAAAACAGTTCAAAAATACTTAAGAACAAGATACTCTCAAGAAGGTGATTTTTCCAGAATGGAACAACAACAAGCGGTTATTGAAGCTCTAAGAAAAAAGATGTTCGGACTTAACCTATTTTTAGATATGCCTACTTTATTCTCAATATTTAAAACTGTGTCTGGGAACACTCAAACAAATATTTCAAATTATGAAATTGAGAGACTTTATACACTTATCAAAAATATTTCTTATGATAAGATAAAGAATGTGGTATTAAATGGTGGCTCAAAAGATGCTATACTTATCACTGATACATTTTCGTTCGGCGACCAAAAAGGTTTCATCTTAAAACCTCGGGCTGGAGATTTTGACTATTCAGAGATACAATACTTAGCAGAGTCTATTTTTTATAAGTAAAATTTAAAAAATGTTTTTAATAGCTGGATTAGGTAACCCTGGAACTGAATATGAGGGAACAAGACACAACATAGGAAGAGATGCTGTAATTTTATTTGCCAAGAAAAATAATTTTGAAGATTTTGAATACAAGAAACAATACAATACTCAAATATCTGAAAGTAAACTTGAAAAAAATAAAATGCTATTAGCAATACCTGATACCTATATGAATAAATCTGGCGAATCTATACAAAAATTATCTGAAAGCTATAAGCTAAAAACTAAAAACTTATTTTTGGTACACGATGATATAGATTTATCTTTTGGCAATATAAAAATCTCTTTTAATAAAAACTCCGGTGGACATAAAGGAATTGAAAATGTTATAAAAAAATTAAAAACTAAAGAATTCTGGAGAATAAGAGTCGGCATCAATCCGACAAAAAAGAAAAAAGATGCTATGGATTTAGTCTTAAAAAAATTCACAGGCAAAGATGCCATTGAATTAAAAAAAATTAATAAAAATATAAATGACGCTATTCTATGCGCCATACTTGAATCACCAGAAAAAGCGATGACTCTCTACAATCAGTGATTATCAGATTTTGACTTTAAGAACTTTTCTTTTAGAATAGTGCCAAGTAGAAATCCAAAAAATAACAACAGGTTCATCCTTTGCCTGTTTTAGATACTTTGAAATGTCTTTTCTGAACTCAGACACTCCTACATTCTTTTTTATTTTTGTAAGCATATTATTATAATTTAAAAGAAAATATTCCCGAAAAAGAATTATTGGCTAAAATCTTGTTCAGAGCGATACTTAAAACATATTTAGCAAAACTTTTTAAAAAATACTCTTTTGATCAATTTTAAAGAGCAAAAACACTATATGACTCAAAAAATGTTAAAGTAAGATCGTAAAAAAAATCGCTCTGAACTTGTTAAAGGGGCAATTTTTGGAACTTTGGCTATGTCATGAGCCTGTCCACATTGATAGGCTAGTGTCAGCCATTGGAACCGATTTAGCAATTATTGCATAAATCTAAGGCTATTCAAAACTGCATTATTATCAATGTAATTTGACTTTATAATAAACATAAAACCATCCTTTAGAAAAACAGATGTTTTTTCATTCTGAAAATCTTCTACACCGCCATAACTATAAAAAATAAAAAATTTATTGCCATTTATAGTTTTTATATCTTCCAATTTTAATCTATCCATATTTTCTCCATACCACCCCCACACATCATTAAATTTTGCGTCATCCACCTTTACGCTTATGTTGTCTCCATGATACAAATCTTTATTAAAGAAAGACACTGTGCTCTTGTCTTTCGATTCAGAAACAGATTTTCCGCTTGGATAATTTACTGAGTATCCATAAATATTATTTTTGTATGTATCCCAAGAAAGTCCATTCTTCTTTGTGTATTTGAAATTTACAAAAAATCTCTGGCTATCAATATCTCTTAGGTCCAATTCTAAAAGTTTTCCGTCCATTATTGAGATTAGTTTTTTAATCGATTCTTTTTCATTTGTTTTTTGTTCATATTTTGGGCTATCTAAAACTACAGCATCGTAACCAGATAAAGTTATCTTTTTTTCAATTTCCCCTTCATTTTTATTATTTGAATACCACTCATCCACATTTTTAAAATCAGTTTCAAATAAAAACACCTTTATACCGGAAAATCCATCTCCATATAAATATAAGGAGTTTCCATCTTTTGTTATCCTTTTAATAGAAGTTGGATACTCAAAATGATATCCTAAATTATTATCGCTATAACTTTTCCATTCTTCTGTCTTTATAAGAACAAAATCATCATTATTAACCTTGATATTATCTTTATATAAAAAAGCACTCAACACAAAAACAATTGCAATTAAACCAGCAGCTGAAATTTGAATTTTATTTTTTAAAATCATAAATTTTAAAATAATTGAGAAGTAACTCCCGACATGACTGTAAAAGTTGCTAAAGCTTACAAACCGTATATCAACATGGTTCGGACCTTCCCCAGCCTTATCTTGCCAATTACTCTCAATAAAATAAACCCCGCTGGAGTTTATGCTATAGACAATTGCAGTGTGTGGATTGCCAACACCCCAGTTCATTTGAACAATCTCGCCGGGTTGCGCGTATTCAATCATCCCACTTCTTCCCACGGAATGACCATACGAATCACTTGCCCAATACCAACCATTGACATCTGGAGCTGTAGCTGGAATTATTACATGACCACTGGAAGCATCTTGAACGACCTTTCTTGCCCAGTTCTTACAATTTAAACCAACATAGGTGTTATTGTCTTGTAGCGCTCTTGTAAGAATGGCACTATTCCTCTGCGATTGTGAAAGATTATGCCACCAATTTGTACCATTAGCATAACTATTAGTAGACACGACTACAAGAGAAACCAACATCAGAACTATACTTGCAAAAAATGAAAGTTTTTTCATTTTCATATTCTCCATGATTTAGGATTGTAAAGAACAAAAATTGCCAAGCCAATCTCGACAACAAAACCACTATAGCATTCTTCTTAAAAAAAAGTGCAAGTTTTTTATTGTTGATAAATTTTTACAAAAATATTCTAAATAAAAAATAGAAGATAAGAAAAACTTAGATGTTGATCTTGTAAATTTTTCTGTGAGAACTACAGCTTAAACAATATCTTTAATTTTTTGTTTATTTCCTTTTCGATACTCTTGTCTATCTCGCCTATCTCACCTAAAATTATTTTTTTGTCCAAGGTGGCAATTTTACTTACTTTAATAACAGAACTTGTTTTAAGTCCCGTACCTTTAAATGAGTTTTGCGAGGCCAATATTTTTATATCTGTTTTCTTATTTATCTTTGTAATTATGGAAGATATAAAAACAACAATGATGTCACTTCCTGAAAGATCGTCGGACACAATAACAGCTGGTCTCACTTTAACGCCTGAAAGATCCGAGAATGGAAACGGAATCAGAACTATCTTCCCCCTTTTAAACATATTTTTGCTTCAAATCTTCAACATTATAGATATCGGGCTCATCTTCCAAAAAATCAAAACTTGCTGAATTAGAGTTTATATTTGTTATCTCATCAAAATTGCTATTTAAATTTTTTGGATACCTCATTATAATAGCCTCTATCTTATCTCTTCTGCCAATACCAAATATTCGGTCTTTGTATTTTACCTCATTTATTATTTCAGAAATATCTTTTCTCATCTTTGTTGTAGATATTATTTTCATATTAAATATACTTAAATGTAATATTTGTACATTTTGTATATTACTAATATAACAACCAGAAGTCAAATAAGACTCTTCTCCTCACATTTTAAAATGTGATACTCTTTCAATATATCACCCAATATGCTAAAACCATAAGATGCAAGAAAAAAGCGAACTTCTTATAGTCGCGCTTACCCCAGACTTAGCGGAAAGGGATGTTTTTTGGTTTTCAGAAAATGAGAAGAAGATAAAAAACTTACTTAAAATAGATTCGTTCTGGCAAAACCATGCTGATTTTATAGTTATCAATCAAAGTATTAAGCTTTCAGAATTTTTAAGAAAGTTAAATGACCTAAACTACGAAAAAACGACAACAATATCAAAACCAGGTGAATTTTCACAAAGAGGCGGTACCATATCTATATTTCCTGTAAATTTAAACTATGCCGTTGCTATAGATTTTCTTGGGAATAGCATAGATACAATTAAAAGAATAAATATCTTAATAAGTGAGGCCGAGAGAGATAAAATATTAAAAAAACAGCTTAAATCTTTCAAAGTCAATCATCTGAAAAATTTAAGCTCTGGAGACTATTTGGTGCATATTGACCACGGCATAGGAATTTATAGAGGTGAAGTTAAATTTGGTGACGAAGAGAAAGAATATTATCTTTTAGAATATGCACCTCCAAAATTAGGAGCGAATCCGGACAAACTATTTATTCCAAAGGAGAAAGCGGAAAAATTGTCGTTGTATTTAGGATTTGCAAAGCCGACAATTCATAGATTATCCGGCAATATATGGGAAAAAGCATTCAGAAAAGCATCAGAAGATGCTGAAAAGCTTGCGAAAGAACTCCTTGAATTATACGCGAAAAGATTAGTTGCAAAAAAATTACCATATTTAGAAGACAGCGCGCATCAAAAAGAATTTGAAGATGATTTTGAATATCCTGAAACTCTCGATCAACAAAAAGCAGTCAAAGAAATAAAAAAAGATTTGGAATCTGCTGAACCTATGGATAGGCTTTTATGCGGTGATGTTGGTTTTGGCAAAACAGAGGTTGCTCAAAGAGCAGTCTTTAAAGCAGTGGACAATGGCTATCAAGTTGCTGTTCTCTGCCCTACCACAATACTATCCGACCAGCATTTTGAAAATTTCAAAAAAAGATTTGAAAAATTCCCTATCAATATATCCGCTTTAAATAGATTTGAATCAAAAGCAGAACAAAAAGAAAGATTAAAAAAATTAAAAGATGGAAAGATAGATATAATCATTGGAACTCATAGGATACTCTCAAATGATGTTGAATTTAAAAAGCTAGGACTTTTAATAATAGATGAAGAACAACGCTTCGGTGTTAAACAAAAAGAGAAGCTAAAGAAACTCAGAGAAAATATAGATATCTTAAATCTCTCTGCGACTCCAATACCAAGAACTCTTTATCTCACAGTTTCAGGACTACGACAGATTAGCCAGATAAATACACCGCCATTTGGCAGAATGCCTATAAACACATATGTGCTTTGCTACGATGAAGATGTGATTAAAAAATCTCTGGAAGATGAAATTAAAATCGGAGGACAGGCATATTTTCTGCATAATAGGATAGAGACTATAGATAAAACTCTTTTGAATCTTAAAAAAATTCTGCCTAATATGAAATTTGACATAGCCCATGGAAAACTCTCGGAAAAAGCTCTAAGAGATGTAATGCATAGATTTAAAAATAAAAAATTTGATGTGCTAGTAGCAACAACAATCATAGAAAATGGACTTGATCTTAAAAATGTAAATACGCTGATAGTTGATGATGCCACGAAGCTTGGACTATCTCAAGCACATCAGATACGAGGAAGAATAGGTAGACATACCGTTCCGGCTTACGCATATTTAATGTATCAAGAAAAATCTCTGACAGAAGACGGCAAAAAGAGACTGGAAGCGCTGGAGAAATATTCTGACTTGGGCTCAGGATACCAGCTTGCTATGAAAGACTTAGAGATAAGAGGTGCTGGAAATATACTTGGCAAAAAACAAAGCGGAATGGTAAATCAAATTGGACTTAATCTTTATTGCGAGATATTAAATGAGGCGATTGAAAGATTGAAATAATTAAACTATATAAGGTTGGTTTTTATTTTTTAAATTATCTGCTAAAATCTTTTTATGAATAGTGAAATAAAAGAGATAAAAATAAAAGATAAGAATTTCCCTGAATCGCTGAAAAATATTCCACATCCTCCGAAGAAGCTATTTGTGCGTGGAAGTATTTTGCCTGAAGATAAGATCGCAATAGCTATAGTCGGGGCAAGAAAATGTTCTTCTTACGGCAAACAAGTTGCATATGATTTTGCCTATGCGCTTGCAAAAAGCGGAGTAACTATAATCTCCGGACTTGCTCTTGGAATAGATGGCGAAGCACACAAAGGAGCGCTTGACGCCGGAGGCAGAACAATAGCTATTTTAGGTTCGGGTATTGACGATAATTCAATTTACCCTTATTCTCATAAATCATTGGCTGAAAGAATTTTAGAAAATGGAGCCTTGGTGTCAGAATATGAATCTGGCACTCCAGGGTATAAAGGAAATTTCCCTGAAAGAAATAGAATTATAGCTGGACTTTCCATTGGGGTCTTGATAGTTGAAGCTAAAGAAAAAAGCGGATCGCTCATCACAGCAGGCATGGCGCTAGAACAAGGAAAGGATATATTTGCAATTCCTGGACCAATATTCTCTTCTGGCTCAACAGGAACAAATAAATTAATACAGCAAGGAGCAAAACTTGTTCTGAAGCCGGATGATATTCTGGAAGAAATGGAAATGCAAGGAGTTGTTGTAAATAAAAAGAAAATTGAACTGACAGAAGTTGAAACAAGTATTTTAAAAATTTTGGAAGATGAGGCTCTTCATATAAATGATATAATAAAAAAATCCAATCTTGCTTCACATTCTGTTTTAACCACAGTTACAATATTGGAATTAAAAAGTTTAATAAGAAATATCGGCGGAAATATTTATTCAATAAAAATTTAATTAAATGAAACTAGTAATAGTTGAGTCGCCGTCAAAGGCTAAAACAATTGAAAAATATTTAGGAAAAGATTATAAAGTTCGCGCTTCAATCGGGCATGTTCGTGATATTCCAAAGAGCAATAAAAAAGCTATAGATATAAAAGCCGGATTTGTTCCATTTTATGAAATATCCAAAGGAAAAGAAAAAGTAGTAAAAGAGCTGATTGAGCTTTCTAGAGAAGCTGATGAAGTATTACTTGCAACTGACCCTGACCGCGAAGGGGAGGCTATCGCTTGGCATATTGCGGAAGCGTGCAATATAAAAAATCCAAAAAGAGTAGCGTTTCATGAGATAACAAAAGAAGCTGTCTTGGAAGCTATCGCAAGTCCAAGAAAGATAGATGAGAATCTTAAAATAGCTCAAGAAGCTAGAAGAGTATTAGACAGACTTGTTGGATATGACCTTAGCGGACTAATCTGGAAAAAGGTGCGTTACGGACTTTCTGCAGGCAGAGTTCAATCCCCCGCTTTAAGAATATTGATGGAGCGCGAACGAGAGGTTCGCGCATTTAAGTCTGAAGATTTTTGGACTATAAAAGCAGAGGTGCAAAATAAAAACAGTGAAAATTTTTCTCTTATCTGCTCAGAAGAACCAAGAGATGAAAATAAGGTTAATGAAATATTAAAAATCGGAAGAGAGAGCTCTTGGATAGTTATGAATGTAAAAGAGTCTGAAATAAACAGATCTGCTCGGCCTCCGTATACAACATCAACTCTTCAACAAGTAGCAAGCACCAGACTTGGATTTGCGCCATCAAAAACAATGGGCGTTGCCCAAAAACTATACGAGGTCGGACTAATAACTTATATGAGAACTGATAGCACAAATATAAGTAAGCAAGCTCAACAACAAATATTAAATCTCATTGAAAAGAAGTTTGGTAAAGAATATGCTTCTGAAAATATTTTTAAAACAAAAAGCAAGAATGCCCAAGAAGCTCACGAGGCTATAAGACCAACGAACGCATCTTTAGAAAACGCGGGACAAACGGAAGAACAGCAAAGACTTTACAAGCTTATCTGGCAAAGAGCCGTTTCATCTCAAATGCAGAATGCCATACTCCTAAGAACAAAAATTACAGCAAATGTTTCCGACAATAAGATACCGGACTTTGGAATAACAGGCTCAAGAATAATATTCCCAGGTTGGCTGAAAGCAGACCCGTCTTCTAGTGGAGAAGATGTAATTTTGCCTAAAGTAGAAATTAATGATGAATTAAAATTTATTTCTATAGAAAAAGAATACAAACAAACGCAACCTCCTTCAAGGTATACAGAGGCAGGACTGATTAAAGAATTAGAAAAAAGAGGCATTGGCAGACCATCAACATACGCAAGTACTATAAAAACTATAGTTGATAGAGGCTATGTTGAGAAAGAAAATAAAACATTACTTCCAACAGATACCGGTGATGTTGTTAGTACATTTTTAGAAAAAAATTTTTCCGAATATATATCAGATACATTTACAGCGGATATGGAACAAAAACTTGATGATATCTCAAATGGCACAAGAGATTACACAAAAACGCTGAAAGATTTTTATGAACCATTTTCAAAAGATGTCAAATCAAAAGAAAAAATAGATAAACTTACAACACTAGGTGACGCTGATGAAAATATAAAATGTCCCAAGTGCACCGGCAAAATGATAATCAAACTTTCAAGAAGCGGAAGATTTTTAAGTTGTGAAAAATTCCCTGAATGTATTGGAGCAAGGAATATGGAAGGAAAAGAACTTGAGGGACCGAAGGAGACAGGAGAGAAATGCCCTGATTGCGTAAATGGAACCCTTTTAGAAAGAGAAGGTAAATTCGGAAAATTTATTTCTTGCTCAAATTATCCTAAGTGCAAATTCATCAAAGAGGACGAGGAAGAGAAAAAGAAAAAAATGACAGGCGTGAAATGTCAATTATGTCAAAAAGGAGAGATGATGGAAAGAAGAGGCAGATTTGGGATATTCTATAGCTGTTCAAACTATCCTGATTGTAAATCTGCTATTAAGGCAAAACCAACTGGAAAAATATGTTCCAAGTGCGGATCTCTTATGATGGAAGGCACAAAAACTATTCCTGAAAGATGTTCAGATAAAAAATGTCCGAACCACAATCCACACAAAAGAAAATAGCTAAAAGAAAATAATTTTCTTGCTTTTTTTAGAATTTATGTTATTCTTGTAAATAATAGAAATTAAATACTTTCTATTATTGCTCTATACAATTTAATAGGAGATTCTAAAATGGATTCAAAGAATATATCTGGACATATACATAAAATAAAAGGCCTGCGAACAAGAATAAAAAATAATATTACCAAAGAAAAATATATTAAGGCAATAGAAATAGCTAAGTCTGCCAAGGATAAAAAGATATCTAACTATCTTACCGAATCATTTATTAAGAAAGGATTATTCGAAGAGGCTATAGAGGTAGCGAGCTTAGGTATATACCAAAGAACTACGAACTACTTTATATGGACACTTCTTAAAAAAAATTCCATAGAGAAAGCCCTCCATATAATCTCTACGATAAGAAAAAGATCATTCTATCCAAAAGAAAGAGAATACATAATTCATTTATGCGTTCATCAAAATTGTCTTGATGAAATATTAAAAATGAATTATGAACAAATAAAAAAAATCGATTTCTCAAAAAAAGAAATAGAACAAATAATAGAAAGATGCTCCATAAATAAGCATTACAAAAAAATTAATCAAGCATTACAGCTAGACTGTTATTATAAAGATTTTAATTCTATATAGGACCAAACTTAAAAAGAGACGACTTTTTAGACATTCTATAGCCGTTGACATTATGTCAACGGCTATATTTATTTGACCTTTAGAGAGCTCTGATGTAAATTAATAATATGAATGTAAATGAAATATTAGAGTTAATAAAAAATAGGGATCCGAGAGAGATTGAACAAGTCAAAGAAGCTTTTTTATTTGCCAAAGAAGCTCATAAGGATCAGAAAAGATACTCCGGTGAGCCGTATTTTGTGCATCCTGTCGCCGCTGCAAAAATGCTTGCTGAAATTCAAATGGATACACCTACTATTATAGCTACACTACTTCATGATGTGTGTGAAGACGGGCATGCGACACCAGAACAGATTAAAAAGAAATTTGGCGATGAGATTGCATTTTTAGTTGATGGCGTTACAAAGCTTGGAACTGTTAAATATCACGGCATAGAACGCCATGTTGAAAACCTGCGAAAGATGTTTCTATCTATGGCAGAAGATATTAGAGTTATCATTATCAAGCTAGCAGACAGAGCTAACAATATGCAGACTCTTGAAAATGTTCCAGAACATAAAAGAAAAAGAATTGCTCTTGAAACTTTAGATGTCTATGTTCCTCTAGCCGACAGACTTGGAATGGGTAAATTTAAAGGAATGCTTGAAGATTTGGCATTTAAATATACATCACCTGAGGAGTATCTATGGACAAAAACTCAAATGAAAGGAGCTAGGCATGCGAGAGAAGAATACTTGACAAAGGTAAAAGAGGTGATTGCTGATGAACTTACAAAAAATAATGTGAGTATTGTGAATATAGACTCCAGAGTTAAAAATCTTTACAGCATATATAAAAAGCTTGTCAGAAAAGAGATGGATATTGAAAGAATTTACGATATAATCGCTGTTAGAATTATCACTAAAAATATTGAAGATTGCTATGTCACGCTTGGCATAATACATAAACTTTGGAAGCCTGTACCTGGAAAAATAAAGGACTATATAGCTCTGCCAAAATTAAACAGATATCAGAGTATCCATACTACCGTTTTTTGCATAAATGGAAAAATAACAGAATTTCAGATAAGAACGGAGGAGATGCATGAAGAATCAGAAAATGGGATAGTCGCCCACTGGGCGTATGAAATGAGTGGAAAACAAGGAGATGTAACTATAAAGAAAAATATATCTTGGGTCTCTGAGCTTAGAGATTGGCAGAAAGAGCATGTTGGAACGCAAGAATTTTTAGATTCTTTAAAAATTGATGTTTTTAAAGATAGGATATTCGTCTTCACCCCAAAGGGAGATGTTATAGATTTACCGGATGGCGCCACTCCTCTTGATTTTGCCTATAATATTCATTCTGATATTGGCAATAAATGTTCTGGAGCAAGAATAAATCATAAAATGGTGTCTCTGGACTATAAACTTAAAAATGGAGAAATTTGTGAGATTATAACTACAAAAAATAAAAAACCATCACGCGGATGGCTTGAGCTCACAAAAACAAGTTACGCAAAAAGCAAGATTAGATCATATCTTAAAAAAGAACTTGGCATAGAAGTTCCAATAATTCATAAAAAAACTCAGAATATGAAACATCTTGAAATGGCCATACTAGCCTCAAATAGAGTCGGAATGCTAAAAGATATCCTCTCTATATTCAACAAAGAAAAAATAAATATAGATACGCTTAATACAGATACAAGGGATAAAAATAAACCTATTATTGTTGTAACATTTCAAATAAAAGACAATCTTATCTTAAATAAAATAACTCAAAAAATTGAAAATATAAAAGGAATAAGGGAAGTAAAAAAGATTATGCTGAAAAATTAATTATCCCTAAACTTGTCTAATGCAATTTTGCTAACTATACTTTTAAGATCTTCATTTGAAAAATATTTGACGACAAGCTCTCCACCATCACTTACATGTTTTCCAGGCTTAACAAAAACCTTAGTACCTAAATATCCTTCCAGCTTTGCTAAAGCATCTTTAACATCTTGATCTTGGGACGCCATACTCTTTACCGGTCTTTTAAGCATAGCTCTTGCGGCAACTTCCGTATTTCTCGCTGAAAGTTTTTGAGTTTTTATCTCTTTAAGAAGTCTGGCTTGCATAGCTCCGTCAGAAAGAGATAAAATCGCCCTTGCATGATTTTCTGATATATCTCCGGCTTCAAGAGCTTCCTTTGCATCGCTTGGCAATTCTAAAAGTCTAATTGCATTTGAAACGGATACTCTTCCCTTACCAACCCTTTCGCCAATCTGTGCATGCGTCATATTAAATTCACTTGCGAGTTGCTTGTAAGAAAAAGCTTTCTCTAGCGGAGTTAAATCTTCTCTTTGAACATTCTCTAAAATAGCCAATTCAAGATGCTCTCTGTCTGTCTTATTATTTTTCAATATTGCAGGAACATATCTTAATTGGGCTAGCTTTGAAGCTCTATATCTTCTCTCCCCAGCTATTATCTGATACTTCTTCTCTCCTCCCTCGTTAATCTCAGCAACAATTATCGGCTGAAGCACACCATGCTCTTTAATTGATTGCGCCAAATCATTCAATCCTTCTTCGCCAAATTTTTTCCTAGGCTGAAAAGGATTCGGAAAAATCTTATCTATATCAATATTAAAAACCGCTTCTTTAATAAGAGATTGTCCTGTAGTATTAACACTCGATATTATCGTATTATCTTTTTTTGGTATTAAAGATGAAAGTCCTCTGCCTAATGCCATTATATTTAGCTGTTAGCTTATAGCTCTCCTGATTGAACAGGTTTGCTTTTAGCTAATCACTGACTTAATTTAATTATTTCCTCCGCTAAATTCTTATAAGCCCTCGCCCCTCTTGACCAAGAATTGTAATGTGATATCGGCTTGCCATAACTTGGAGCCTCTGCTAAAGCAACTGCTCTTGGAATAATAGACTCAAAAACATTTCCTGGAAAATTCCTTCTTACCTCTTTCACAACAGCGGCAGAAAGTTTATTCCTGGTGTCATTCATAGTAAGCACAACTCCCATAATATCAAGATCTGGGGTAATATTCTCTTTAATAAGTCCAATTGTTTCCAGAAGTTGCGAAAGCCCCTCTAAAGCATAATATTCGCACTGCACAGGAATAACAACTTTATTAGCCGCAACAAGTCCATTGATAGTTAATATCCCAAGCGAAGGAGGGCAATCTATTATTACAAAATCATAATAATCCAAAATTGACGCCAAAACTTGTTTAAGTTTAAATTCTCTATTTTCCTCGTTGACCAACTCCACAGCGGCACCAGCCATATCATAACCACCTGGCAAAATATCAAAATTTTCTATCCCTGAATTTAAAATAACTTCGTTTCCTTGTGCCTGTCCGCTTAAAAAATGATATAAATTAACCTTAACATCACTGCTATATATACCGAGTCCGGAGGTTGCGTTTGCCTGCGGGTCCAAATCAACTAATAAAACACGCTTGCCATAATCTGCAAGATAAGCCGCTGTATTAACAGCAGTTGTTGTCTTTCCTACTCCTCCTTTTTGATTACAAAATGCTATTGTTAGAGCTGACATATATTATTATACTTAGATAACATAACTATAACATAGAAAATTCATTGACAACAAGAGATAAAAATATATAATCTTTGATAGGATAATTATAAAGTAAAATTTTGCCGCGGTGATGAAATTGGTAAACATGCGCGACTCAAAATCGCGTGGGAGCAATCCCCTGAGAGTTCGAGTCTCTCTCGCGGCACCACAAACGAACTAAACGGCTTTTTAGCTTCCAAAAAACCGATGAGTTCTGTTCTGGTGTGTTTATTGTACCAAGCTAGAACCTATTTTCAAAACAAAGTATCCTAGCGTTCCCCGCGCGCTGAAGCACCTCTGTGCAGTAGCACAGAGCTTTCTCAAAGAGAAAGTGCGGGGAAACGCTGAACGGCTCAAATACTAGGAAATGAGCCGTTCGGGAAAATGGACTCGGTTTTGCGAAGCAATTTTGCGGGAGGGAGGATTCGCAAAACCGAGACTAAAGATTTTTGAAATTCGGCGGGATTCGGTTTCCCGCCCTGCAGGAGAGTGCGGGAGGAATGCGGGGCGGATTTTATTTTTTGGCAAAATGAAAAAAATTGAA